>NZ_CP009245.1:2276117-2601277 GCF_001941445.1 Corynebacterium aquilae DSM 44791 | reverse complement strand
GCGGATCGTCTGCGCCCCATGGTCATTGATAGTGAGCTGGTGCTCAATAAGGCTCTGGATGAGGGCAAGCACGTGCTGATGGAGGGTGGCCAGGCCACCATGCTCGACGTGGATCACGGCACCTACCCGTTCGTGACCTCCTCCAACCCGACCGCCGGTGGTGCTTGCGTTGGTGCCGGTATCGGCCCGACCCGGATTACCAGCTCCCTGGGCATTATCAAGGCTTATACCACCCGCGTTGGCGCCGGCCCGTTCCCAACGGAGCTGTTCGACAAGTGGGGCGAGTACCTGCAGACCACCGGCGGTGAGGTCGGCGTGAACACCGGCCGTAAGCGCCGCTGTGGCTGGTACGACGCCGTGATCGCCCGCTACGCTTCCCGCGTCAACGGCTTCACGGACCTGTTCCTTACCAAGCTGGACGTGCTCACCGGTATCGGTGAGATCCCGGTGTGTGTCGCCTACGATGTTGATGGTGTGCGCTACGACGAAATGCCACTGACCCAGTCCGAGTTCCACCACGCCACCCCCATCCTGGAGACCATGCCGGCGTGGGATGAGGACATCACCAACTGCAAGACCTTCGAGGAACTGCCCCAAAAGGCTCAGGACTATGTCCTGTTCCTGGAGAAGGTCTCCGGCTGCCGGATCTCCTACATCGGTGTCGGCCCCGGCCGCGACCAGACCATCGTGCGCCACGATGTGATGCAGGAAGGCAAGTAGCCAAAAGCTACCTTTTCGGTCAGCCCCCAAGCCCCGCCAAAGCGACTTTTCAAGCTTCGCTTGGGCGGGGCTTTGTTGTGCCGGTGCCATCAGCGGTATGCGCATCATCTTCTTCCCACGGCAGCCGGCGTGTGGGCATAACGCCAAAAAGCATGGGCCCGTCTCCTGCCTAAGCTGAGGAGACGGGCCCATGCCTGTGGCCGGGGATTGGCCCTTAAACGTAGTTTTGCACCTTGGCGAAGATATCCGGCCACCGCTGCTCAAGGCGGCTAGTGGCGACGGAATAACACACCACCAACGTGACAATCGACAGCACGTAAGCGAGCACCATGCCGGGGACAAAGAACCAGTAGGACAAGACCAACCCCGGAACCAACGGAATCGCACCGCCACCGAGCGCCACAAACACCGTGATGAAGGCATTGCCCGACTGCTGGGAACGATCCTTCATCGCCGGCGTGCCAGGCTTTGCGGTGGGGAAAGGATTAAACACGCACAACATGAACGCGATACCCAGGTTGGAAATCGCAATTGCCGGGATCGCGACCGCCGCATAAGGGTAAAACGCGTGATCGCGCAGGATGAAAAACATGACGATCTCATAGGGAACCAGCAGCGGCAGCGCCAACGACGCGTAGGCGATCCCGTACTGCTTCAACAGCACCTTCGGGTTCACCCCACACACCATGTTCACCCAGTTACTGGGGCCATCCAGCCCGAGCGCGTTCATCAGCAAGTTGCCGCCAGCCATCGCCAGCAGCATCGCACCAAAATAGGGCAGGGGAGAATTCTCCATCACGGCGCCAACCGCCAAAAAACCCACCGCCATAATCGGCATCGCCACCAAGGTTTGAGTCATCCGGCTATCACGGCGGGCATAACGCCAAATACGGCTCCTCAGGGCTGCCGCCACAGTGGGGCGCTGACCCCGCAGCAGCACACTATCGGAGGTACGAGTCGGAGAATCATCCACATCGGAAGCAGTCGGCTCCGACAGGGCCTTCACAAAGGACCTGCCCCACAACCACCACAGCCCATACAACGTGCCGCCACCGATGAGTAGCGCACACAGCGCGCCGAACACATTGCCCCCAGCCAAAGCCGGGCCAACACCTGCAATAGCACCAAAGGGGGTGTACAAAGACACCCGAGTAATACGCGACAGAGTATCCGGGCTGACCTGCCCGTTAGTGACCACACTAAAAGCCATCCAGGCGGAGAAAATCACCAGGGACGTCACCAAACCCATGCGCTCTTTACTCTTGCGGTTTTTCGCCAAATTCGACGCCTGAGCAACAGCCTCAGCGCCCAAAATCGCAGTCACAGAGGCCAGCAACGAACCGATCACCCACACCGGAATCCACAGCCCATCACCGCCCTCAAACAGGGCGTAGCTGCCGGCAACGATCGTGATCACCGAACACAGCACAGCCAACGCGGAACGCACCTGCGCAAACGTAGCCACGGCAAGACCAGTACGAATATCGTTCGCACTCACCGGCAACGCCGCAAACTTCTCCGGCTGAATCTGAAACTCCGACGAAGGAATCACCCCAGCAAACAGCAAAAACGTAAACACCCCAAGGGCGGAAACACCCACGAGGTTCTCATAGTTCTCACCCGGCATGAACGCGATCGCGAACCCCAAGGCCACCGCGCCACCAAGGCCGTACAACACGAAAAAGACCAGCTGCAAAATCGCGCCCACGTTGCCGCGCATAGAGCGCTTCCACAGCGCAAAATGCAGCTTCAGGATAGTGCGCGTCACGAGGAAGCACCCCCCAACCAGCCCAAAGAACCAGTATCGACATCGCCGCCGCCAACCAAATCGACGAACACATCATCCAAACTGGAACCCTGGCGCACCTCATCACTAGTACCCGCAGTCAGCACCCGACCCTGGGCAACAATAGCGACGTGGTCACACAAGCCCTGCACCAGCTCCATCACGTGGCTACTCATCACCACCGTGCCACCCGCATCCCGATACGACGACAAGATCTGGCGAATATGGCGGGCACTCACCGGATCGACGGCCTCAAAAGGCTCATCCAAAATCAACACCTCAGGGCGGTGCAACAAAGCCGCAGCCAACAGAATCTTCTTCGTCATACCGGCCGAATAATCCACAATCAGCTTCGAATCACTTGGCAAATCCAACGTCTCAAGCAAACCCTGCGTACGCTGCGCGATAGTGCCCTCATCCATCCCCCGCAACAAGCCCACATAAGACAAAAACTCCGTCGCCGACAGGCGATCAAACACCGGCAAATTATCCGCCAACAAGCCATAAGCCGACTTCGCAGACACATTCGCACTGTGCTTGCTCCACACCTCATGCCCGGCAATCCACGCCTGACCATCACTGGGCCGCAACAAACCAGTCGCCATCGTGATAGCCGTCGTCTTGCCGGCACCATTAGGGCCGACAATGCCATAAAAACTCCCGCGAGGAATATCCAGATCAAGGTTATTGACAGCCGTATGCTCACCAAAAACCTTGGTCAACCCACGCAAAGCGATAGCGGGTACACGCGGATCCGGGTGCAAAGGTGCGAGAAAAGGAATCATGGTTTCCCATCCTAGCTGAAAAACCACCCCACTGTGTTGGGAAAAGTAATACACGTGGGTATGAAAAAACCACCGCCCAGCACAGCCAAGCGGTGGCACAAACAACAAACTTAAACGTTCGGAGTAACCGGCTTCTCCGCAGACCACGGGAAAACAATCCACTCATCAGTGCGCTTCCACACAAAATCCGGATCCACCTCAGAACGAGACTTCGCATACAACACAGCCGACTTACACGTCGCACCTTCCTTGGTCAACAGCTCCAACACCAAAGCCAAAGTACGACCCGAATCAGCCACATCATCCACCACCAGCAGCTTCTTATTACGGATCGAATTCACATCCAACAACGGCTCCAGCAGCACCGGATCAGGCAGAGTCTCCTCAACATCGGTATAAAACTCAACATTGATCGCATCGCTCAACTTCACCCCCATGGCATAACCCAACGCACCAGCGGGCAACAAACCACCGCGAGCAACCGCAATGATGATATCCGGCTCAAAACCGGAATCGGCAATGTTTTGAGCAAGTTCGCGGGAAGCGGCACCGAAACCGTCCCACGTCAAAATTTCCTTGACCTCAAGGTCTGAAGAGTCTGCGTGATAAGCCATAGTCCGATGTTACAGCGCGCCACCGCAACCGCATACACAATGGGCACAAAAAACACTTTCCCACCGCATACAGTAAACCTATGAACCCACACCACCAGACACACACCACCCTGCGCGACCGCGCCCGCGGCTGCCTCCTCGGACAATTCATCGGCGACTCCCTCGGCTCCCTCGTCGAATTCCAACCACCCGAACACATCCGCGCCACCTACCCCCACGGAGTGCGCGACATGGCCGACGGCGGAACCTTCAACATCCTCGCCGGACAACCCACCGACGACTCCCAAATGGCCATGATGCTCATCCACAGCCTGCTAGGCGCCACCCGCGATGAGAACAAACTCCCCCACTACGACGCCGACGACTGCCGCAACCGCTACCGCTGGTGGCTCGACACAGACCCCTTCGACGTCGGCAACACCGTCGCCGCAGCACTGCTGGGCGCGCCGGGGGTGGACTCCCAATCCAATGGCTCCTTGATGCGAGTCAGTCCCATCGCGGTGGCTTATGCGGCAGCCGATGACCAGCAGCAGGCTATTGCCAGGGCAATGGATGCGGCCGAACAAGACGCACAGATCACCCACCTCAACGAGGTGGTGATCGATAGCAATCGGGTCTACGTTGCTGCCATGGTGGTAGGCATCCGGGGTGGCGGCGTGGATGAGATGATTGCGACTGCCCGCGCACAGGCGCAAACACCCCAGGTGCGTGAAGCCCTCGATAGGGCGGTGGCGGGGGATTACCACGCGTACGAGCAGCACATGGGGTGGGTGCTGCTGAGCCTTTGCTTGAGTTTTTGGGCGCTGGCAGCCAGCCGCACCAGTGGCGTCGAGCAGGCCCTCGTGGATGTGATCTCGGTCGGCGGTGACACCGACACCCACGCCGCGATCGCCGGCGCGCTGCTGGGCAGCGCCTATGGGGCCAAGCAATGGCCCGGCCGGTGGGTTGCCACCGTGCTGCTGTGCACCCCGGACGAGCCCCGCCTGGCGGAAGGAAAACGGCTGCGGCGCGAATTTTTCGCCACCGATCTGCTGCGCCAGGCGGACACGCTCGTGGGCGTGGCGGACTAAAGGGGAGCTTTGGGGGTAGCCGGGATCGTTTTCGTTGCGCCCCAAGGTGGGTAAAGTTGGCGTCATGTTCACCTTAGATGCCCTCGGAACTCCCCTGAATCCCAGCGCCACGAAAGTCCTTTTGCTTGGATCGGGTGAGCTCGGTAAGGAAGTCGCTATCGCCTGCCAGCGCCTCGGCGTGGAGGTGCACGCCGCGGACCGCTACGACAATGCCCCCGCCCAGCAGGTGGCGCACTACGCCTACACCCTGGACATGAGTGACGCGAAAGCGCTTAAAGCGCTGGCGGAAAAAATCCGCCCGGATCTCATCGTGCCCGAAATTGAGGCCCTGGCCACCGACGCGCTGGCCGAGTTGGAGAAGGAAGGCTTCACCGTCATTCCGACGGCAAATGCCACCCAACTGACCATGAACCGGGAAGGTATTCGCCGTCTCGCCGCGGAAGAATTGGGGCTACCCACCAGCGCCTACGCCTTCGCCGAGACTTTTGCCGAGTTCGAAATCGCGGTCGGCCAGATGGGCTACCCCTGCGTGGTCAAGCCGGTGATGAGCTCCTCCGGTAAGGGCCAAAGCGTGATCCGCTCCGAGGAAGACATCGTGGCGGCGTGGGAGTACGCCATGAGTGGCGGTCGCGTGCACGCCGAAAAAGTCATCGTGGAACGTTTCGTCGACTTCGACTACGAAATCACCCTGCTGACGGTCCGCTCCATTGACCCGGCCACCGGCAAGCCGGCGACCTGGTTCTGCGAGCCGATTGGTCACCGTCAGGAATCCGGCGACTATGTCGAATCCTGGCAGCCGATGCCGATGACCGAAGCTGCGCTCGATACCGCCCGCAGCGTGGCAGCCCGCATCACCAATGCTTTGGGTGGCCGGGGCGTGTTCGGCGTGGAGCTGTTTATCAGTGGCGATGATGTGTACTTCTCCGAGGTCTCCCCGCGCCCGCACGACACCGGCATGGTCACCATGGCGTCGCAACGATTCTCCGAGTTCGAACTGCATGCCCGCGCGATCCTTGGTTTGCCGATTGATGTGACCTTGACGTCGCCCGGTGCCAGCGCTGTGATCTACGGTGGCTGCGAGGCAGAAGACGTGTCCTTTACCGGTTTGGCGGAAGCGCTAGCCCTGCCTGAGGTCGAGGTGCGCCTGTTCGGTAAGCCCGAATGTCATGAGCGCCGCCGCATGGGCGTGGCTATCGCCACCGCGGAGGACGTCGATACCGCCCGTCAGCGCGCAAGTGAGGCGGCTCAGCGCATTCATGCCCACCCGGTGAACTAGCTTTACACATCACGAAAACCCCGACGCCGTGCACGAGTGTGTGCGAAGCGGTCGGGGTTTTTACGTTGGGGCGTGTTGCGCTAGTTCTTTTCCAGCTGCATCGGAACGTGGTTGACCCCATCCCAGTCGAAAGTATTGCCGGCGGGGACGAAGCCGAAGGTGGCGTAGTAGTCGACCAGGTGTTCCTGGGCGGTGATCACGACCGGCATGCCGGGGTATTGTTCCTCGGCCAGGCGGATGGTTTGGCGCATGATTTCGGAGCCCAGACCCGCGTGGCGGGCGTCCTTGTCGACGCAGAGGCGGCCGATGTGGGCGACGGGGGCGGTGCTGTCGGCCGGTGCGGGCAGGTGTGCTTCGGCGGCGAATTCGGCGGCGGTGGTGGTGTAGACGCGGGCGGTGCCGCGCAGGACACGGTCGGTGTCGAAGGCTTGGACGTGGCTGGTGGTGTCCAGCGCGTCGGTGGTGTCGATTTCGGCGTACGGGCAGCGCTGCTCGTGCACGAAGATGTCTACGCGGAGCTTGTAGAGGTTGTGGACCTCCATGGGCGACATGGCGCGGAGGTTGGAGACAGCGAAGAAGTAAGTCATAGCGGGCTAACTTAGACCTCTTGGTCGCTTGTTGGCGAATTGAAACACCAATTTATGGCAAAAATACACCACCCCACCCGCCTGTGAGTTGCTTCACTTCTTCGGCGGGTGGGGTGGCTGTGGTCTAAGCGGGGGCGTTGCTTAGGCGTCCTTGCGGGAGTGCTTCACCATTTCGTCCCATTCGACGATCTTTTTGCGCTCGCGGCCTTCGGCCTCGCCGAGGCGGCGTTCTTCGGCGTCGAGCTGGTGCCAGCCGTCCCAGGTGGTGTAGGCCAGGCCTTTGTCCTCCAGGAAGGTGATGACGTCGTCTTTTTCGGGCTTGGCGGGCTCGTCGAGTTTGCCGTCGGCGTAGTCGGCGAGCAGCATCTCGATGGTTTCTTTGGCGTCGCCCTTGGTGTTGCCGATCAGGCCGACGGGGCCGCGCTTGATCCAGCCGGTGGTGTACAGGCCGGGCACGATCTCCCCGTTGGGTTCGGTCAGGACGTGGCCGCCGTCGTTGGGGATGACGGCAGCGTTCGGGTCGAAGGGCACACCAGTGACGGCGTCGGAGCGGTAGCCGACGGCGCGGTAGACGGCGCCGACGGGCCATTCGGTGTATTCGCCGGTGCCGGTCACGCCGCCGTTGCCGTCGAGCTGGGTGCGCTCAGTTTTCAGGGCCACGACGCGTCCGTCCTCGCCGAGGATCTCGACGGGGGACTCGAAGAAGTGGATGAACAGCTTGTGGGGTGCGCCCTTGGGGTCGCGGATGGCGTACTGCTCCAGGGTGGAGCACACCATGTCCTGGGTTTTGGATTCGCGGCGGGCAGCTTCGCTGGCCTCGTCGTAGTCGATGTCCTCGGGGTTGACGACAACCTCGATGGTGGGGGAGTGGTCGAGCTCTTTGAGCTCCAAGGGGGTGAACTTCGCCTGGGCGGGGCCGCGGCGACCGAAGACGTGCACTTCCTTAGCCTGGTTGGTCTTGAGGACCTCGTAGACATTGTCCGGGATCTCGGTGACGTGCAGCTCTTCGCCGGTCTTGGCGAGGATGCGGGCCACGTCGAGACCGACGTTACCGACGCCGACCACGGCAACCTTTTCGGCGGACAGGTCCCACTCGCGCTTGAAGTCCGGGTTGCCGTCGTAGAAGCCGACGAACTCGGCGGCGCCGTAGGAGCCCTCCAGGTCGGAGCCCGGGATGTCCAGGTCGCGGTCGCCGGTCGCGCCCGTGGAGAACACCAGGGCGTCGTAGAACTGCTTGAGTTCGTCGATGGTGACGTCCTCACCGACGGCGATGTTGCCGAGCAGGCGCAGCTCGTCTTTTTCCATCACCTTGTGCAGGGCGTTGACGATGCCCTTGATGCGCGGGTGGTCGGGTGCCACGCCGTAGCGGATCAGGCCGAACGGGGCCGGCATGCGCTCATACAGGTCGATTTCGACCGGGGTGTCCGACTTCATCAAAAGATCGGAGGCGTAGATGCCGGCGGGGCCGGCACCGATGACGGCGACGCGCAAGGGGCGAGACATATCGGCTGTATTTCCTTCACATGCCCCAGGTGCAAGCATCCTTGTCCAGTCCCAGCGACGCTACTGTCGCGGGAAAGTGCAGGTGATTGCCGGGGCTAGTCGATAAACGGCGAAACTATAGACCGACTCAGTCTAGTCGTTTGCGTGCCTAAATGCACCGTGATGTTGCTTGCTTGGGCAATCCTTTCGTGAGCTATCCCAAACCTTGGGCGCCACGACACCATAAAACATGCACGCGCAACCATATGTAAGCGTGTTCAATAAGGTGAATTGGGGCGCCGAGCTGCCCCCGAAAAATAGGGCACTGAACAGGGGAAAGGGGGCACTTTATCGGGTGAATTCCCCTTCTGCAGTTCACCCGTGCTTTTCCTGGGGAAACAGGGCAAAGGTTCGCTCACAGGTGGCGCGTCCGCAATCATTTTGTGACTGCTGTTAATGCAGATACTCATGAGGAAGTTACCCGTAGAGGTGAACCAGCTATAACCACAGCTACGTCGCGTGCTGGCATGAAAAGGAAACACCCCACCGGATATAGAAAGGAAGAACGCACCCATGCGTCGCCTTCACTTTCCTCGGGCCATCCAGCAGATGTTGCAGCAAGCCGCCAACACCAACTGGGTTGAGGTCCTCAAAGTCATCGCAACGATCGTGACCGGCCTGGTCACCGTCCTGGGCATGCTCAGCAGCATGGGCATTAGCTCCGGAGGAAACACCACCGCGGCTCAGCCCACCACCAGCAAGGTCAAGCCCACCACGAAGCCGGCGCCCAAACCCGCGCCCAAGCCGGCACCGAAGCCCGCTCCCGCGCCTGTTATCCCGGATCCGGCCCCCGCACCTGCACCCGCCCCGGTCATCCCTGCTCCCGCGCCCGCCCCGGTGATTCCCGATCCGGATCCGGCGCCCGCCCCGGCTCCGGCGCCCGCACCGGCACCCAAGCCTGCGCCGAAGCCCGTGGTCGATGGGCCCTATATGTTTGATTCCCTCGACCGTGACAGCTCGGGCGTGTTGAGGGGAACCGTGACGGTGAACGGAAAAGCGTACCCCCATTCGCTGAGGAAGCGGGGGTATTACCACCGCGAAACCTGGGATGCAGTGCTCTCCCGCAAGTACAAAACATTCAAGACCACCCTCGCTGTTCGTGAAGAGGTTAGTACCTATCAGCAACGTGTCATGCTGAAGGCCTACGCCGACGGTCGTGAGGTTGGCACTTGGAACGCAACCTACCCCGATGAAATTCCAGTAGAAATCAATGTCGAGGGTGTCAACCGTTTGCGGCTTGAGTTGTATTCATTCAACCTCGACAACAAGGCTGTTAGTTGGTCGGGTGGCGCACTGTTGGCGCCGGAACTCTACAAGTAAGCCCTCTCGGGAATTGAATCTCTCGCATCTTTCATCGCGGCAGATGCGCCAACCCCTCAGTGTCATCTGGTGCTGAGGGGTTTTCCTGACTGCGGTGGGCAATGAAGAAAATTTTCACCAAAACCCAGACACGCACCCCGGGGAAGTGATGGGATAAAACCACAACGCGCCCCCACCGGGGGCCAGCCCTTAGAACCACCAAAGGACAAAACCTTATGAAGCTCGGCGAAATCCTCGACCTCGTCCCCCGCAACGCACAAGACGTCAACCGCATGATCGGCGCCCTGATCGCCACCATCTTGCTGGTTATCGCCGTGGCCGTCGGCGACGGCGGCTCCTCCGCCTCCAGCGACAAGCCGGAACCCGCCGCAAAGCCCATCGAGACGACGACCGCCCCCAAGCCTGCTGATCCGGTCAAGCCCGTCCCGACTGTCGTGCCGGAAAAGCCCACCGTGGCACCTGTTCCGCCGCCGACCAACCAGCCCACCACTGACCCTGTCTTGCAGCCGAGCCTGTCCAAGATTGCCGAAAAGCCGACCATCACCAACCCGGTTCAGCCCCCGACGGAGAAATAACCTCAACACCGATTCCATGAAACCGCGTCCCGAAGCTTTTCGGTGGCGCGGTTTTTGCGGTCATGGCCAACGGTGTCGAAGGGGAGCAAAAGAAAAGAACTTCCAGCAGTCTGCGCCGTGCAAGACAAGATAACCAGAGATATCCCAGGTGGGGCGTGAATGCGCGAAAAATGCTCCCGTCCGCCGTGCCAGGTTGGGCCTAACACGGTAGGCTTATGCGTTGAATCACAAGTCCCGCCACAGTCGTTTCAGGCCACACCACAGGCCCCGACACGACGTGCGGTGGGGCTTTAGAACATACAAGGCACGGCCAACCACCAGCAGGCGCGCAGTCCCGCACAACCAGCTGTGGGACCAAAGAAAACCGTGCGTGGCCACTAACCGCATGCCACCGCCCGACCCCGGCGCACGACGACGTCACCGAAAGGACACCACGTGACAGCACTAACCAAGTCCGTATTGTTCACCTCCATTGGACGCACCTGCGAAGACGTCGACGTCGTCGACTTCGCACACCGCCTCGGGCTCAAGCACCGCACGCTGGTCACCGGCGAACCCACCCTCGCCGCCGTCATCGCCAGCGAACCACTCGAAGACGGCCACGTCCTCCTCCAAGGCACCGGCTCTTTGGACTTCGACTCCAAAGCCGCCGCCGCCCTGGGCATCCCGCTGGTCTTTTTGGTGCACACCCGCGAAGACATGGGTGATTACCGCGTCGAGTTGTCCCAGGTGCACGCCGAAGAACTCGGCGCCGTCGTCGCCTGCGTACTCACCGGCACCCAAATCCGCGAAGGCGACATCGATGAGATCGCCGCCAAGATCGAAGAAAACAGCCGCGGCGTCGAGCCCGTGATGAACGCCGTCACCTTCGAATACTGGCTGCTGAACAAAGCCAAGGAATACCAGTCCCACATCGTCCTGCCCGAAGGCGAAGACGATCGCGTCCTCACCGCAGCCGACCAGCTGCTCAAAGACAAAGTCTGCGAACTGACCATCCTCGGCAACCCCGATGAGATCACCGCGCGCGCCAAAGAACTCGGCCTCGACCTAAGCCAAGCGCACCTCAAAGACCCAGAGACCGACCCCATGCGCGAGCAGTTCGCCGAAGAATTCGCCGAACTACGCAAAAACAAGGGCGTGACCATCGAGCAAGCCCGCGAGACCATGCGGGACATCTCCTACTACGCCACCATGATGATCCACAAGGGCCTGGCCGACGGCATGGTCTCCGGTGCGGCCCACACCACCGCCCACACCATCAAACCCTCCTTCCAGATCATCAAAACCGCCCCCGGCGCCTCCGTGGTGTCCTCCATCTTCCTGATGGTGCTCCGTGGGCGCCTCTGGGCCTTCGGAGACTGCGCCGTCAACCCCAACCCCACCGCCGAACAACTCGGCGAAATCGCCATCGTCTCCGCCAAAACCGCAGCCCAGTTCGGCATCGACCCCAAAGTCGCCATGCTCAGCTACTCCACCGGCACCTCCGGCAGCGGCGAAGACGTCGACCGCGCCATCGCCGCCGTGCAGCACGCCCGCGAACTCGACCCCACCGTCAAAGTCGACGGCCCCCTCCAGTTCGACGCCGCCGTCGACATGGGCGTCGCCAAGAAGAAGATGCCCGGATCCGAAGTCGCCGGCCAAGCCACCGTGTTCATCTTCCCCGACCTGGAAGCCGGCAACATCGGCTACAAAACCGCACAACGCACCGGCCACGCCCTCGCCGTCGGCCCGATCCTGCAGGGCCTGAACAAGCCCGTCAACGACCTATCCCGCGGCGCCACCGTCCCCGACATCGTCAACACCGTCGCCATCACCGCAATCCAGGCTGGGAGCAGCAAGTGAGCCTCGCACTCGTACTGAACTCCGGATCCTCATCCATCAAGTTCCAACTCGTCGACCCCACCAAACACGCAACCGACGACCCCTTCGCCTCCGGACTGGTCGAACAAATCGGGGAACCCGAAGGAAAAATCACCCTCAAATACCAGGGCGAAAAATACACCCTCAACGCCCCCATCCCCGACCACTCCGTCGGCCTCGACATGGCCTTCAACCTCATGGGTGAGCACGGCTGCGGCATTAAAGACGTCGACATCACCGCCGTCGGCCACCGCGTCGTCCACGGCGGCATCCTGTTCTCCCAGCCAGAAATCATCACCGACGAGATCCTCGACATGATCCGGGACCTCATCCCCCTGGCGCCGCTGCACAACCCCGCCAACATCGACGGCATCGAAGTCGCCCGCACCCTCCTGCCCGACGTACCCCACGTCGCAGTGTTCGACACCGGCTTCTTCCACTCCATGCCACCGGCGGCAGCACTCTACGCCATCAACGCCGACATCGCCGCCCAACACGGCGTGCGCCGCTACGGCTTCCACGGCACCAGCCACGAATACGTCTCCTCCCACGTACCCGAAATGCTGGACATGCCCGCAGCCGCCGTCAACCAAATCACCCTCCACCTCGGCAACGGCGCCTCCGCCGCCGCCATCCGCGGCGGCCGCGCCATCGACACCTCCATGGGCATGACCCCCCTGGCAGGCCTCGTCATGGGCACCCGCTCCGGCGATATTGACCCCGGAATCGTCTTCCACCTCCACCGCTCCGCCGGCATGAGCATCGACGACATCGACAAACTGCTCAACCGCGACTCCGGTGTCAAAGGCCTCTGCGGCGTCAACGACTTCCGCGACATCGAAGCCCGCATCGACAACGAAGACCAAGACGCCTGGCTGGCCTACAACGTCTACATCCACCAGCTGCGCCGCTACATCGGCTCCTACATGATCGCCCTCGGCCGCGTCGACGCCATCACCTTCACCGCCGGTGTCGGCGAAAACGCCGTCGACGTGCGCGCCGACGCGCTCGCCGACCTCGAAGGCTTCGGCATCAAAATCGACCCCGAGAAAAACGCCCAACCCAACGATGGGGCACGCGAAATCTCCGCCGACGACTCCCAAGTCAAAGTCTTCGTCATCCCCACCAACGAAGAACTCGCCATCGCCCGCTACGCCGTCAAACTCGCCGAGCAACAGCGATAACCCACCCCAGATACAACAAACGCTGCGGGCCTAGGGAAGAACTCCTAAGGCCCGCAGCGCTTTTTAATACCTGCTAGTAAGACTGCACGGAGGAGTCAAAAGACCCCGAACCGGCAAGCATCCCCCACGCATTCTGCATCATCCAGCTCACCGGAATCATCACCACGAACAGCACAAAAGACACAATCATTAAAGTCTTGGCACGGGAAGAATACATCTGTGCCGCGTTCATATCCCCGGCTCCCAAAGCCTCAACCACACGAGTCGACGCCCACACCGCAAACACCCCAGAGATGGGGAACAAAAACGCCGACAGCACAGACCAAAACAGGTAGGTCGGCACAGTACGCGACTGGTAGGGGCTAGCGGAATACGGGTTGCCGGGATACGTCATCGACAAACACAACCTTCCTCGTCGTTGCGGCGACACCACGCGACAGGCCACGTGATGACAGGATGTGCCGACAAGCATAGCGCAGCAACACCCATCACCGGGGGCAGTTTGGCTGGCAGTCCCGCTAGAACCACGTCGTGGGGCGCACCGAGTTCGCCATGTCCACCAACGCATAACGGTGCCGGGCAAAAGGCGCATTGCGGGCCAATAGCCGCAAAGAGCCAGCCAGCGCCCGCCGCAAACCCCGCTGCGTAAACGG
Organism: Corynebacterium aquilae DSM 44791; assembly: GCF_001941445.1. Taxonomy (NCBI): domain Bacteria; kingdom Bacillati; phylum Actinomycetota; class Actinomycetes; order Mycobacteriales; family Corynebacteriaceae; genus Corynebacterium; species Corynebacterium aquilae. Next base: position 2,587,305 of record NZ_CP009245.1, on the reverse strand, counting down.
CACATCAAACAGATCCGCCCGGGAGGCCGCCGCATCCAAATCGTGCGCCCGCAACCAGTTCACCCCGGCCGCCACCACCGCAATCTTGATTTGCAGCAAACGCGGCTCATTGGTGGGAATCTCCTCTAACCGGCGGGCAGCACGGCGAATCCGGGACTCCGACAACGCCTGCGGTTCCCCAGAAACCAAATGCAAAATCGTCGTCAGCTTCGCCATGCGCTGGTGCCGGGAAGCCTGCGGCACCCGATCGAGGGCATCCACCGCCAACTCCACATGGTTTTCCGCCAACAGCTGCCGCGCCAATCCGAAAGCACTGGACACGGTCGTCGGATTCGTCGCCCACACCAGCGCGTACAGGCGCATCGAGTGGAAACGCAAAGACTTCGAGGAGGTGGTGGTGTGCGACCAGGTGCTGTCGAGCTCATCCATCATGTCGCGGGGAACCTCCGCCAGGGAGTCCCCGATACCACCCAAGGCGGCGGTGACCTCCGGGGTGAGCAGCGCCTGCTGGCCCAAGCCACGCTGCTGCAGGATCAGCTCGTCGGTAGCAGCCAACGCCAACTTTGGGGCGGACTCGCCCGGCACAATCGCTAATACCCGGGAGAAGTTTTCCTGCGCGTGCTCGAAATCGTCCAACAGCAGCGCCGTCACCCCCGAATACCACTGGTGGCGCCAGTCCTGGCCCAAGCGGGGTTTGAGGGATTCCAGCCAAGTGCGGGCCTCGTCGACGAAACCCAAATCCAGCAGGGCGCGCACCACACCCAACGGCAGCTCAGCGGAGGAAGAATACTCCTCGCTGGCCATCGCCGCCCGCATGTTTTCCAGAGCTTCTTGCGGTTCCGTATAGGAGGAACCGGTCAGCATGGGCGCGCCGACGTCCTCCTGGTCGATTAGCGGCACCGGCAGCGCGGAGACCACCTCGTTGGCGGTGATCTGTACTTGCCTTTCGATACCGTCGATCAGCTGGTCGGTGCGAAACACCACGTGCTTGGTGCCGAAGGTCGTACGTTGTGGGGAAAACAGCGAATGCTGGGCCGGGAATTGTTTGCCGTCCCGGATCGCCAAAATTTCGCGCAGCACCCCATAGAGTTGGGCGGACAATTCGCGCACGCTGCCGAAACGTTTGGCCGGGTCTTCGTGGGTGGCCCGCAGCAGCAGCCGGTAGAACGCCAGGTTGCGGCGCAGCAGCGGCGAGTCGGAAGGGGAGGGGATGCCGGGCGCGAACACCCCATCGACGACTTCAAGGTCGAGGGTGAGGGCCGCGAGGGTGCGGCCGATGGTGTAGATGTCGCTGGCGATGCTGGGCCCGTCGGTGGCGACTTCGGGGGCTTGGAATCCTTTGGTGCCGAAGATGTAGCCGAAGGCCCCGATGCCGGTGACGGCGCCGAGGTCGATGAGTTTGACTTGGTCTTCGGTGACGATGATGTTGTCGGGTTTGAGGTCGTTGTAGACCACGCCGCGGGAGTGGAGGTATTCCAGGGCTGGCAGGATTTCCAGCATGTAGCCGATGGCGATGTCGATGTCGAGGACGCCGCCGGTGAGTTGGCGTTGGCGGGTGAGCAGGCTGGGGCCGCCGACGTATTCCATGACGATGAAGCCGCCGTCGACGCGGGGGTCGTCGATGAAGTTGAAAATCTTGACGATGTTGGGGTGGGTGATGTCGGCGAGGAATTCGCGTTCTGCTTCTGCGCCGGCCCGGTCGTGTTGTTTGGCGTCGGCGATCATGCCTTTGAGGACGACCCACCGGCCGGAGACGTTGAGGTCGGTTGCGAGATACACCCACCCCATGCCGCCGTGTGCGAGGACACCTTTGATTTCGTATTGGCCGGCGACGAGGTCGCCGGGGGATAGTTGGGGGGCGGCGATTCCGCGGGCGATTTCCGCCGCGGGGTCCATGAGGGAGTCTTCGGGGTCGCGAAGCTGCTGGAAGGGCAGTTCCACCATGCCGTCTGCGACCATGCGTCCTTCGCGGAGGGTGGTGCGGCGTTCGCGGAAGGTGGATAGGGCTTGTTTGCGGGAGTTGGCGCCGGGGTCGTGTGGGGTGGGGGCGACTTGGTTGAGCCCGCCGAGCAGGGCGTCGAGTTCGGCGAGGTCCATTTCGGGTTCGTCGTCATCGTCGGCGAAGGGGTCGAAGGGTACCCCGGTGGTTCCCGGTGCATTAAGGCTGGCGCTGGTGGCCATGTCGAAGTCGTCGGCGGGGTGGTTGGTGGCGCCGGTGGGCATGAGGTATCCGCCCTGGGTGGGCATGTCGAAGGGGCCGGTGGTGTCTTCGGGGGCGGGGCGCTGTTGGGGGCTGGTGGCTTCGTCCCTGCTCATGGTTTCCTCCTTTCGCTTTCTTTGGTGGGGCTGTGGGTTAGTTGTCGTAGACCGGTGGGGGCGGTCCGGCGGAGACTTGGTAGGGGCCGAGCCAGCGGTTGTAGATTTTTTGCCAGGTGCCGTCGCGGGAGATGCGGGCGAGGGTGTAGTTGACTTGGCGGATGCCGCCGGCGGCTGCGGGTTTTTCGGCCGGGAGGGGGAAGACTACCCCGTAGTTTTCGCGGGAGAGGTTGTTGCCGACGAGGGTGGCGTAGGGGTCTTGGGCGGCGATGCCGGCGAGGATGGCGTCGTCGGCGAGGATGGCGTCGGCTTGGTGTTGTTGGAGGGCGACGAGGCAGTCGGCCCAGTTGCGGACTTTGATGATGTTGGCGCCGGTGGCGACTTGTCGGGCGCGGTCGAGGGCGGTGGACATGTTGGCGACGCAGACGGTGCGGCCGTTGAGGTCGCGGACGGAGTCGACTCCGGATTGGGTTAGTGCCAGGAGTTGTTTGCTGGTCGCTAGGTAGGGGGCGGAGAAGGCCATGTGTTGTTGGCGGGCGGCGGTGATGGACATGGAGCGCAGCACCATGTCGACGCGGCCGGTGTCGAGGGCTTCTTGGAAGTCGCTGGCGTCGACGTAGCGGAATTCCACCCGGTCGGGATCCCCAAAGATGTCGCGGGCTATTTCGCGGGCGATGTCGACTTCGAAGCCTTGGAGTTGGCCGGTGACGGGGTCGCGGAAGGACAGGAGGTTTTGGGATTGGTTGACGCCGACGAGGACGTAGCCGCGGTCGACGATGGTGGGCACCCGGTCGGCGGGGGTGGCGTTGTCGGGGGCGAGGGAGCCGTGCGGTAGGGCGTCGTCTTCGATGGGGTCTGGGGTGACGCTGCCGGCCTGTTCGAGCACCGCCCCTGGCGGTAGTGGCCAGGTCACGGGTTGGGCGTCTTGGGTGTCGTGCATGGAGGGGGTTTCCGGGGTGCTGCACGCGCTGAGTGTGAGCCCTGTGGCCAGCAGCAGGCAGGAGGTGGTGCGGAGCAGGTGGGGGCGCATCACAGGTACTCCTGCAGTCGGGGGCGGATGCCCAGCCATAGTGCGACGACGGACACGAAGGACAGGATCAGCACGACTGCGGGCACTGCCCGGGCGGCGGTGACGCCGTCGCGGATGTAGGCCCGCAAGCTGGCGCGGGCGTCGGCGATGAGGGTGGCGAGGTTTTCGTCCAGGTCGTGGAAGGCGGCGGCGGAGGAGTTTTCGGAGCCTTCGCCCAGGCCGGTGGCGGCGGGGAGGGCTTCTTGATATTTTCCGGCGGCGAGGAGCTTGACGAGCTGTTCGTGGGCGGTGACCCACTTGTCGATGGCGCTGCGGGCACTGTAGACATGCCCGATGGCTTGCGAGCTTGATCCCAGGGAGGAATCTTCAAACTCGTCCAGCGCCCGGTTGAGGGTGCGGATGGTTTCCCCGAAGTCGTTGCCGCTGGCGCCGACTTCCTGGCGCAGCACCAGCGCCAGGGTTTCTTGGGTGTGGGCCTGTTCGGCGCGGATGCGCGCGTTGGTCAGCGAATTCAAAGGCGCGGCGGCTTCCGCGAATCCTTCCGTGCCGGCCTTCCAGGTCACATAGTTAGCGGAACCCACCCACATCAGCGCCACAAACATCAGTGCGGTGGCGGTGACGAAGCCCTTGTTGAGGCGCCGGCGGGTCTTTTTTGACAGCCAGATTTGGCCCAGCGCCAGCATCACCAGTGCAGCCACCAAACCAGAGATCGGCACCCACTGCGGTTTGGAGAGGTTGCTTTGCTTAGTCATCACCTCACCGGTGGTCAGCACGAACAGGTCACTTGCGGCCGGCAGGATCCTTTCCCGCATCAGGGTGCTGGCCTCCGAGAGATAGGCCGCACCGACTGGGTTGCCGGCCCGGTTGTTGGCGCGCGCGGTCTCCACCAACCCCACATAAATATTCAACTGCTGCTGAATGTCGATGATCAGCGCCAACGCATGCTCGTCGCTGCTGCGGCTTTGCGTCGTCGACATGCCGGCGGCGGTTTCCGCCAGCGACTCCCCGGCCCGTTTAATCGCTTCGGTATAGCGGGCCCGGGTCAGTTGATCCTCCACCCCGGCCTGCACGAAACCGGTCGTCGCCGCGGTGTTCGCGATCGATAGGGAGGTGTAGACGTTGTGGGCGGAATAGCTCATGGGCTCCGCGTTGGTGATCAGCATGTCCAGCTGCTGCTGGCGCTGCACACTCGACTGCGCCATCGACAAACCGGCCGCCAAAATCCCCACCGTAATAATGACCGTCACGAGGGTGATCACGCCGGGGGAGGTGGTGAAAAAACTCGCGGTGCGGCGCGCCCGCGCCAGCGGCGCGATGAAGGTTTCTTGGGCCAGCGCCAACGCCGGGTGGCGCTGCCGGAAATGCTCGTGGCCGGCGGCTTCGATCCACTGATCTGTCGGATCGGAACCCACAGGCGACCCGCCCGGCATGGCGGGATGGGTCGCATGGGGGTCGGTGGTCTGCATTGCCCCAGAATAACGTGTTCGACTTCACTTGTGCGCAAACAACACCGCCGAAAACACCACCCCCACCCCGACCGCGGTCACCCAACACACCCCACTGGATCCCCCCTCCCCGCCCCCGCGCAGCCACACCACAGACAACCAGCGCACACATCCCGCCCCCAAAAGGATGCAAAAGACTGTCGTTACTGTAGAAAATCCGCAAATGTGCAACACTATTGACCATGATTGAAGTCCGCGGACTGACGAAACAATACGGCCCTGTCACGGCCGTCGACGACCTCACCTTCTCCGTGAAGCCAGGAGTGGTCACAGGCTTCCTCGGCCCCAACGGTGCCGGCAAGTCCACCACCATGCGCATGATCCTCGGCCTCGACCGGCCGACCAGCGGTGAAGCCCTCATCGGTGGCAGCAGCTACAAAAAGCTCCGCAAGCCCCTGGAGACCGTCGGCGCGCTGCTGGACGCCAAAGCCGTCCACCCCAACCGCAGCGCCTACAACCACCTGAAATGGGTTGCCCAAACCAACGGCATTCCCACCAGCCGCGTCAAAGAAGTCCTCACCATGGTGGGACTTCAAGACGTCGCCCGCAAAAAGGTCGGCGGCTTCTCCCTCGGCATGGGCCAACGCCTAGGCCTGGCCACCGCCATGCTCGGCGACCCGGAAGTACTGCTGCTTGACGAGCCCGTCAACGGCCTCGACCCCGAAGGCATCCGCTGGGTGCGCACCTTCCTGCAGGCACTGGCCGCCGAAGGCCGCACCGTGCTGGTCTCCTCCCACCTGCTGTCCGAAATGGCGCTGATGGCCGACGACCTCATCGTCATCGGCCGCGGCAAACTGATCGCCGCCACCTCCACCGCGGAATTCACCCAAATGGCCGCCGGGTCCCTGACCCGGGTCCGCACCGACAACATCGAAGAGATGTCCGCCGCCCTCGATAGCGAAGGCGTCGAATACAGCCTCGGCCAGGACGCCCGCGGCCGCGACAGCATTCTGATCACCGGCAACGACACCGACTTCATCGGCAAACTCGCCTACACCTACGGCATCCCGCTCAGCGAACTCACCGAGCAGGAAACCTCCCTCGAGGACGCCTTCATGGCACTTACTTCGGACTCCGTCGAATACCGCGCGCCCGGCACCACGGAAACCTCCACTCAGCCCGCTGCGGATAAAGGAGACGCATAAACCATGACTTTCCCCCGACTTCTGCTCTCCGAGTGGACCAAACTTCGCTCCACCAAATCCTTCTGGTGGGTCAGCGCCCTGATGCTGATCTTCTGCGTCGGCCTCAACGCCATGACCGGCTGGGGCACCGCCCAACTGATGAACTCCTCCGGCCAAGGCAGCGACGCCAAACTCAACTACGACGCCGCCAGCGCACTGGGCCTCGTCAACCAGCTCGGCTTCATCTTCATCATCATCGGCGCCGTCATGGTCGTCACCGCCGAATACCGGCACAACTACGCCCCCACCACCTTCCTGGCCTCCCCCAACCGGCCGCTGGTGCTGGTCGCTAAGGCGCTTTTGTACGGCGTCATCGCCGTCATCCTCACCAGTGTCACCAGCTTCCTGTCCATCCTCGCGCTGAAGATGACCGTCGGCCCCTACTCCGACCAAATCACCATCGCCGGCGACGATGTCGTCAAACGCCTGCTGTGGGTGCTGCCCCTGGCCGCACTGCTGCTGGTGCCCTTCTGCGTCGGCATCGCCACCATCGTGCGCCAAACCGCCGGCGCCACCACCCTGATGATCCTGTGGTTCGCGGTGCTGGAAAACATCATCGCCATCCTGCCGAAGGTCGGCATCAAGATCGGTCAATGGCTGCCGTTTACCAACTACAACGCCTGGATCTCCGACCGGATCTTCAACACCCACTTCGAGCAAGCCAGCACCGGCATGTACTACTTCGCCGCCTGGTCGCTCGCCATCTTCATCCTCGGCTGCATCATCACCAGCCGCCGCGACGCTTAAAAAACGCGCCACCAGCACAACGCGCCTTTCCCTCCACCTCGCTCAAGGGGGAAAGGGCGCGTTTGCTTATGGCGGCGCAAAACCAGACGGTGGGCCTACTGCAGCGCCGAAGTCAACCGCATCACATTGTCGATGTAGCGGCGACGCAACGGGCGTTTCTCCCACTGATCCAACGTCAACTCCCGCGAAGACGCCATATAGCCCTGGCCCAACTCCCACAGAGAATCCGTCACATTGCCGCGGGCAGTAAACAACGAGGTCTCGTAGTTCAAACCAAAAGAGCGCATATCCAGATTCGACGACCCCACGATCCCAATCGGATCCTCACCCTCCGGGTCTGCCACCACAAACTTGGTGTGCAAGATAAACGGGGCCGGATAAAGGTGAATATGCACCCCCGCCTCCAACAAGGCCGCATAGTAGGACGACTGGGCGTGCCCCACCATGAACTGGTCAGCAACCTCATTGACCAACAAATCAACCCGCACATCCCGATAGCACGCAGAGGTCACCGCCTCCAGCAGGGACTCATCCGGGATGAAATACGGCGAACAAATCACCAAATGCTTCTTCGCGTGATGCACCGCCTGGTTAAACATCCGCAAATTCGGCTCAGTGTCATAACCCGGTCCGGAGGGCACCAACTGGAACACGTTAATGTGATCCGGGTTTTCCTCCCCCTTGGCCGGCAGCTGCGGGTTTTCCAGATCGCGGAACTCGGTGATGATCTCATCGGACTCCTGATACCAATCCACCGCGAACACCGTGTTCATACTGGTCACCACCGGGCCGGTCAGCTCCACCATCACATCAATCCAATGGCGGCCCTCCTGCATGTTTTTCTTCGACAGGTAGGTCGAATCAATGAGGTTCTGGGACCCAATGAAACCCACCTCGCCATCCACGATCACCATCTTGCGGTGATTACGAAGATCCGGGCGGCGGAATCGCCACCGCCACGGCGCGAGCGGCAGCATCAAATGCCAATCCACCCCGATAGCGTCCAGCCTTTTACCCAAACGCACATAGCCCGGGTATTTCCACGAGCCGACCTGGTCGATCAGCAGGCGAACCTTCACCCCGCGATCCACGGCGCGCGCCATCGCCTGAAACACCACATCGGTGGTGTGGTCCCAGGCCACGATGTAGATCTCGATGTGAACATAGTCGCGCGCCTTGTCGATCGCTTCCGCCATCGCCCGGAAAGACTGCACATAGTCGTGGTGGAAACCCAGTGCGGTACCCGTAAACGCGGGAAAACCCGTCAGCTTGCGGTTCATCCGAATGATCGACCGCAGCTCCGGGGAAAGCTCCGCATTATCGGGACAATCCGGCTGGTTTGCCTGCGCGCCCGAGATCAACTCGGCGGCTTCCTCCTGGATGCGGTGGCGGCGGCGATTAATGTAGGCCGAACCCATCAGCAGGTACAGCGGCAAACCCAACACCGGGATCAGCATGATGGCCAACAGCCACGCCATTGAAGAAGACGGTCGCCGGCCCTCCGGGACGAAACCGATCGCAATGGCCTTAATCGTGTAGTCGATAATCAGGCCGACGACACGGATGTCCGTATTCGACCAAACATTGGATAGAAAATCACTCATCGTACATCCTCATCGCTGGTCTTCGGCCAGGTGTAATCGACGATGACCGGCAGATGGTCGCTGGCACCTTTGCCCTGGCGTTCCTTGATATCGATGGTCACTGCCTGCACCGTGCGCGCCAGCTGCTTCGAGGCCAGCTGGAAGTCGATGCGCATGCCCTCCCGGTTGGGGAAACGGCCGGCGGTGTAATCAAAGTAGGTGTATTCGCCGGGGGTGAATTTGCGGGTCACCTCGTACAGGCCCGCATCCAGCAGTCGTTCGAAAGCGGCCCGCTCCGGCTCGGTCACATGGGTTTTATCCGCAAAAAACTCCATCGACCACACGTCCTCGTCGCGGGGTGCGATGTTGAAATCCCCCACCAGCAGCAGCGGTCGATCCGGGTGGGAGGCCAACTCGTCGCGCACCACATGGCTGAGCACGTCCAGCCAGCGCAGCTTGTAGGTGTAGTGGGGGTCGGCGACCTCGCGACCGTTGGGAACATACAAGCTCATCACCCGCACCCCACCGCACACCGCCGACACGCAGCGCGGTTCGACCGCCTGCTCCTTGGTGGGATCCTTGTGAAACCCGGGCTGGCCGGGGAACTGCTCCCAGACGTCCTCGATGCCGACCCGGGACACGATCGCCACCCCATTCCACTGGCCGGTGCCCACGTGGGCGACCTCGTAGCCGGCTTGTTCAAACGCAGCATAGGGGAAGTTCTTCTCCGATGCCTTGGTTTCTTGCAGGGCCAGCACATCCAGGTCGTGCCGCTCCAGCACGTCCAACACCCGGTCCACGCGGGCACGAACCGAGTTGATATTAAAGGTCGCAATACGCATGCCACCACCTTAGTTGGCTCTCCGCCCGCAAGGTGCTGCGGCGGGGTGTTTAGGGGGTTTGGTGGTAGGTGGCGTAGCGGTGGCGGTGGTGTTCGATAAAACCGAGGCTGTCGTAGAGGGCGCGCCCGGCGTGGTTGTTTTCAATGACTTGGAGATAAGCATGATCTGCGTGGTGGGTCGCACCCCAGCCAAGCATGAGCTGCCCCAGGGTGCGGCCAAGCCCTTTGCGGCGCCAAGCATCGGCGACTTCGACGGCGGAATACCCCAACCACGTGCGGCCATCGGGGCTGGTGGTGATGGTGCCGCGGGTGATGGCAACAGTATGGCCGTCGATGGTGATGCGGCCGAACCCCATCCGACCGTTGATGTTTTCGCGCAAGAGGTTCAAAGCGTGGGTGGGCAGCTGTTGTCCCCGGAAGTGGTACATAGCCAGCCACGCCTCATCCGGTTGGTCATCGACCCGGAATTCGATTACATCCGTGCCTATATTGCAGCGCTTCGCCAGCTGGGCGAGGGTGAGCTGGGGGTTTGCGTACATGGCGCGGTGCTCGTCGTCCATATCCGCGGTCAGCACCAGGATTTCTTCGCCAAGGTCCCACCCCGGGTTTGCGACGATGTTTTCCGCGGCGCGCCCAATGCGGTCGGGGATAAGCAGCCGGGGCGGGAGATTGTGGCGCCGGTAAAAGTCGAAGATGTCGTCGAGGGGCACCGGGTCGAAAACGGCGCCGGGGCCAAGTGGCGCGGCAGAGTTGGAACGTTCGGTGACACCGTCGCCGGCGCGCAACACCCAGGAACCGACCCAGGTGTGCTCGATGCCGGGGAAGGATTCGGCGGTGGCGTATTCGACGTTGCGGATATCGGAGTTTCTGATGGTGCGGGGGGCGAGGACTTTGCAGACCACGATGAGGTCCTCGTCGATGGTGATGGGCTCCGCGGTGGAAGCAAACCCGCCTACTGATTGGGGGCGGATGGTCAGCGGTTCGGTGTTTTCGACGTGACCGATGACGTCGGTGAGGTGCCCGGGGGTGTCGGGAAGTTTACGGCGAACGATCACACGGTCGCCGATGGTGGGGGCGCGGTGTGCTGTGCGGTGGCGGCGGGTGCGGGGGGTGTCTTTCGGGGACAAGGTTGTTGTTTGGCCTTTGTGTGGGGTTTTAGAGAAATTCACCCGGTCGCGCCGTGGTGGTGGGGCGTGACCGGGTGGGTGGGTTTTAGTTGTCGGTGTCCTCGTCGTCGACGCCGAAGGGGTCGGGGTCTACGCCGGGCATCCAGGTGTGGCCGGCTTCGGTCCAGCCGTTGTGTTTGATTTCCTTTTTGGCCATGCGCTTCCAGCGGCCGATGAGGGTGTCGGTGTAGACGTAGCCGTCGAGGTGGCCGACTTCGTGTTGGAGGCAGCGGGCGAAAAAGCCGTAGCCTTCGATTTCGACTGGTTGGCCGGTTTCGTCGAAGCCGGTGACTTTGGCCCAGTCGGCGCGGCCGGTGGGGAAGGAGTAGCCGGGGACGGACAGGCAGCCTTCGTCGTCACTGCCATCGTCGTTGGGCATGGTTTCGGGGATGACGCTGGTTTCAAGGGTGGGGTTGACGACAACGCCGCGGCGGTTGGGGCCGCCTTGGGCGGCGATGTCTTGTTCGGTTTTGATTTCGCCGTTGGGTCCTTCGACGTCGGGGCAGTCGTAGACGAAGACGCGGAGGCCGACGCCGATTTGGTTGGCTGCGAGGCCGACGCCGTGGGCTTTGTCCATGGTGTCGTACATGTCGGCGACGAGGGTTTTGAGTTCGTCGTCGAAGGCGGTGACCTTTGTGGTGGGGGTGTGAAGGACGGGGTCTCCGTGGACTACAACGGGGCGAATTGTCATGGGGCTAATCTTAGGCCATGGATGTTGTTGGCTGGTGTGCGCGTGGTTGGGGGTTGTTGTGGGGTTGAGTGAGTTCGATCGGCGCTTGTTGGATTGTGCGTCCCGGTTGCCGCGACAGGTCGGGGCGCGGGATGAGATGATTCGGGCGGAGTTGGGGGTGAGTTCGACGCGGTTTTTTCAGCGGTTGAATGTGTTGCTGGATTCGGCGGAGGCGTTGGAGTATGCGCCGGCGTTGGTGCGGCGTTTGCAGCGGGTGCGGTCGGGGCGTGGCGTGCCGGGGGCTTAGTGGGTGTGCGGGTTAGAGTTTGGGTGTGTCTGACTACAACGAAGTTGATCTTGAATCCAATGGTGCTGCTCCTGTGAGTGCGACTGGTGCTGCCGCACCGCGTGTCCCGTTGCGTGGGATTGCCATGATTTTGCTGGCTGTCGCTGCGCTGTTGGTGGCGTGGGGCGTGTGGTCGATGACTCGTGGTGATAGTGATGATGTGGTGCGGGCGACGGCGACGCCGTCGCTGACTGCGCCGCAGGGGCAAAAGCCCGCCCCGGCTAATGAGCAGCCTCAAAAGCCTGCTGATGATCAGGCTGCGCCGTCCCCGGCGCAGCAGCCGCGCCCGGTGGAAGGCCAGGGTCAGGCTGCTCCTGCCCCGGCTGGTGGCCGTGATGCGGCACCGGCAGCTAATGTGCCGACGAATGCGCCGGTGGTGGTGCTGAATAATTCGACGGTGCAGGGCTTGGCGGCGAATGTGGCGGATCGGATTCGCCCGAATTTCGAGGTGGCTGAGGTGGGTAACTACCCTGAGCGCCCGTTCCCGCGTTCGGTGGCTTTCTATACTCCCGGCAATCAGGTGGAGGAGGCCACTGCGAAGGCTGTGGCCCGCCAGCTCAATATTGTTGCGGAGCCGCGTCCGGCGGATCTCAGTGACGTGCCGGCTGGTGTGCTGCTGATTTTGACGCAGGACATGAACTAGTTTTTGCGCTAGGTTTTTCTCCCTTTTGTGCTCTCCCCTTAACGTGCAGTTTTCTTCGCGTGTGGGGGAGAGTTTTTGCGTGTGGGTGGGGGTTCTCCCCCGCGCGGGTGGGGTGTTGATTGCGTGTGCGGCGGGGGTGTCACATATTCTGCAAGGTGCACGGTTTTGCGCGGGCTGGCTTGGTGCTGCGTGAAGGCCGGGATTTTTGGACGTACTCCTGTTAGGCGGCTAACGTGGCCCACATTTTTAAAGGTTCTCCCCAGCCCACGATTGGTGTGGAGTGGGAGCTTGCGCTTGTCGATCCGGACACTGGTGATTTGGTGGGCAGGGCTGCCGAGTTGATTGAGAAGACTCCGAAGCCGCACGACAAGGTGCGTTTTGATTTGGAGTTTTTGGATAACACGGTGGAGATCGTCACCGGGGTGTGCACTAACACGGCCGAGGCGTTTGAGCAGCTGCAGGCATCCCGGGCGGCGTTGGATAAGGCTGCCCGGGAGATGGGGCTGCGGTTGTGGACTTCTGGTTCGCACCCGACGACGGATTTCCGCACCCAGGACGTGTCGGATAAGCCGCATTACAAGGAGATCATCGAACGCACCCAGTACTGGGGACGCCAGATGCTGATCTGGGGTTTGCATGTGCATGTGGGGGTCAAAGATGAGGATCGGGTGTGGCCGATCATCGGTGGGTTGATGACTTTGATGCCGGTGATGTTGGCGTATTCGGCGTCGAGCCCCGCCTGGATTTCCGAGGACACCGGCTATGCCTCCAACCGGTCGATGCTGTACCAACAGTTGCCGACCGCCGGTATCCCTTATGGTTTCGATACGTGGGCTGAGTACGAGTCCTTCATGAAGGATCAGGAAACCTCCGGGGTGGTGTCCCATACGGGCAGCATGCATTTCGATATTCGTCCCGCCTGTGAGCACGGCACGATTGAGGTGCGGGTGTGCGATAGTCCTGCCACTTTGTGGGAGGTTGCTGCGCTGACGGCGTTTATTCATTGCGCGGTGGTGTATTTCGATTCGCTGATTGATGCCGGCGAGGCTGTGCCGAAGTTGCCGTACTGGCACAACGTCGAAAACAAGTGGCGGGCTGCCCGCTACGGCGACGAGACCCTCATGATTACCGACGGCGACACGCATGAGGCCACTGTGGATGTGGTGCTTGAGGACTACCTCCAGCGTTTTGCGCCGATCGCGAAAGATCTCGGCTGCGAGGATGAGTTGGCGATGATGCGCACCTTGGCGAAGGTTCGCCCGGGGTACGTGCGCCAGCGTGAGGCGTTCGCTCAGCACAACGATTGGGTTGAGGTCGTGCACCACACGGTCGATGAGTTGGCGTCGGGGGATGTGCCGCCACGACTGTAGCTGCGGGTCTGGGGGTGGGGTTAAAGTCCCAGGGTTGCTGAAAACTGCCTTCATGTAGGCTTGGCTGCCACGGCGTCACCGTGAGGTGGCGAGTTTTTCTTTTAACACGGTGGAGGCGTACATGTCCGTTGAACAGGTCGATGTGGTCATTGTGGGCGGCAGTTTCGCCGGGATTGCCGCCGGGATCACCTTGGCGCGCGCCATGCGAAGCGTCGTGGTGATTGATGCGGGAAGCCCCCGGAACGCAGCGGTTGCCCACGCCCATTCCATCCCGGGCTTGGATGGGGTCAACCCGGGCCAGTTCGCCGCCCAGGCTAGGCAAGAGTTCGTCGGTTTCGGTGGGGTGGTCCTTGGCGATGAGGTCACTTCCGTACAGCGCAGCAATCGCCAGTCCGACAGGTGGCGTGTGGCCACCGCCGCGGGCCGCCAGTTTGTGGCCCGGCAGGTGGTAGTCGCCACGGGATTGACTGATGTGTTGCCGGAGATTGCTGGGCTCAAGCCGCTGTGGGGCACGCGGGTGTTTCACTGCCCCTATTGCCACGGCTACGAAACCCGCGGCCTTAAGGTGGCGGTGTTTGGTGGACCGAATCCCGCCTTTAGTGCCTTCCAACCGCTGATGCTGCTGCGCTGGGCGGACACTGTGGTGTTTTATCCCAACGGCATGGAACTATCCCCGGTTGAGCTGCAGCAGATGCGTGATGCCGGGGTGGAGATCGACCCCCGCCCGGTGGGCGCGATCGCCCCGGAGGACACCCCGGGGCAAGGGGTAATGATTCGGGTCGGTGGTGAGCAGCACCGCGCGGACGTGTGCTTTGTGGGCCCTGATTTTCGCCCCAACGACGAGTTGTTGCTGGCCGCCGGCTGCCAGCGTGTGGACGGGTGGGTACCCACCCGCGATGGCGCCACCGACCTGCCGGGGCTGTGGGCGGTCGGCAATGTGGTCAGCTCCCCGGACCAGGTCACCCAAGCCATGGGCACGGCGGTGGCGGCTGCGATTGCTATCGACAGAACAATGTTTTTCGAAGACCTCCACATCACCAGCAGCTAGAAAAGTAGCGGTGCTAGAGGGACAGTAGCGTGACCGTGGTGGCGATGGTGTTCATGGTGGCGTGGAAAATCATCGGCGCCCACAGATTGCCGTGGTGCAGACGCAACAGCGCGAAAATAATCCCGGAGACAAACAAGTAGGGAAACAGCACAAAAAACCCGTGTATGGCCGCAAAGATCGCGGCCTGAGCAACGATGGCGCCCAGCAGCGGCAGGCGGCTGCGGAAAGTACCCAACAGCAGACCCCGGAAGAATAGTTCCTCCCAAAAAGGAGTCAGCGCGGTGATGGCGAAAAATCCCGCCACCGCCAAAAGGGGGTTCACCGCAACGAGGTTGGCGGCGCTGGTGGCCTCCCGCTCGGCGCTTTCACCGCCGAAAAACAGGGCGGACACCGCCAGCTGGGTGCCGCTGGCCAGCATCAGCCCGAGCGGAACCTGCCACAGCAGGTGCCACATGCTCGCGCCGGGCGCCACCAGGCCCAGCGTGGCGGCGGGGATGCCGCGCCGCTGGATGAACAGGGTCAGCGCGACCGCCATGGTGATCGCGTGGATGAGCACGGTGGTTAGGATGATGTCGGCGATGGGGGCGTTGGGCCCGCTGAGCAGGAAGGTGATGAGCAGCGCGGTCGCGAAAATGAGGACGGAAAGCCCCACGACCAAACCGGTTGCTTGCCACATGGTTTTGGCCGCAATCCAGCCTGCCTGGGGCTGGGTGGGGGCCGGGGGTGGGACATCAGCGAACGTGGGCGGGTAGGCATAAGTGGGTGGGTGGTGTCGGTAAGGATCTGTTGTGGGAGGTGCTGTGGGAGGCGCTGTGGGGTGGGTTGTTGGCGGCACGGTGGTGGCGGTGGGCCCAGGCTGGGTGCGCCACATGTTGCTGTGCTGGTGGTACATGGCTTTCCTTTGCGGCTCGTTCGGCGTGGGTCTAGGTCGATAGGTATGTGCTTGTCTGGGTGTTATCCGGCGGCTTAAGTCCCGCCGCCAGTTGCAGCCTTAAAAGACGGATAGTTCCGCGGCCTGATGGGTTGGACGCGCCTGCTCATAAAAGCGGTTCCGAATGCGCGCTTGGGCCCATTATGGCAAGGCTTACACGATGTGCCTGTCAGTTGCGTGCCCGACAGGTTGTGCCCCAACGCGGGCTGGAATGGGCGGTGTGAACCGCGTGGGGAAGATACGCGAAAGCCCGGTCCTTTCATGAGAACCGGGCCGATACAGTGGCACAACTGTGGGGTTTTAGATGCGGATACTTATCTATCCGTGCAGGCGCTGGCTGGCGCTGGACAGGGCAGCAGCGGCGGACAGGTCGCGGGTGGCACCGAAGCCCATGGCCCAAGCGCGGGTGCCCTCATGCATGGTGTAGATGAAGGTGACGGTGGCCTGGAACAGGTCGAACTGGTGGAAGGACAGGATCTCCACGCGGCGACCAGCGTCGGCCAAAAGGTGGGTGCAGGCGCTGACCGGGCCGGTGGCGATGATCTCCTGGTGGGTGCCGTTGATGTCAGCCTCGAAGCGGAACTTGCCCATGCGCAGGCGGGTGGACTCCAGGTGGCGGATGCTCACGGTGGAGGCGGGGGAGTAGGTGGCGGTAAAGGTGCGCCAATCCATGCCATAGGCTTCCTCCCGCAGGCCGCGCGGCAGCTGGATGCCGAAACGGGCGCGGAAAGGATCGTCGGCGAAGATGCGCGGCTCGGAACGCTCCGGGGTGGTGGTGGCCGGGCGCAGGGCGTCGCGGTGGTACTCCACAAAGGACGTCGACGGGCTGGTGGTGTGGGTGCCGAAGGTGGTGGAGAAGCTGCCGCGGGTGCGGGTACGGAAAGTGGTGGTGGTAGACATGACGGTCCTTTTGAAAAACTTAGGTGCGTTGTGCGGTGGAATGTCCCAGCAAGCACACCCCCGAAAAAGAAGGAAGGGTGTGAGTCACGCAAAATGCGGGAAGGGATAAACAGTTGATTGGGGTGAAAAAATCTCGCGGGTGAAAACGCCTACCGGCCAACAACGCTGTGGAAAAAAGGTTGTCCTCGCAAGGTGTGTGCGGCGACGCAAGTACTGCTGCGTAGAAAAAAGGGATGGCGCGGCATCGTGCGGTTCCTGGTGTGGGTGCACAAGGTGCGGCGCTGTCGCAGTCTGAGTACTCGCGCCGTCGGCGGCGAGTGTGGCGCGGTGCGCGAGATATGTGATTGTGAGTTTCGCCCGAATCCTGTGGGTGAGGACCGACTCCGTGACGTGGCCTGGTGAGGTTAACGACTACTTCCCCGAGTGAGGGGTCAGTCCTTAAGCCTCACTGGGGTACGTAGCCTTGGCTACTCGCGCGTGTGCGAGTGCGGCGGCTGCTGCACGGATGAAAACTGTCATGTGGCACACAGTAATGCCCATCACAGGACAAAGCAACTGTGATGGGCAAAAATATCTGATGTGGGGGTATTTGCAAATACCCCCGTTCGCTTACTTAGCGTAAGTGAGCAGGAACAACGCCTCCGCGACGCCGATCGCCTGAATTTCATCAGGGGAAACTGATTCATCAATGGAGTGGATGGTGCACAGCGGCTCCTCCACGCCATACAAGGCAATCTCGGCCTCGGGGAAGGTTTCCTGCAGCTTGGTGCACAAAGGAATCGACCCGCCGGTGCCGGCCTCCACCGTCTGCTTACCCGGGTACGCCGCACTCAAGCACTGCGACAGGTGCGCCAACGCCGGGCCGGAAGTATCCGCCTGGAAAGGATCGTTGACCGAGTGCACCTCGAATTCGATCTTCGCACCCCACGGAACATGCGCCCGCAAATGCTCCACCAGCCCGTCGGTGACCTCCTGGGCAACCATGCCCGGGGGTACCCGCAAATTCAGCTGCGCGGAGGCCACATTCGGCACCGCATTGACAGCCTCAGCCACCGGGGTGGAGGTGAAACCAGTGATGGACACCGCCGGGCGGGCCCACACCTGATCAGCCACAGTGGCCTCACCTTCACCCATCAAATGCACCCCATCAAGCACCGTGGCATCCTTGCGGAAATCCTCGGCCGGATACTGCACCCCCTTCCAAGTGCCCGTGCAATCCACCCCATCGATGGTGATCGCACCAGAAGCGTTGCGCAAACTATCCAGCGTGCGCACCAGCGCGAACACCGCATCCGGGGCGGCGCCACCAAACCCACCAGAGTGCACCTGGCTGTGCAGCGTCGACACCTTCACCGTCACCTGGGCGCCACCACGCAAACAGGTCGTCAACGTCGGCTCCCCAAGGGCAATATTGCCAGTATCGGCAATCATGATGGCATCCGCCGCAAACTTCTCCGGATGCGCCTCAATCAGAGCATCCAAGCCCTCACCACCGCGCTCCTCAGAACCCTCAATGACCACCGTGATACCCAACGGGGAATCCGGGGCGATCTCCTCAAACACCTGCAGCGCAGCCAAGTGCATCACCACATTGCCCTTACAGTCCGCAGTGCCGCGGCCAAACCAGCGGCCATCGCGCTCCGTCAAGGTGAAAGGATCATTGGTCCACTTCTGCGGATCCCCCGCGGGCACCACATCGTGGTGCGAATACAGCAACACCGTCGGCGCGCCCGCGGCAGGCTCCTTCCGGCCAATCACCGCTTTGGAGCCATCCACAGTGTCAATGACCTCCACCTCCAAGCCACGAGCCTTGAGTGCCTTTTCCACCCACGCCGCCGACGCCACAGCATCCTGCTCGCAGCCCGGCTCATTGTGCACCGAGTTAAAAGACACCAACTCGGACAAGTTCTGGCGAATCGAATCACGCAGACCCGCCACCCGCTGACGCACGTCAGCAACCAAATCATCATTCAAAGTCAACGCAGTAGTGCTCATAGTCCCCAGCATACGCATCACACCCCACAGCTAAACCCAGACCAGAAAAACCCAACCTGCCATGCGAGGACAGCACCTATATATAAAGCCCCGGCACAGATATACCCCCGCAGGCCTATGGTCGCACCCACCCAGACCGCTATCATGTTCCTATTGTCTTCAACACTTGCGTGGCCACCGCTTGCAGCACAGCTGAAAGCCCGCGCCACACTGGGATAACAAGGCACACCACTCGCGCGAAGAAAAGGTGAATACATGGCGGACAACAACACATCGGACAGCTTCAGCTGGCCCGACACCGGCGATAGCGCCGGTAAAGGGCTCAGCGAAGCGTTCGACAGCACCGACAGTGCCGGGCCGGTCGCCGAACCCGTCGAATCGCCCCTGGCCACCAAAAACACCCCCGGCAGCGCCGCCGCAGCCTTCCCCGACGGCGACACCACCGACACCAGCGAGACTGGATTCCCCGGCGACAACGCCACCTTCGAATCCCAGCCCGCCCCCACCGTCCAAAGCGCCCCCGTGCACCTACTGCTGCCCAGCCTCATCCTCGGCATCGCAGCCATCGTCACCTGCGCCTACCTCGACTTCGGCCCACACACCGCCACCGACCAGGCCTACAAAACTTTCTCCACCATCGCCTGGTTCGTCAGCGGCATCATCGGCGTGAGCCTCGTCGGCGTGTACTTCATCGCCGACAACCGCCGCCGCGCCGAATCCTTCTACTCCTACATCGGGTGGAAAACCGCCCTGTACTGGCTGACCTGCGCCGCCCTCACCGGCGGCGTGCTGTGGTCCGCCATCGACATCGCCCAGTGGGTCGGCAAACTCTAACCCGCCACCGGCCCGCCAACCCCCACAAAACCCCTTTCTTCCCCTCGCGTCCATCCACCCGATAACCTCCCCGAGGCACCCACACATGAGCAAGCAGAACACCCCGCAGGCACACCCCGCCCGCCGCGCGCTAGCAGGCCTTGCCGTCCTCGGCGCAGCCAGCGTACTGACCGCATTCCCCGCCACCGCACAAGCCGACGGCAACAACCCCGGCACCCTCGCCGGCCTCGGCGCCTGCGTGGCCGACAAAGGCAAACTGGATGTCATCCTGCTGATGGACGAAACCGAATCGCTGATCCACAACGTCAAAAACGGCATCATCCAGCCCGACGTGCCCGGATCCGACGCCGACCACAACCGCGTGCCCGCCGCCCAATCCTTCGTCGACGACCTGCTGAAAAAAGCCGGTGATGAAGACTTCACCGCCCGCATCAAACTCGCCGGCTTCGGCCAGGAATACCACTCCGGCGACACCAACCCCGACGCCTACGGCGACTGGGTGGACCTGAACAAAGACGGCGCCGCCACGATGAAAAAACTCATCGACGGCGAAAAAGACCGCACCAGCGAGCTCTACACCAACTACGCCAACGCCCTGACCGGCGCCTACCAAGACTTCGCGCGTAGCTCCAGCCCCGATTCCTGCAAACTGCTCGTCACCTTCACCGACGGCGCACTCACCGCCGCCGGCGGCTACGGCGCGGCCGGACAAGCCCAAAACGACATCTGCCGCCCCGGCGGCATCGCCGACCAATACCGCGCCGGCGGCATCACCAACATCGGCATCGGCCTATCCGATCCGAAAAACCCCTCCGACTTCTCCCTCTACAAATCCATCACCCAAGGCGACGGCGGAGTCCAATGCGGCGACCAACCCGCCAACGGCGCCTTCTTCCCCGCCGACAGCGTCGGCAGCCTCTTCGGCTCCTTCCACAAAGTCCTGTCCACCGGCGGTGACTTCTCCAAAGAAACCCGCGCCGACGAAGGCTTCACCTTCGTACTCGACAAGTCCGTCGACTCCGTCCGCTTCACCGCGGTCGCCCAAGACGACCTCGGCGCCGACGCCTACCTCGTGCTGAAATCCCCCAGCGGCAAAACCATCGACCTCAAAAACGACGGCCAAGGCACCGTCGGCGGCGCCGACGTCACCTGGGCCTCCACCAACACCCCCGTCCACAAAGTCGACGGCGAACTGAAACTCACCGACGCCAGCGACTGGGAAGGCAACTGGACCCTCGAATTCGCCGGCTACCCCGAAGGCAGCCGCGACGGACGCGTGTTCAACTCCGTCCGCATCCAACCCGACCTGCAAGTCCAAATCGCCGCCACCGGCGACGGCGCCACCGCCACCGACCACGGACTATCCCTGCGCAGCGACGACGCCATGACCGTCAGCCTCGTCGGCCGCGACGGCAAACCCCGCAACCTCGACGGCGACGCCACCGTCTCCGTCGACTTCGTCCCCTCCGGCGGCGGCGACCCAGTCCAACTCCTCGGCGACACCCCCATCGGCAGCGGCGACGCCGTCAACATCCCCCTCGATGGGCTGAAAAAACTCCCCGCCAACGGCCACGTCGACGCCAGCGTCAAAGTCACCACCAAAGGCTCCGAGGAAACCCCCGGCACCGAACTCGAACCCGTCATCGGGCGCACCGACCTAGCCGTCGCCGACGCCGACATGCCACAAACCCCACCGGCAGTCGACTTCACCATGGACCAGCCCTCCACCACCATCGAGGTGCCCATCCAAGGACCCGGCCGCGCCTGGGTCGACAAAAACTCCGTCATGGACGCCGCCGTGCTGCCCGAAGGCATCGACTCCATCGACGTCACCAGCTCCTACGACAGCAAAGACAACGCGCTGGTCGTCAAAAAGGGCGAAACCAAAATGCTGCCCGTCACCGTGCAGGTCGCCGAACTCAAAGACGGCATCGTCCAAGGCAGCCTGCCCGTAGCCATCGCCAAAGAAGACGGCAGCGGCGCCACCACCGCCAACCTGCCCGTCCAAGGCTCCATGAGCGTGCCCCTGAACAAAGGCATCTTCGCCGTCGCCCTCGTCGCCAGCCTCCTGCTGGCCCTGGCCATCCCGCTCGGCCTGGTCTACCTCATCCGCTACCTCACCGCGAAAATCCCCGCCCAGTACTACGGGGCCCTGCGCATCCCGCTGAAAGTCTCCGGCGACCGCGTCCTATACAACGGCAAAGCCGAACCGCACATCAGCATCGACGACGCCGCCAAAAACCAAATCCCCACCGGCGACCAGCGCTCCGCAGTCGTCCGCGGCTACCCCCTGCAGGTCAAATCCTTCAGCCTCAACCCGCTGGCCCGCCCCTACGTGGAAGTCGACGCAGTACCCTCCATCTCCGGCGACGGCGCCCAGGTCGGCAACGCCGCCAAACTGCCGCTGGCCGTGCACAACACCTGGTTCATCGC
This sequence comes from Corynebacterium aquilae DSM 44791, assembly GCF_001941445.1. Lineage (NCBI taxonomy): Bacteria > Bacillati > Actinomycetota > Actinomycetes > Mycobacteriales > Corynebacteriaceae > Corynebacterium > Corynebacterium aquilae. The sequence goes on along the minus strand of NZ_CP009245.1, from coordinate 2,565,763 downwards.
CGCCAGCCCCACCAACTCCAACCACCTCGACCTGGTGGTGCTGCCCCGCCTACCGCTGGACGCCACCACCCGCGACGCCCTGGTCGAAGACATCGCCGGCGCCGCCCCCGGCCTGGTGGAAACCCTGCGCAAGCAAGCCAAAGACCTCGAAGAAGCCGCGGAGCCAACCCCGGTCGGTACCAACGACAAACCGCGCACCGAGCACAACACCACCGTCACCCCAGAGACCACCCCGGAAGTGCCCAACCCCTTCACCGAACCCGGTGACGGAGTCGGCACCGGCATGAACGCCGCCGCCGGCACCCTCGGCGCCGCTGCAGGTGGCCTGGTCGGCAAGGTCGCACAGCACAAAAAGGCAGACGACACCCGCACCACCGCGGCCACCGGCCCCACAGCCGACGAGGCAGCCAGCGCCAAAAAGCCCACCCCGCAGCCCAAAAACACCTCCGCCGACACCAAACCCCCGGCGGCACCTGCCGGAGAGGACAAAACCACCGGCAGCCAAACCCCCGGTAGCGAATCTGCTTTCCCGGCTGCTAAACCTGGAGATGAGGCCCCGGCCGATATCCCCAACCCCTTCGCCACCGACGCGGACACCTCCGAGGAGGCGTGGAACCCCTACGCCACCGACGCCAACCCCTTCGGCAGCGGCGGGCTGAACTTCGACCCCGGCAACGGGGACGACACCTGGGGCGACGAACTGCCCTGGGACCCCAACAAAGACAAATAGTCCTTGACCACCAACCCGCCCCACAGCAAGACTGTGAGGGCGGGTCGTGCGGAAAACCGGCAACTTTACCTGCCGGCGCATCGAACGAAAACACACCAACCGAAAACTCGTTTTTCACCAGAAAGACCACACCATGCACAAAGTTCTCGTCGTCGGCTGCGGCGGTTCCGGCGCAAAAACCCTCGCCTACATGATGGACCAGCTCAAAACCACGCTGGCCGAAAGGCTGCCGGAACGCTACCCCAGCCCCAAAGACGTACGTCTTCCCCGCGCATGGCAGTTCGTCACCGTCGATGTGCCGACCGCCGCCGAAAAAGCCGGCCCCAACCTCCCCAACGTCTCCGAGGCCGGCGGCCACTACGTCTCCTGCGGCTCCACCGCCTCCTACGAACGAGTCGACTACGCCGTCAGCCAAAAACTGGCCGCCAAAAAAGAACTCGGCACCATCGCCTCCTGGGCTCACCCGGATCCCAAGAGCGAAACCACCCCGGTCTCCGACGGCGCCGGCCAGTTCCGCGCCATCGGCCGCATGCTCGCCTTGAGCAAACTCGGCGATATGCAAACCGAACTGCGCAAAGCCTGGGAAATCCTGCGCAAAGCCGAAACCATCGCCGAACTCACCGAGCTGCGCCACGCCCTGTACGGGCACGTCGACAACGACGTCGCCCAAGAACAGCCCCTGGTGTTCGTGGTCAGCTCCATGGCCGGAGGCGCCGGCGCCTCCATGGCTATTGACATCTGCCGACTGCTGACCAGCCTCGACGGCATGTCGCCCGCGCTGACCAGCCTGTTCATGGTGACGCCCGACATCTTCCACAAGCTCGACGCCGACTCCGTGATGGGCACCAACCCCAACGCGCTGGCCATGTTCGCCGAACTGGTCGCCGCCCAGTCCGGGGCCGCCGCCGACGCGGACGTGCGCATCTTCGAAGACCTCGGCATTCGCCTGACCGGCAACACCTCCCAGCCGCCCATCGGGCGCATCTTCCCCGTGGGCGTGCGCTCCGGCACCGACGGCGCCCTGCTGGGCGACGGGCATCCCACCACCGTCTACCGCGCACTCGGCCGCGGTCTCGCCGCGCTGATGGCCGACCGACACGCCATGCAGGACTTCAAGGCCTACACCCTGACCAACCGCGGCGGCTACCCCATGGACACCTCCATCTACGGTTGGGGCATTGGCGAAGAAAAAGCCATCCCCTGGGGTTCCTACGGCTACGCCCAGCTCGGCATGGGCCGCGACCGCTACGCCGAATACGCCGCCCAGCGCCTCGCACACTCGGCAGTGGGCCGCCTGCTCAAAGGCCACGTCGACCCCACCAACCCGGCCAGCGCCGACGCGCAGCTGACCGAAAAACTCACCAACAACTACCGCGGCTACGCCGGCACCCTCAACACCCTCCTGCCGGTCGAACAGCACCCCGGCAACTGGATCATGGAACGCTTCAAAGCCCCCATCCAGGCCTGGGTCAACGTGATGGCCGAAAAGATCCGCACCCGCATCCCCAAAGACCCGGGCGCGAAATCCACCGAGTGGGTCACCTCCGTCGAGCAGGCCCTCGACAGCGTGCTCGCAGAGCTCGACCGCGACGAGGACTCCATCCTCTACAACGGGGTCTACGAATGGGCCGACGCGGACTGCATCCAGGAAGGCCTGCTGGAGATCATCCGCACCGAAATCTCCAAATTCGGTGTGCCCTACGGCTCCCGCGTGGTGCGCGCCATCCGCGAACAACTCGACGGCGGAATCATCGCCCGCACCGAACAAGTCGCGGCCTACCAGCCCACCTTGAACCTGTCGCCGGAAATGCGCGAAGCGCTCTCGGGGCGCAAACACACCATCGCCAACCCCAACGACTACATCGAACGCATCGTCACCGGCGCGACCAAGGAACTGCGCTTCGCCGCCGCCAAGGTCATTGCCACCACCCTGGCGCCGGTGCTCAAGAGCTTCGTCGGTGACTTCCTCACCCCGCTGCAGGAAACCATGCTCGCCGGCCACCGGGATCTGGAAACCTCCACCCAGGTGCGCATCGACCCCAACCTGGGAGTCAGCCAGCTAAAGACCAACGTGCCGAACCTGTGGCCGGACGAAACCCAAACCACCGTCCCGGATCGTTTCCGCCACGCCGCCAACGAAGTCTTCCTCACCGAGGTTGACTCCTTCCCGGCGCAGTTCAGCCACGACATCATCGAGTCCGCCCGCAGCTTCGACGCGGAGGCCCGCGTGCCGGACTACACCAGCTCCCTGGCCACCGCCGCCCAGTCCGTCATCAACGGCCAATGGCAGGCACTGTCCGGCGCCGAGCAGGCCCCGGACGACATGCTGGTGCTCAAGGGGGAGTGGATCCCCCGCGATCTGGTGCTCCGCCCGGAGCGCGCCGGCGCTACCCCCACCCCGCCGCGCACCCCGGTCGCCGCCCGCTTCGAATTCAACATCTCCACCGGACGCGTCCTCGAGCGCGCCCGCCAGTACATTCGTCGCCCCGGCTACTCCTTCAACAACTTCATCTCGACCTCGCTGCGCGAATACATCCTCACCCCGGGTCTGACCGAGTCGGAGCGCAACGGCCGCCGCACCCAGGTGCTGACCAAGTTCCGCGAAGCCATGAGCTACGCGCTGCCGTTGGCCCAGGTCAACAGCGACCTGGTTTCGGCGCTCTACGGCCGCGACGTCGAGTACCGCTTCACCTTCTCCTCCATCCCCTTCGGCGGCGACGAGCTCGCCCAGGCGTTGGAAAAGACCGTGCTGGACTTCCCGAACCACACCCCGGCCGACCGCACCCGCCCGCTGGGCACCGCGATCACCAACCAGGGTGAGGAACGCGCCATCGACATCTTTGGCTCCTACCCGAACTACGCGCCGATCGTGTTCGAGTCCCTGCTGCCGCCGATCGCTGAGCAGTGGCAGAAAATGACCATGCAGCGCGGCAGCTTCTGGGCGCTGCGCCGCACCCGCCCGCTGCCGGCGGCCCTGCCGATGAGCAACGATGAGCGCTTCGCGCTGATCGCCGGCTGGTACATCGGCCGGTTGATCGGCCACATCGTCTATCCCGACACCCTGGACGTGGCCGATGATGCCGCCGTGCAGGTGTGGGATCCGATCGATAACCAGTGGGTCAACTTCGATGCCCCGATGCTCACCCCCACTTCGCACCTACGCCACCAGCTGGACTGGCTGCCCAGCCTGCTGGAGTCGGAGTCGATGGCGTGGGCTCGTGCCGGCCAGCACCCGGTGATGGAGTCGGTGAAGCCTTATGTGCTGATGCGCCACCTCTACGACAATGCGGCTAGCCCCTCCCGCGATGGCCGCACCCTAAACGGCCAGGCGCTGCTGCGCGCCTGGATTCACTCCGGCGAGCGCGAAGCCGGGGACACCGGCCTGGTCAAGGGCACCGGCCCGGAGGCCACCCCGGAGCAGCGCCGCGACGCCGCCCTGGCGTGGCTGGGCCGCCACTACCAGATGGCGCAGTCCTTCCTGCCTTCCGGCATTGCCAGCGCCGGCCAGGTGCAGAAGAACACCTCCCGCGCCTACGGTGACATCACCGACCGTCGCATTGCGGCGAAAACCCCGGTGATTCACGACCTGGCCTCCGACATCGTCGACGTGACTGAGAAGCTGGCCACCCTGGTCAAGGCCGCCTACCTGGCAGGCCCTCCCGGCACCAGCCCCGATGTCGCCGCCCGCGACCCCTTCGGTGATGACGATTTCGAAGCTGACCTGATGGAAGACTTCGGGGACCTGTAAATGGAACCCACGGTTGCGCCACTGACGATTCTTTTGGGCCGCGGCACCACCGCCGCGGCCGTGCGGCAAGCCCTCGAGGATTTTGCCGCGCTCGGAATCGTCCGCAACCTCATTTTCATCGACGCGGACTCTTTCACCCACGCCGATTCCGGGGTGCGTTTGGTGCGCACCATGCCCGACGGATCCACCCGTATCGAGCACGCCAGCCTGACCAAAGCGCTAGTCGATATCGACAGCCACCACCGGGAACAGCCGGGCGTGGCCAGCCTGGTGCTGGTCAACAACATCGACGAAGCCGACGGCCGTCTGGGGCCCGACAACATCGCACCAGTGACTTTGGCGCTCGACAGTGTGGGCTATTCCTCCCGGCTGCACCGCAGCAACCTCATGCTGACCCGCGCCAACGCTGTGGTCGAAACGCCGCTGCCGACCCTGCGCGGGTATGTGAACTTAATGCTCGCCCCGGAGGACGCCGGCGGGCCGGATCAGCCGGCCGCCACCCTGGACGCGGGCTGCCGCACCCACCGGCTCGCACTGCACTACGCCGCCGGGATCGCCAGCATCTATGGGGCGTGGACCGGGTCGAAAAGCGTGCCCGCCCACCACATGGATTTGGGGCAGGGGGACACTTTCCGGCTGGTGCGCACCTACTACCGGCGAATCGACGGCCAACAGGTGCAAACCCGCATCAAACTGGCCATCTTCGATACCGACACCAATCCGCAGGCCAAACTCAACCGGCCCGGTCAGGCGGTGTACGCGCACTACCCTGTCGACACGGCAGCATTTGCTGGTGGCTGTGCCGAGGAACTGATTCAGGAATACGAGCACACTCTCACCGGCGCCCGCTACCAAGCGATCACCCAGGCGCTGGTGCACACCACCGCCGGGCACGCCCTGGCGGATTTTGCCCGCGCCTATGGCACGAACCTGGTGACCGCCCCGAGCCGGTTTGCGCGCCGCTTGCGCTACGACGTGGCCACCGCCCGCGACTATGCGGTGCAAAAACACCTCTACGGTGTCACCGGTTCCCGGGTGCAGGTGGGGCGCGCCGCGTTGGCGACCGCACCCGGCGGGGAGGACGAGCACGAAACCGACTCCGAGGTCGCCACCCAGGCGATTGCTACGCGCGAAGAAATCGCCAGTGAGCTTGAGCCGCTGTGGCGCTCCTATTCCAACATGGCGTTGACCATGATGGATGCCAGCCCGCGTGCCTTTGGTACCAGTAGCGCCGAAGCGCGGTACCCGGCCGCCTGCCTGGAAGCAGGCACCTCCAACGTGTACGTGGCGGGCAGCGCCGACCACGTGATTCCCGGACCACACACCCGCTTCGGCCGGAAGCTGCCCCCGCAACTAAAAAACCTGATGGGTGAGCCCATTGCCGGCTATGACGTGGTCGGCGCCAAGGCGTATGAACGCCAGCTCGCACAGCTGACAGGTTCACAGCACCGTGCCATCGGCCGCACCATCGGTGATTTTCGGCAGTGGCGCCAAAAACACGCCCAGTCTTTTGCGGCGCGCACCGGTGCGCAACTGGATGCGATGCGCCAGGAGATCATGGTTGAGCGCGATGGCTATCTCGCCGACATTGATCGCCTCTCCCGGGAACAACAGCCCGAAACCACCACCGACGACAGCACCACCAGCGCGTTGCGCTTTTTCGGATGGGTGTCCTTGGGATCGCTGGTGCTGTTTAGCGGCCTGTATGGCATCGGGCACCTGGTGCACAACGCTGCCGGCAGCCCGGACTGGTTTTGGGTGCGCGCCCTGGACGCCACCACCGCCGGCACCAAAGCCACCTTCTTTGGGGTGTGGTTCCTGCTGTGGCTCATCCTGTGGTTGTGCCAGGTGGCTTTGGAAACCCGCGATGACATCAAGGACGCCAACCGGCGGCGCACCGTGCGCAGCGATATGCACACCGCCCGCGATAACGCGCTGGCCTGTGAGGTCGCGATCAAACGCATCGATGTCGCCTACAACCAGTTCCTCTCCGTCAGCCACATGCTGGGCGCAATTTTGGAAAAGCCTTTTGGGCAGGTCGAGAAAAACGAGCAGCGTGCCGTCACCCCGACCAATGAGATGCCGCGCCATGTCGTGCTCGCCGAGGCGACCCCGCCACACCAAGCCGTGCGCGCCACCATCGATCGGCACCGCATGAGCCTGTACGAAGAAGGCTGGATGGGGCCGTTGGCCGGCGAGGCGCTCACCCAGGCCGCCACCCGCCTGCACAACACTGGTGGCATCACAGTCGATGTGGAACACCTGCTGGGTTTGCCTGGTGATCGCACCGGCAGCGCCTTGGACAAGATTTCCACCATCGTGTCCAGCCCCGAGTTTTTGAACACCGACCGCACCCAGCGGCAGTGGATGCAGATCATCGCGCAGTTGGCCGACAGTAACGCGCACGAGGACATCACCGCCGCCGCTGTCAGCAGCCACGACGGCACCCTCAATCCGCTGTCGGAGCTGGGCGCGGTGGGTAGTTTCAACGGCCAGTTCTTAACCGAGCAAGGCCAAACCATCAATCGGGTGGGCGCGGTCGATCAGCACTACTACTTCAAGGGTTCTTCCACCATCGATGCCATCGGCGGTGGGGAAGTGCTGGTGCAGTTGTCCCGCCCAGCACACATCAGCGATGTGCGCCTGCGATCCAGTGGGGGCGCCGAACCGCGCCCAACGCCGGCGGAAAACCAGCTTGCGAATCCTTTTGCCAGCCCTGACTTTTTTGATCAAGGAGACCTCTAATGTCGAGCTTCCCGGAGCGTGTCCTCGAGGCCTACCATCGCTGGCGCACCCAGGCCCAAGAGCATGGATTCAGCCTGAACCAGCTGCCCACCGATGAGGCGCTGACCCTGGCTGCCAACGATGCCCAGGCGCTTAACAGCCCCCAGGCCCCCGCCAGTTTGAAGGTGTGGGGTGGGCCGCTGCAGCGTATCCGGCTGATGGTGGCCACCGGTTTTGAGGAAGCCACCCGCAAGCCCCTCGAGCCGGCCATGTTTACCCCGAACCTGCCGGGTGGGGCATGGCCGAACGGAGCTGGCGCCCAGCCCGGGCAGGAAGCAGCAGGCCAGCCCGGTGCCGGCCCTTCCCAGCCCACCCCGGCCGCGAATACTTCTGCCGACAACGCCCCGGCGCAAGGGGCAGGTGTCCCGGAGGATAAGGCTTCTGCCCGCCCCCGCCGTGGTGCTGACACGATGGTCGATGACATTTTGGGGCTGGCGCATGATCGTTCGCCGGCCACCCCCACCCCGCTGACCGATGGTCTGGATGATGGCAGTATGTGGCCTGCCGCGAACCCGTCCATGGGTACTGCCGGCCCGATTCCGCGGGCGGCGCTGCGGGTGCATTCCCCGGCACCGGCCACCAATTTGCCACCCATGCCGGTTTCCCAACCTGCGGCGCCCCCGCAGCCGGAGCAGCCGATGGTTCCCCCGACGGGCGCTAGTGGGGGTTTTGAGGAAAATGACCCGCAGCCCCAACCCGCACAGCAGCAGGGGCCCACCCCGGCGGTGCCGGCGATGCCGACTGCTGCTCCCGCCCCGCTGCCCGCACAACCGCAGGCCGCACAGCCGGCGGCGCAACCGCACCCGGACAGCGGGTGGGGTGCCGAGAATCAGCCGGGCATGGATTTTTCCTCTTTGGCCCAGCCGATGGACGACGTGATTGTGGACCACGATTTTGTGGACAGCTCTTTGACCACCGCGGACATGGTCGATGACGATCTGCTGCGCACCGTGGTCGACGACCTGCGCGACTACGTGGACACCGACTTCGCTCGACTGATCATGTTCGGCGATGAGCATGCCGGCCCGTTGCCGGACAGCACCGTCGATGCGCACATCCAATCCGACGGCAGTGTGGCGCTGACCTGGGAGGCCCCCGAGGCGCCCGAAGGTTCCGTCCGCCTGTACCGGGTGGTCAGCGAGGAAGAGGAGTTCGATCAGGATCCGGACTCGGGTGAGCATCGCGCCACCACCGTGGGCACCCACTGGGTGGATGAGGACGAGTTCACCACCGCCTTGCGCTTCTATCAGGTGTGGGCGCACGAGGGCACGAGCGAAGCTGCGGCCCGCAAGAGCCCGCCGCGTTTTGTGGGCGAAGCCTGGATTATTCAGCCGGTGGGGGATATGACGCTCACCGTTGCTGGCCGAGAGATTAAAGGCCAGTGGTCGCCGCTGGAGGGCACCAGCCGGGTGGCTGTGTATGCCGCCAAGGAACGCGATCGTCGCGTGCACAGCCCCAAAAATGAGATCTGCTTGAACCAGGCCAACCAGCAGGGATTCATTTTCTCCCCGCCGCAGCGCGGCGTGAACTGGAAGTTCGTCGCCCGCCGCATTGTGACGCTGCGTGGTTTTGATCGCTATTCGGCGATGAGTGAGGTCGACATGATCGCGGTGCCTGCCGAGGTGCACGCCGTCGATATTCACGTCGAAACCACCAACCTGGGCGACGAGACCCTGTTCGATGTCACCTGGGACAATCCTTCCTCCGGCGAGGTGCGTATTTACCGCACCAATGTCGCACCGGATGATGGGGTGACGGGACGGACCGTGGACGTGCGCTTCCTGGAGGACTTCGGTCTGCCCCAGGAAAACTGGGTCAACGACCTCACCCGGGGTGAAAATTCTTGCCGGGTGGCGTGGCCGGATCACTGGTACTCCATCTTCCTAACCCCGGTGACGGTGGTGGGCGAAAAGTGCCAGGTGGGTCGCTGCTACTCCTCTGTGCGTGTCGGTGAGGTCACCAACGCTGCCCTGTTTGAGCGCGTCACCCACCAGGTCGCCACCTTCGGTTGGCCGCGCAACGCGTTGGAGGTTGCGGCCTACTTCGTCTCCGAAGACCCCTACACGAACCAAACCAGCGAAGAGCACCTGACCACCATCGACCGCGAGACCTATGATGCGCGCGGTGGGATGCGCCTGAAGCTCAACGACAAGGGCCGCATCAAGCTGCAGCCTTCGAAGTACTACAACAACGAAAAGATTCTTGGTGAGCCCACCACCTTGGACTACCAGGGCGTCACTCGCATGAAGTACCGCATTTTTGGGCGCAATGGGCATGTGTGCATCGCCCTTGCGTCCTTGCGGCCCGAACAGGTTGAGCGGCGGTTTACCCTGCGCATCCAGCGGGGCAGGCTGCCCTTGGAGGCCGGCGACGGTTTGGAAGTCAACGTCCGCCAAATCACTCACGGTTCCCCGCATTCGGAGTTTTTGCCGGGCCTGATCGTCGACCAGTTGGGGCCGGATAATCCCACCACCTACTGGGAGATCGACCCGCGCATGTTGACCAAGGCTGGCCCGAACGCGTTTTTGCGTCTGTTCCCGCTGGATTTGTTCGACGACACCGGCCGGGCGATCGCCTTGGAGGATCCGCCGGTGGCATATCTGCACCTGCGGCGCTTAAAGGACATCATTGCGCGCAGCGTGTCTGCTGATTCCACCGCTGGGGGCCAGTCATGAGCCGCTTCGCCCAGGTGACTTTTGCGTCTTTTGCCTCCACCGACCAGGGGTCTGGCCCCGCCGGCGGTGGTTGGCGTGTGGGCCCGACGCTGAATTCGACCCAGGAAATCAGCCGGTGGGTTGCGGCCCAAGCGCCGACCGCTATTCACCCCACGACTGCAGTCGACGACTTCCTCTCCCAGGAAGATATCGATAACCTGCCCCGCCGTTTCGAATACGTTCCACCCGCGTTGGGGCCCGAAGGCTATGCGGCGTACCTGCAGTCGGTGCCCGCCGGAAACGACAACACGGGCCGTCCCGGTAACGTTTTCACCCACGCGTTCATCGACACCGACCCGACGGCTGCGGCGCCGGTTCCCTACCCAACCGATGCGTATCGTGGCGCGAGTTTTAAAACTCCTTTCCGTAAAACCGCGGTGAATACGCTGACGCTGGATGACACCCAGCCGAGCAGTCACACCAGCCAGAACACGGCGACAAGCAGCGATGACAACACCTATGCGACCGCCTGGTTGGTCGTCAGCCAGCTGTTGGGTGATCGCACGGGTGCGCTGTGGGCGTTGCACAATGCGGTGCAAACGCCCGGCACTTTGGCGGTGCTGCTGGTGCAGAACAATCTGGATGCGGGCTACTGGTTGACCGCGCTGTCCTCGACGACGACCCCGTCGATGGCGCGCGCCACCTGGCGGCTGAGCACCTTTGAGCGCGCCGGAAACCTCAACCCGGAACGCATGCTCGCCGAGGGCTATCGCATTGTGTGCGTGCCGGCGGTGGATAAAGCCGCCCTGAGTGATATTCACGGGGCGCATCTGCTGAGCATTATTGATCCCACGGATGCGGCGACTTTTGCTGCCGCGGATACCGCGTGGTCGCAGCTCACCCGGGCGGCGCTGCCCGCCAACGTCGTCGAGCAGCCGGCAGCTATGGGCCGACTCGCCGGACACCTCATCACGGTCAGTGACGCGGCAAACAGCCTGCTTGCGGAAACCACTTTGCCTATGAGCGGTGCGCCCACGAACATCTACGCCCAGGCCTTGGCCTTGGCGATCGCAACCTTCGACAGCGAGTATCCGCCACAGGCTGTCCATTTGGCTCGCGAAATTTTGGGGCATTCCGGCACGCCGCTGGCGACCGGGCTGAAGCGCCATTTGGGCGGTAGCACCAAGGCATGGGAGGAAGTGTTTAGCAATCCCACCACCTTGCTGACCAATGATGATCCGTTGCTGCTGCCGAGTCTGGACACCGAAGGCATGAGCGTTGCCGAAAAACAGCAGCTGATCAACAACCTCGCTGATGTCATTAACAGTGCCGATACCCGCGGTGATACGCGCGGGCATGCGCGGGCCCAGCTGGTGCACCGGTTGCTTATTACCGCGACGACCGCGCATCTCATCGACGACTACGCCAACGACACCGGGGCTACCGCGCCGCTGGTTTCAACCCTGGCGGAATCCGCGGCTTTTGCGGCGCATCTGGGCAGCCACGATCCGAATGCGCAGGCTCCAGAAGCTTTGGCTGCCGTGGTGCGTTCAGCGTTTACGCGACGCCACAGCACCCCGCACGGTAACCCGCACCCGGATTGGGCGTTGCGCGCTGGTACGACCACGACGCCGACGGCTCGCGCGGCCTATGGTTTCGCCCAGGGCGGGCTGACCAAGGCGGAAGACACAGCGGGCAATATTTTGGCTGGAAGACCCGCCAGCCGTGGCGATATTCAGCACCTGTTGTCGCATATCACCGCCGCTGAAATCGCGGCCGTGGATTTGGGTTCGCGCCCGCCGGGTGCTCACTCCAATGACAGCGTGACCGACCTGATTGCTTTGCTGAAAAGCCGCGGTCATGGTTCCGATGTGTCCGCTAGCCGCGTTGAGGATATCCGCCACCAACGCCGCCTGATCGCGCAGATCCACCCGGCCAAGGATTTGGTTGACATCATTGGTGCGCTGCGCGGAGTTGGGGGGCGCGATATTGCGGAACTCTCGCGCACTATCCACCCCGACCTGGCCCGCTCACACACGTTTTTGGCTGCCGCATTGCGGTTGTGGATCGTGCTGGTGCCGTATGCGAAGGCGTACCCGCTCCTGCCTGGCCGCGTCACGGCAGAGCATGTGGCGTCCCTGGCAGAAGTCGCCGCGGCGACGGACACCAATATTGGCCCGGAGACCGCGAACGCCATCTACGAGCGTTTTATCCGCGCGGACCTTATCGACGCGACCCGCGACGTGGAGGTTCTGGCCGCGGCCGGCCAGTGGTTGCGCTATCTCATCGCGGGCGTGTCTTCGGCTCAGCTCGGCAGACTCGTCGCCCACATTGGTGGGCTTATCGCCGAGGACCCTTTGATCCCGGCGGACTACCGCCAGGACACCACCTCCCTTTAAGCCCACAGCAGGTATCCCCTTAAAAAAAGGGGATCTTGGACATCCCCACGACACAGAAAGGTCGCACCGCATCATGCAGTCAATTACTCTGCGTCCCGGTCAAACCTTCGATACCGGGCTGCCCCGAGACCTGCGCGGCTTTTTCACCATCAGCCTGACTGGCGGCCACGGTTTCAGCACCCACGTTGACGCCTGCACCCACAAGCGCAGCGGCAGCAAGCTGATGATTCGTGACATCACGGGGCCTGCGACGGTCAACCTTGCCCCGAGCGGGGCCAGCAACTTCCCGGCAAACGTGATTGCCTACGTGCATTTCACCATCATTGGTCGCACGCGTGACGACGATATTGTGATGCAGCTGCCGGCCTTTGATGTGTCGAACCTGTCGACATTCCCGGTCGCCACGCTGCTGGAACGCAACGGCACGATTCACATTCAAGTCGCCGACCAGTCCGTCGACGAGCCGCTGAGCCCCCTGGCAACTGGTGTGCGCAGCGCGTTGCGCACGAGTATCGGCGTGGACTCGCTGCCCCAAAATGCGCGCACCGACGTCACGGTGGTTTTTGATGTCTCCGCATCCATGCGCTGCACTACCTCCGATGATGCGCTGGCCGCGATGGCGGCTTTCGCAGCGGGAATCACCAGTGTCGCCGCCCAAGGCAAGCGCATCACCATCGCGACCTCCAGTCACCCCGCGGTTTACCGCAAAGCACCCGGACCGGACGCCATCACCACCTTTGTCGAAAAACACCCCGGGTATACCAGCGCGGGATGGGACATCGACCATCACGACATTGATCCGCATGATGCAATGGTGGTGATCTCCGACGACATGCCCGCCACCTTGGTGCAGCACCCGGGCACCATTCACCTGTTGACGGCCACACCACCGACCCTGCCGCACTCGGCAACGCATACGCTGTTTAGTGAAGAACTCACCCAGGCGGTGTTGAGCGGAGATATTTCCCGGATGGCACACGCTGCCGAAAACATGATCAACGCCCTGGCACGGAAGGACTAGCGCTCATGAGCAAGCATTATCAAGGACGGCTGCTCACCCGCTGCCCCTACACCTTCAAGCAGATGCCCCCGGAGGCGACCTCCTCGCCGTATGTGGACGACAAAGAGTGCCCTCTGCCGGAAGGCTGGCAGGGAAGTGGAGTGATCACCTTCGCCATGGCTGGTGCCCGCGCAAGCGGCAAGTCTTTGTACATCGCCGTGGTGGTGAAACTGCTGGAGCAACTAGCTGTTGCCAATGGCGCGATTTTCCGCCCGGCGGACGAATACACCCGGCGCACCTATCGCGAAAAATACGAAACCCCCCTGTTCAAGCAGATGGGTTTGCTGCCCTCCACCCCATCGTCGGCCAGCGCCGATGCCTATCAGCGCAAGCCGTTGATTTTCGACCTGGGCATGTTCGACCGTAAAGATGAACAGGGAAACCGCAGCCCCCAAAAGATTTTTGTGGTGTTTCGGGACGTGGCCGGCGAGGACTTGAAGGAGGAAAACTTCGAGGCCCGCAAAGACGACCTGACGTTTTTCCGCTACGCCGACCGCATCATCTTCCTTTTCGATCCGATGCGGGTCAGCCAGATCCGGGAGCTGCTGCAGGGTGCGGTGCCCCGCCACGAGGTGGGCGACGAAGACCCAGCGGTGGTGCTGCAAAACGTGCTGCGGGTCCTAGGCGCGGAGGCGCGCCCCTACATGGCGTTGACGTTGAGCAAGTTCGACACCATGCAGTACCTGGCGAATGTGAACCAGATCGACCAGTACTACGACGGCAACACCCATGTGAACTGGCAGCGGGTGATGAGCAACTGCGGGGCGGGTTTCCGCCGTGAGTCCAGCGACTTGGATGCGCCATTTAAGATCGCGGATCAAGAGCTACTGCACTGGGAAGTGCAGTCACTTCTGCAGTGCTTGGGGGCGACGATGATGCTGTCCCAGTTGGCGCAGCCCATGCTGGGCGAGCACCCCTACCCGTACCAGTGTTTTGCAGTCAGCGCCCTGGGCGCGCCGCCGGAAGGCGACCGAGTCGCACGCTCCGGTATCGCACCATTTCGCTGCCTGGACCCGCTGCGCGCAATGTTTGCCTCTGTCGGAATCTTTACCAGTGAGGATGCCTGATGAATGGATGGTTTGATCGGGCCGCAGCTACCTGGCCCCCCGAGGACGACACCAGCGCTGAAGATAGTTGGCAGCTGCCAGAGCCGGCACCGGAAAGCTCCGGGAGCTTCCCGGCGATCTCAGCCGAGCGCGCCGCCCAACAGGCACCCCGGGCGACCAGTGTGCCGGAGGAAGAACAACCCGCCACCGGCGCGCATCGCCAGATTCGACGGCGCCAACCACAAATCATCGGCCCCGCGCCCCAGCCCAAAACCAAAGGCCGGCGCTTTTGGGGCAAGGGCTAAAGGGGAAAAGCCATGACGTATCCAAACAATGCTGGCTTCGATGACCTGGCAGACCCCTTTAGCGGTTTCACCACCAGCCCCTATGCGGCCAAGGAAGCTGAGCAGCCGGCGCCAGTCGCGCAGCCCGTAGCGCACCAGACCACCACCGCCGCGGAGACCACGGACGCAATTCGGGCGGCGCAGGCTGAGGTGGCGACCACCAATACCCGAAATGCGATCGCCGCAATCATCGGTGGGGCGGTGGCGATTTTGACGGTGGTTGCGTTGATGATTTTGGGCTGGTCGACGATGTTTTTTATCGACATCTTGGGGGATCCGGCGGCCAATATTCGCTAGTGCTGCGCGCCGGGGCGTGTGCGCTATGAGCGAACGCAACTCAACTTTGTTGCGCCGAGTGGTTTCGGGCTGCTACAACGGTCATTAGCACTTGGCCGCCCCAAGTGCCAGATTTTTGGTGCTGGCGGCGGTGCAAGACAACAAACCCTTAGCAACGAAAACAAGGAGATCATCACCATGGCAAAGATCATTGCCTTCGATGAAGAAGCACGCCGCGGCTTGGAGAAGGGCCTGAACACCCTCGCCGACGCCGTCAAGGTCACCCTCGGCCCCAAGGGCCGCAACGTGGTGCTTGAAAAGGCCTGGGGCGCGCCCACCATTACCAACGATGGTGTGTCCATTGCTCGCGAAATCGAGCTGGAGGACCCCTACGAGAAGATCGGCGCTGAGCTGGTCAAGGAAGTCGCCAAGAAGACTGACGACGTTGCCGGCGACGGCACCACCACCGCTACCGTGCTGGCTCAGGCTCTCGTGCGCGAGGGTCTGCGCAACGTTGCCGCTGGCTCCAACCCGATGGGCATCAAGCGCGGCATCGAGCAGGCCGTCACCAAGGTGACCGAGCAGCTGCTGAGCACCGCCAAGGACATTGAGACCGAGGAAGAGATCGCCGCGACCGCTGGTATCTCTGCTGCTGACCCGGCCATCGGCGCCAAGATCGCTCAGGCAATGTACGCCGTGGGCGGCGGCAAGCTCAACAAGGAGTCCGTCATCACCGTTGAGGAGTCCAACACCTTCGGTGTGGAGCTCGACGTGACTGAGGGTATGCGCTTCGACAAGGGCTACATCTCCGGTTACTTCGCCACCGACATGGAGCGCCAGGAGGCTGTCCTGGAGGATCCGTACATCCTGCTGGTCAGCTCCAAGATCTCCAACATTAAGGATCTGCTTCCCGTCCTGGAGAAGGTCATGCAGACCGGCAAGCCGCTGCTGATCATCGCCGAGGACGTTGAGGGTGAGGCTCTGTCCACCCTGGTCGTGAACAAGATCCGCGGCACCTTCAAGTCTGTTGCTGTCAAGGCTCCGGGCTTCGGTGATCGTCGTAAGGCCCAGCTGCAGGACATGGCTATCCTGACCGGCGGCCAGGTTATCTCCGAGGAGGTTGGCCTGTCCCTGGAGACCGCCGACATCCCGCTTCTGGGTCGTGCCCGCAAGGTGGTTGTCACCAAGGACGACACCACCATTGTTGAGGGCGCCGGTTCCTCCGAGCAGATCGAGGGCCGCGTCAACCAGATTCGCGCCGAGATCGAAAACTCCGATTCCGAGTACGACCGCGAGAAGCTGCAGGAGCGCCTGGCTAAGCTCGCCGGCGGCGTTGCAGTCATCAAGGTTGGTGCCGCCACCGAGGTCGAGCTGAAGGAGCGCAAGCACCGCATTGAGGATGCTGTCCGCAACGCGAAGGCTGCTGTGGAAGAGGGCATCGTTGCCGGCGGTGGCGTGGCCCTGCTGCAGGCTTCCCACGTTCTCGACGGCGACCTGGACCTGAGCGGTGACGAGGCTACCGGCGTCAAGATTGTTCGTGAGGCACTGTCTGCTCCGCTGAAGCAGATCGCTTTCAACGCTGGCCTGGAGCCGGGCGTTGTCGCCGACAAGGTGGCTTCCCTGCCCGCCGGTGAGGGCCTGAACGCTGCTACCGGTGAGTACGTTGACCTGATGGCTGCTGGCATTAACGATCCGGTGAAGGTTACCCGTTCTGCTCTGCAGAACGCTGCCTCTATTGCGGCTCTGTTCCTGACCACTGAGGCTGTCGTTGCTGACAAGCCGCAGCCGGCTGGCGCTGCTATGCCGGGTGCTGACGAGATGGGCGGCATGGGCGGCTTCTAAGCCTGCTTGAGCGCAACGTAGCGTTGTGTGGGCGCCAAGTGACCTTGCGGTTGCTTGGCGCCTTTCTGCGTTTTCAGGTGGCCCGTCCGTCGGTGTAGATGCGGTGTGGGGGGCTAGGGCCCGGTGTGCGCGTGGGGGTGCGCCTTGGAGGGGGTGGGGGAGTGTGAGCCCGTGTGGTTTTGTCTGGGTTGCTGTGCAACCCACAATGATTGATAGCGCAGAAAGTTGAGCATCTGTGCAGCGTGCGCGCCTGTTGCCGCAAAGGGCAGGAGACTCGCGACAGCGCGGGTAGCAGTAGCCCGAAAGGGTGATTTACCGCCCCAAAGCACCCCTGTTTGGGGGTAATTTGGGAATTTTTTTTGGCGAGTTTTTCGCAGGTGGGCGCGGGTTTTGCGATATCGCCAAAGGGGCTAGGGGTGTTAACAATCGTGAGAAAAAACCTGGGTCTAACGAAGGGTTTTTCCATTGCGGGACTTAAAGTGGCAGGTGGGGTGCATTTTTACTGATGTGAAAACTGTGTGACATCGGACAAATTCTCAGGAAACCTGTGATGACCATCGCCAATGCTTTTCGGTTGACGGGTTACCTGCCTGGGCATACCTTTAGGTGTGGCTCGAATTCGAGTCGACATAAAACTTTTGACAGCCGGCCGAGAATTCATGGCTGGCTCCGACCCAAGGAGACACTTATGGATCTCTCTGTCGTGAAGACCGTTCTGGGCGATTTCAGCACCTTTACCGATGCTCTGGGCACCCTCGTTGAGAAGTTCCCGAAGATGGTTGAGGTTCTCGTGAAGCTGACCCAGGCTCACTCCTCCTAAGCTCTCTAGAACAAAAGGTTTCACAATGCTCGAATTCCTCAACAACCTCACTTCCTTCTCCACCAGCGAGAAGAGCCACCTGAAGATCATCGTCGACGCTCTCGAGCCCTTCGGTGACTTCTTCGGTGCAATCGCCGACATGCTCGGCCTGGTGAAGTAACAGCACCTGTAACGAGTTGTCGGCTCTGTCCGATAGCTTGAATGAACTTGCCCGAGCTTTTTCTCAAGGTTCAGGCGCGACCCGGTAATCGGGTTTATAATTTCACACGGCGCTAGGGAATCCTTTCCCTTCGCCTCTCACCTTTCCCGTGGGGTTGGAAAGCCGCCCCGCACAATCTACTCGAGGAGACCCATCATGGATCTTTCCGTTGTTAAGACCGTTTTCGGCGACTTCAGCACCTTCGTTTCCGCCATCGTTGACCTGGTTGCTAACTTCCCGGCCGCTGTTACCCAGCTCGGCAAGCTCAGCGCCCTGTCCTCCAAGTAATTCTTCTTGGCTGGCTGACAACGGCCTGCTAAGTCAACTTCCAATCCTTCGAAAGGTAAAACACCATGGATTTCCTTACTCAGCTCGCATCCTTCTCTGAGGGCTCCGGCAAGTCCTTCTCCGCTGAGGGCGACGTCTTCAACTTCTCCACCATCGCTGACTTCCTCAAGCCCTTCGGCAAGGTTGCTGGCGCTATCGCTAAGCTGCTGGGCCTGGTCAAGTAAGACCTTGGCCTGAGCTTCTAGCTCAGCTTTTCTAAGTCCCCCACGTCGCATTTCATTGCGACCTGGGGGACTTTTGCGTTTAAAGATTTTTTCCAAATCCTTTTTCTCCAGTTAAGTGGCATGTTACTGTCGTCACATGACAAGCGAACTTGACACTTTTGAGCGTGGCGAAGAACCGACCGCTGGTGGTGCTCCCTCAGCTAGCACCCCAACGAAGCCCAACAATAATCGTGGGGGCGATCACGCGACCCGCGAGGATAAACTCCCAGCAGCCGAAAGCGATCGTGCGGGGGTGGAAGCGGATATGGACGCGCCGGACACAGCTGCGTGCGAGACGCAGCCAAAGGATTCCGGCCGGGGGGAGAAAACAAAATGGTGGGACCAGCCGGGCATGCCGTGGAAGAGGAAACCCACCAGGGCTGACAAGCTGTGTTTTGCAGCCTTTGTCGGCATGGGAATCTTTGCGGTGGCCATGATGCCGCTCAACGCCTACCTATTGGGCGCTGAGCACCGGCTGCCGTGGGCGGTGGCGGCGATTGGTTCGAAAACCGGTGGCGCGGCCCTGGGTGCGATGTATGCGGTGGGCAAGGAGGTGCCCCTGTTGTGGCCGATCCTTTTGGGCGGGCTGGCGCGAATAAAGTTTGACTGGATCTACTGGTGGGCTGGTGCGCTGTGGGGGCGCGGCATTATTGAAATGTCCGCGGCGAACCGGTCTAAGCAGGCTCGCCGCAATTACGAGCGGGCGGAAAAATGGGCGCACAAGCTCGGCTGGTTGGGCATCTTTGTGGCCTATGTTCCAATCCCATAGCCGATCGGCATGGTGGTGTTCGTTCTGGCGGGCGCGAACGGGATGAGCCTGAAGAAGTTTTTGATTTTGGATTACCTGGCCGCGACCCTGTGGCTGGCGGGGTATGTGTACTTCGGTTTTGCGGTGGGCGATCCTGCCGTGGAGATTCTCGAGGGCTACATGAAGATCGCGAACTACGTTGCTATCGGTCTGGTTGTCCTTATCATCGCAGGCGCGGTCATTCGGAGTAGGAAGAAGGCTGCTGTAGCACCGCAGGAAAGCTAGGGGTGATCCTTAGGCGTTTAAGCCCTCATACGGCCCCGCTGTGGCGCATGCGGATGTGTGCTGCTGCAGCGGGGTTTGTGTGCTGTACGGGGTTGTTGTCGTGTGGGGTGGGTGGTGTGAGAGCGTGTGGTGCTTATGCTTTCCTGCGTGGTTGCGGCTGTGATCTACCCCCTTGGGCGGATTCGTCCAGGCGTTTTGAAAGCTGATAGCAATCTCACGTCCCCTAATACCCCTTTTCGGGGGCAGAGGGTGTGCAGTTTTCCCAGGCAAACACGATATTCGGGCACGGCGGGGTGGGGGAGAGGACTAAACTAGTAGCCATGGCTGACGCAAAAGAACAGGACCTGCCCATCGTCGATCTCGCGGCCACGGAAGGCTACGTCGTCGACGATTCTGACGAAGACGATCCGGTCCTTCTGACCCCAGAAGGCAAGCCGATTGACACCTGGCGGGAAAACTACCCCTACGACGAGCGTATGTCTCGTGACGAGTACGAAAAGGTCAAGCGCGGTCTGCAGATCGAGCTGTTGAAGTGGCAGAACTGGACCAAGGACACCGGCCAGCGTCACATCATCCTGTTTGAGGGCCGCGACGCCGCCGGTAAGGGTGGCACCATTAAGCGTTTCAACGAGCACCTCAACCCCCGTGGTGCCCGCACTGTTGCCCTGGAGAAGCCGTCGCCGCGTGAGTCGACCTCCTGGTATTTCCAGCGCTACATCGAGCACTTCCCGAGTGCTGGCGAGATCGTCTTCTTCGACCGTTCCTGGTACAACCGCTCCGGCGTGGAGCGCGTGATGGGTTTCTGCACCGAGTCGCAGCACGCAGAGTTTTTGCGTGAAGTGCCCATGCTGGAGAACATGATCATGGGTTCCGGCATTAGCCTGACGAAGTTCTGGTTCTCTGTTACCCAGAAGGAGCAGCGCACCCGTTTCGCTATCCGCCAGGTCGACCCGGTGCGTCAGTGGAAGCTGTCTCCGATGGACTTGGCGTCCTTGGACAAGTGGGATGATTACACCCGCGCCAAGGAGGAGCAGTTCCGCTACACCGACACCGACGAGTCCCCGTGGATCACCATTAAGTCCAACGACAAAAAGCGCGCCCGCATCAACGCGATGCGTTATGTGCTGTCGAAGTTCGAATACACCGGCAAGGACCACGAGTTGGTTGGCCAGCCGGATCCGAAGATTGTTCTGCGCGGCCGCGACCAGATCGGTGACTAAGCGTTTAGGCCATCCATAAACATTGACAGCTCCCGCCTTAAATGCGGGGGCTGTTTTTTGCTTGCTTTTGCCCCGTGATGGGGGAGAAGGGAGCAAAGAACACCCCGGGTCGTATTCCCTTGCTTGTCGAGGATGCGGCCCGGGGTGGTTGTTGTCGGCGGGAAGCCTGCTAGTTGTCGTCGGTGGGGTAGGGCTCGACGGTGTTGCCCTGCCAGCGGCTGCCCCCGGGCAGCACGTCCCCGCGCATCACCAGGGAGGCCGGGCCCACCCAGGTGCGCCGCCCCAGCTTGGATGCGGGCAGCACCACCGAGTGCGGGCCAACGCTCGAGCCTTCGCCCAGTGAGACCGAATCCAGGCTCATCACCCGGTCCTGGAAGAGGTGGGTTTGCACCACGCAGCCCCGGTTGACCGACACCCCGTCGCCGATGACGCACAAGTCCGCCTCGGGCAGCCAGTAGGTTTCCAACCAGGTGCCCTTGCCGATTTTTGCGCCCAGGAGTCGCAGGGCGGTGGCCATGGTGCCGGTGCCCGGAATCCGATCCAACAACCAGGGGGCCGCCACGGATTCGACGAAGGCGTCTTGCAGCTCGTTGAGCCAAATAAACCGGGTCCACAGCGGGTGGCTGCCCGCGGCAATCCGGCCCACGCACGCCCACTTCATCAACACCGTGATACCCAAGGCCACAATCCCGCAGGCAACCAGTACGCCCGCGGTGGCCAGCCATGCCCACACCAGGCTGGAGGTGATGGTCCAGCAGGCGATGATGGTGGCAATCGCGCCGACTGCTAGGGAAAAGCTGGTCATGGGGGCGAGCAAGCGGCCGGTCTCCACGGTGGCGCGGGCAACCTTTTTCGCCAAAGGCGGCTGGTAGGTGACCGCCTCACCGCCGGCGGCGCACACCTGCACGCGCCGCAGCCGCACCGGCGGGCTGCCCATCCAGTTCGACCCGGCCTTCGCCTTTTTCGGCGCTGAGCTCAGCACCGCGACAAGCGAATTCTTGCGCACTTTACGGCCCGGGGCCACCATGCCGGAGTTGCCGACGAAACTGCGCCGACCCACCCGCACGGCTCCGGTTTTCAGCCAACCATTGCCGACCTCATATCCGCCGACCATGGTGTCGTCCGCCAGGAAAGACTCGTCCCGCACATCGGTGAGCGCCGGAATCATCACCGCGGTTGAAATCTCCGCGTCTTTGCCGATCCGCGCCCCCAAACTCCGCAACCAATAGGGCGTGAGCTGCGCGGCATAGATCGGGAACAGGTGGCGGCGCGCCTCATCCATCAGGCGGGTCGCCGCCCACATCCGTACCCCGTGCCAACTACGCACCGGATGAATCTCATCATCCAAACCACGCTGCATCACCCGCACCCCCACCCAGGTGGCCGCCATGTAGGACCCAAAGGACAGCAAAGCGCCTAGCGGGGCGCCCAGCAATGCATAGCCCGCGGCCTGCACCCCGTGGGCGGAATCCGGAATCACCGCCCACAGCCCGGCCGCGCCCACCCCCAAGCACAAATAGGGCAACAGGCCCACCATGCCCGCGATGAGCACATACACCGGCAACCAGCGCCGCGCCCGCGGCGGAGGATCCAGCGGGAAAGTACGTTTCGGGCGGCCCACCCGCACCGCCGGATTACCCGCCCAGCGGCTGTGATCCTTGACCTTGGTGCGGGAATCGATCAAGCTACCCGGCTCAATGTGGGCGTGCGCCCCAACCACCGCGCCCGGGCCCAGCGTGCTGCGGGCATCCACCCGGGCATGCGCCCCAATGGTGACGCGGCCGAGGTGGAAGTGGGTGGAATCCACCCAATAGCCCAACACGTCGACCTCCGGGCCGATGGCCGCGAAATCGCCCGCCGACAACATGCCTGTCACCGGCGGCACCGTATGCAAGGTCACCCCGCGGCCCAAACGGCAACCCAACATGCGGGCATAAGAATTAATCCACACCGCCCCGCCCAAACCGTGTGCGCCAAACGCATCCTGAATACGCTCAGCCACCCACACTCGCAGATGCGCCACCCCGCCCCGGGGATAATCGCCCGGAGTCAAGCCCGCGCACAGCACCCGGGCCGACAACGCCGACAACGGCAAGCGCGCAACAGGACTGACCCACACTGCGGCCAGGATCGCCTGCACAAGCCCCACCGGCGGCGCCCACTGGGCGCCCAGGCGGCCGGCCACAAACACCCCCAACACAATCCACGCCAACCACACACTCGCCCGCACCAACAACGCGGCAGCCAAACCCGCCGCCTGGCCCACGCGAGTACCCGCCCCCACCAGCGCCACCGGCGCCCCATCATCGGCCACCCCAGCAGCCTCCGGGGACCAGCCCAACTGCACCAGCCGCTCCGCCAACGCCCCCAACCGCGGATGGTCATACACATCACGCACACTGACCGTCGGCACGTTCTCACGCAGCCGCGCCACCAGCGCCGCAGCAGCCAAGGAGGTGCCGCCCAAATGGAAGAAATCAGCATCCGCCCCCTCAATGGCAACGCCCAGCTCCTCCAGCCAGGCCTCGGCCACAAACCGCTCACACGGGGTTAAACCCTCCGCGGTCACATCCGCCCCGGGCAGCGGCCACGGCAAAGACTTCTTATCCACCTTGCCCGACGTCGTCACCGGCAAAGGATCCATCACATGAATCCGCGGCACCAACGCCGCCGGCATGCGCTCCTGCAAAAAGGCACGCACCCCATCAGACAGTGCAGCCCAGTCGGTCGCCGGATCTTCCGGGCTGAGATACGCCACCAGCAACTTATCCCCGGCAGGGGTTTGCCGCACCACCACCGCAGCCGCATTCACCCCGGGTGCGGCCGCCACATTCGCAGACACCTCCCCCAACTCAATGCGACGACCACCAATTTTGACCTGATCGTCCGTGCGGCCCACAAAATAGACGCCGTCTTCCTCCAAACGCACCATATCGCCCGAACGATAAGCACGCTGCCAACCCAACGACGGCAAAGGCGCATACACCTGGGCATCCTTGTCCGCATCCAAATAGCGCGCCAAACCCACCCCACCAATAATCAGCTCACCCGACTGGCCAATTGAAACGGGGTAGCCATCCGCATCAACCACCGCCATATCCCAGCCCGCCAGCGGCAAACCAATAGAAACTTCCTCATCAGGCGCCATCAACGCCGCGCACGTGACCACCGTGGCCTCCGTTGGGCCATAGGTGTTCCACACCTCGCGCTCCTCAGCGCACAGCTTGCGCACCAACTCCGCCGGACACGCCTCGCCCCCAAAAATCATCAAGCGCACCCCATCGAGCGCTTCGGCCGGCCACATACTCGCCAACGTCGGCACCGTGGAAACCACCGACACATCGCGACTAACCAGCCACGGCCCCAAATCCATCCCCGAGCGCACCAAAGAGCGCGGCGCCGGCACCAAGCACGCCCCATGGCGCCACGCCAACCACATCTCCTCACAGGAGGCATCAAAGGCCACCGACAAACCAGCCAACACCCGATCCTCCGGGCCCAACGGCTCATCCTGGCAAAACAGCTGCGCCTCCGCATCAACAAACGCGGCAGCATTACGGTGGGTGACCGCCACCCCCTTAGGCAGCCCCGTCGAACCAGAGGTGAAAATAATCCACGCATCATCCTCCGTGCCAGGCAACTCGTGCCGGCGCGCAGGGCGCGCCTCGCCCACAAGTTTCAGCCCATCGCCGGTAAAAATCGCCGACACCCCCGCCTGCCCAAACACGATCTCGGCGCGCTCATCCGGATCATCCGCATCCACCGGCACATACGCCGCCCCCGCAGCCAACGTCGACAAAATCGCAATATACAAATTCCGGGAACCACTCGGCATCCGGATACCCACCCGATCGCCCCGACCAATCCCCACAGAAGCCAACCACTCAGCAGTGGTGAACACCTCGTCCACCAACTCCTGATAGGTCAACACCGACCCATCATCAATAGCCGCCGCATCAGGAAAATCAGCCGCAGTGCGCTGAAGAATCTCCACTAAAGTGCGCGGCGCCGGCGCACGAGACTGCAACAAAAACTGGGGCGGAGGACTATTGAGCAAGCGATCCATAACGTGTCTACACACAACTCACCCCGCCCAAACCACCAGGGTTCAAGCGGGGAGAAACAGTGACTAATCTTCCTCGGCAGCAATAATCGATTTCGCCAGCTTGCGCAGATGCTTCAACTGCTTCGAGGTGGAATCATCCAACGCTCGATCCTCAGCAGCAGAGACCAACACAGCCAACTCTTTTTGAGCCGACTTCCCCTTCTTCGTCGACGTCACAATCTGGCGGCGACGATCCTTCGGATCGCGCTCCCGCTTTGCCCACCCACGCTTTTCCAACGCATCAACCAGACGCACCATATCCGACGCATCAACAGCCAACACATCACACAACGACGACTGGGACGCAGCATCGCCAGACACCAGGCACGTCAACACCCAGTACTCACGCAACGTCGTCTTGTAATCCGCAAGATCGGCTTCCACATGATCACGGGTGCGACGACGAAGACGCTCCAACTGGAAAGAAGGCGACTCAAGCAAGGCGGTGGGGACGTCAGGATGGGCAGACATCGGCAATTTTCTCCACGGGGCTGTCAGTTTGGCTCAAAAAAGGGGAGCCGTTTCTAGCTAAGCAGAACCGGCAGTCAATCAGGCGCGGGCTATGCATTAGTCATAGTATTCCACGCGCCAAGCGAAAAGCTCGACGAAAACGCCACCTATTCAGTGGGAAGACCGGCATCCACCCACGCGCTGGTACCACCGGCAACGTTGGTGGCATGAATGCCCGCCTGCTCCAGATACTGGCACGCACGAGCAGAACGACCGCCCGCCTGACAGATCACAAACAGCGGGCGAGTCTGATCAATCTGATCCAACGCGGACGGAATCTGCGCCAACGGCACATTCACCGCCCCCACCGCGTGCACATTGGCAAACTCATCCGGCTCACGAACATCAATGAGCTGGGCGCCCTCAGGGACTTCAGTAACTTGGCATTCCTGCATGATGGCCTCGAATCAAGTAGGTGAAAGTAACACAGACCACTGTAGTCGCACACCCGCGCCTAAGGTGCGCAAAACAAAAAAGCTCAACCACCAGCTACCCCCGCGCCCCACCACCGCACAACCGACTACTTCGGTACCTTCGGCACCGCCTTCGGCGCACTCTTCGGCATTTTCGCCGCCTTTTTCACCGCCGCCAACTCCGCACGCACATCCACCAAATCCTGGCGCAAACTCCGGATCTCCAGCAGCAACTCCCGCTGATGCCGATCCGCCACCTCATCCCGGTGCACCTCGGACTCATCCTCCACCTGTTCGACCAGCCACGCCGCAATCAGCGCCGTAATCACACCCGCAATCGCAATACCGCCAAACATCAACACCGTCCCCAACACCCGACCGAACCGGGTGGCCGGCGCAATATCGCCATAACCCACCGTCGTGACCGTCACAATCGCCCACCACAACGCATCACCAAAGGTCACAATCCCCGAACCAGCAACCCCACCTTCAGCATCAAAAATCGCCAAAGCCGCCACCAAAATCAGCAGCACACTACCCAACCCCGTGTACACAGCCACCGTCGTTCGGCGCGTCGTCGGCGAAATGCGCTGCAGCAAAAACAAACTCGGCATCACCCGCAACATCCGCAGCGGCCTAAACCACGGCAACACCACCAACGCAAACTCCGGCAAATGCCGCCAAAACCACCGCGCCCGCGGCTGCGCCAAATACAACCGCGCACAATAATCCACCGCAAACGCCAGCCACGCCAGGTTCATCCCCCAATCCGCCGCCAACGCCCACACCGAATCCCCCTGGCTGAGCGAGGTAAACACGAACAAACCCACAAACACCAAAGACACCACCAGCAAAGGCCCCTCAACGCGAGCCTCCCAGCGGGCCTGCGCACTAGCATCCTCAGGAATCTCCGGCACAAACAACGCCCGCACCGCCACCACACACCGCTGCCAAAAATTACGAGCAGTCGTCGGGCCAGGCATATCCACCGTCGTGAGCGCTTTCTCTCGGATCAATCTCAGCGATCATCATCCACGGCGCGTTCGCCGGGAGGATCACTGTGGGTTAGCAACATCTCTAGTTTATCGTTCAAGGCTGCCACCTGCGCGGATAGGTGCTGATTCTGGGCGGAAAGCTCCGCCAACGCCTGCTGCATCGACTGCTCGGCTGCTCGTTCGGCGGCCCGCTCCGCCTCATGATCCTCGCCCTGCACGCTGCGCACCAACGTCGCCGACACCGTCGCGGTCAACACACCAGCCAACGCAATACCGCCGACCATCAGCGCAATACCCACCAAACGGCCAAAAGCCGTCACCGGCGCAATGTCGCCATAGCCAACGGTGGTCACCGTCACGATCGACCACCACAACGCATCCCCGAAACTGTTGATCATGGAATCCGGATCGGGAGCCTCCACGTCGTACATCATCAGCGCCGCCACGAAAATCATGATCACGGAACCAAAAATGGTGTACGAAGCAACAGTGATGTTGCGGTTGGTGGCGCTCACCCGCTGCAACAGCAGCAGGGTCGGCACGATGCGCAGGATCTGCAGCGGGCGAAACCACGGCAAAATCACCAACAAAAACTCCGGAATGTGGCGCCAAAACCACCGCCAACGATTGTCCGCCAGCACCAAACGCACCACATAGTCAACCGCAAACACCACCCAAATCAGCGTGAAAGACAACCCGGTAATCGCCTGCCCCCACGGCCCGAGATCCGCCAGCGACGACCAGGCGAACAACGCCAAAAACACCACCGAGATCACCAGCAAAGGCCCCTCGAAGCGGGCCTCCCACCGGGCCTGGCGGCTAGCGCCTTGCGGCACCCGGCGGTGAAACACCTGCCGGTAGGCCTTCTTCGTGGCCTCCCACCAGGAACCGGGCTGATACACAGCTAATCTTTGACGAAACGACGGGCGATCGGAGTCCATGCTCTCCACAAAATCTCACACAAGGGGCCTAAAAAACACGTAAATGACGCCACCATAACAACAACAAAAGCGGGCGCGAAAAACATCGCGCCCGCCATCAAGGGCAGCCCGACCCCGCCGGGACGTGATCACTCACGCCCGAAAAGTGGCCGAGAAAATCGCCTACACGACTTACTTGCCGTAACGCTCAACTGCCTCGGCGAGAATCTTTTCCGCCTCAGCCTTGTTGCCCCAACCAGAGCCGGTGACTTCCTTGTTCGGCTCCAGGTCCTTGTAGTGCACGAAGAAGTGCTCAATCTCGTCTTTGACGAAATCAGACACGTCGTCGATGTCCTGGTACTTATCGAAACGAACGTCATCGATGACGCACAGCAGCTTGTCGTCGCCACCAGCCTCGTCGGTCATCTTGAACACACCCAGCGGGCGAGCCTTGACGATGACACCCGGGAACACCGGCTCCGGCAGGATCACCAAAGCGTCCAACGGGTCGCCGTCCTCACCCAGGGTGTGGTCGATGAAACCGTAGTCGGCCGGGTAAGCCATGGGAGTGAACAGGTAGCGGTCAAGGTAGACCTTGCCGGACTCGTGATCAACTTCGTACTTGTTGCGGGAACCCTTGGGGATCTCGATGGTGACTTCAATACTCATGGCCCCAAGCATAGCGTCACCGCCCCGCCTTCCAAGCTTTGTCCACACCCGACGCTAGGCTGGGGAGCTATGCAGAAGCGTTCTCACTGGTGGATTACAACCGCAGTCATCGTCGCCGCCGCCGTCGCCGGCACCACAGGTGTCGCCGTATGGCAGGCCACCACCAAAGAACACGTCGTCGTCGCCGACGGGCAGCCCCTCCAGCCCGCCACCGTCGGCATCGTCCCCGTCACCGGTACTACCCCCGTCGACGAAGCAGCGCTCGCCGCCCACCTCGACGAGCTGGCCGACAACAAAGACCTCGGCGAACTCGCCGGCGAAGTCATCGACACCACCACCGGTGCCACCATCTGGCAACGCAACGCCAACACCGCAGTGCGGCCCGCCTCCACCACCAAAATCCTCACCAGCGCCGCCGCCCTGCTCACCCAAGACCCCGAACAGGTCCTGACCACCACCGTCTACCGCGACCCCAACCAAGACGGCACCATCATCATCAAAGCCGCAGGGGATGTGATGATGAGCCAAGAACAGATCAACCAACTGGCAGAACAAATCACCGCCAGCGGCACCCCCGTCAAAACCGTCCTCATCGACACCAGCGTCTGGCAAGGCGAGGACTTCCTCGACGACTGGGATCGGGAAAACATCGGCGCCGGGTTCATCGCCCCCATGCAGCCCGCCATGATCCGCGGCGCCCGCATCGGCGGCACCACCGGCGACCTGCCCCGCTCATCCACCCCCGCCCTCGACGTCGCCCACGCACTAGCCACCGCTTTGGGCACCGAATCCTTCGGCTTCGGCACCCTGCCTAAAGACGCCCCCGAAGACACCATCATCGCCACCGTCGATTCCCAGCCGCTGCTTGATCGCCTCCGCGAACTCATGCTCGACAGCGACAACGTCATGGCTGAAGCCGAAGGCCGCAACATCGCCGTTGTCACCGGCGCAGAACCCACCATCGCCGGCGGGGCGCAAGCCACCTTAAACACACTGGCTGGACACGGCTTCGACATCAACGGCGTCACCCTCGTCGACAACAGCGGACTATCCGACAACGACCAAATCCCCCCACGCCTACTCACCGCCATCCTGCAACGCGCCGCCACCGACCACCAGCTGCGGCCCCTACTCGACGTCCTCCCCGTCGCCGGCGCCACCGGCACCCTGACCAACCGCTTCACCGACCTCAACGGCCGCGGCTGGGCGCGCGGCAAAACCGGCACGCTGACCACCACCAGCGCCCTCGCCGGAGTCATCACCAGCGAACAAGGCCACGTCTACTCCTACGCCTTCATCAGCAACGACTCCTCCATCCTGCCGGCCCGCAAAGCCCTCGACGAGCTCGTCAGCGGACTCCGCAACTAGCCCCTGGAGGACTACCGTGCCCGCCCACATCGGCCAACTCGCCGTCGCCTACGACGCCCCCGGCCTCAATGCCTGCCGCCGCGCCGTACGCGCACACCTCAAACACCACCCACACGCCCGCATCAACCTCGGCTACTCCGGCGGGCCAGACTCCACCGCACTACTGGCAGCCCTATTGGCCGAAAACCTCACCGTGCGGGCCATCATCATCGACCACGGCATCCACCCCGAACACGCCACCATCACCGCCACCGCCCGCAGCCTCGCCGAAGCGCTCGGCGCCCAAACACACACCATCGCCGTCACCCTGGCAGCAGGCAGCCAAGAAGCCGCCGCCCGCGAAGCCCGCTACACCGCCTTCGCCGCCACCAGCGACCACATCTTCACCGGCCACACCCTAGACGACCAAGCCGAAACCCTGCTGCTAGGACTACTGCGCGGCAACGCCACCGCCATGCAGCCCGTCAGCAACCACCAGCTACGCATCCACCGGCCCCTGCTCGGGATCCGTCGCGCGGATACCCACAACGCCTGCCGCGAACTCGGCCTCGACCCCGACACCGGCGCCGGCGTGAACGGGCACCGCCTGTTCATCGACCCCACCAACACCGACACCGACTACCGGCGCGCCGACATCCGCCAACGCCTCCTGCCGCTGCTCGCCGACATCATCGGCGGCGATGCCGCACCCACCCTCGCCACCGCCGCCGACACCATCGCCGCCTCCAACCACCTCATCGACACCCTCACCCCCGACACCCGGCGTACCCACCTGCCCATTCGGGAACTCGCCGCACTCCCACCAGTCGTCCTACAGCGCACCATCGCCCAATTTCTTATCCACCACGGCGCCAAACCCACCACGGGAAGCATCCACCAGGTCACCCGGCTGGTGACCGACTGGCATGGCCAAGGAGCCGTCGCCGTTGCTGCCGCCACCCCCACTCTGGGTGGCGACAGGTTGGCCGTAGCCCGCAATAGTGGCAAGCTGGAGATGTCTACGCTGCCCCCAGCACAACCGCGACCCACCTAGGAAAAATAGCCCTATGTATGACAACCCGGACCCGAACATTCCGGAAGGCCGCTACCATGATCAGCTGCAGGCCGTCCTCATCGACGAGCAAACCCTGCAGAACCGAGTCAAAGAACTCGCCAAAAACGTGTCCGAAAAATACCGCGACGAGGACTCCCTGCTCCTCGTGGGAGTGCTCAAAGGGGCGGTTTTTTTCATGACCGACTTCGCCCGCGCCCTCGACATCCCCTGCCAAATGGAATTCATGGCGGTGTCCTCCTACGGCAACTCCGCCTCGTCCTCCGGCGTGGTGCGCATCCTCAAAGACCTCGACCGCGACATCGAAGGCAAAAACGTCATCATCGTTGAGGACATCATCGACTCCGGCCTCACCCTGAGCTGGTTGCTGAAAAACCTCAAAAACCGCAACCCCAAATCCCTCGAAGTCGTCGCGCTGCTGCGCAAACCCGAGGCCGTCAAAGCCAAGATCGACCTACTCGACTTGGGCTTCGACATCCCCAACGAGTTCGTAGTCGGCTACGGCCTCGACTTCGCCGAAATGGGCCGAGATCTGCCCTTCGTGGCCTCCCTCAAACCCGAGGTTTACTCCGGCCACTAAGCGTCACACGACGCCCCAGTGCGTACCGACTGCGCCCCGCGCCCCTGGACAACACCAGGAGTGCGGGGCTTTACGCGAACACCAGTGGAACAATGACCACACACCGCGCGTTACAGTTGAGGAACTGCACTACTTTTTATTTGCACCGGCACACTAAGAAAGGCCCGACAACCAGGCGCCGCCCCACCCTCCATGGGCACACGGCGAGCAAGGATCGGGCAGGAGACGCATGGAAACCAGAAAAATCGTTCGGATTGGTGGAATCGCCGCCGTCATTTTGATGTCGCTGTTCATCTTCAGCTTCTTCACCAATGACGCCCGCGGCTACCGCAAAGTCGACACCAGCATCGCGATCGCACAGCTGACGGACAAAAACGTCCAAGAAGCACAGATCGACGACCGCGAACAGCGCCTGAAGCTGAAGCTGAAAAACCCCATCGACATCGAAAAACAAAAAGATGTCAAAGAGATCATGGCTGAGTACCCGGCCCGCACCGCACCCCAGGTCTTCGACAAGGTCGAGCAGTCCGGCGCCGAAAAGTACACCACCAAGGTCACCCGCGACTCCTTCCTGATGTCGATGCTGTCCATGCTGCTGCCGCTGCTGCTGCTGTTCGGCCTGATGATGCTGGTCTTCAACCGCATGCAAGGGTCCGGCATGGGCATGTTCGGCATGGGTGCCTCCCGCGCCAAGGAACTGACCAAGGACATGCCCACCAACACCTTCGCCGACGTTGCCGGTGCGGACGAAGCTGTTGACGAACTGCACGAAATCAAAGACTTCCTCGAAGACCCCGAGCGCTACGAACAGCTCGGCGCGAAAATCCCCCGCGGCGTTCTCCTCTACGGCCCGCCCGGCACCGGTAAAACCCTGCTGGCACGCGCCGTCGCCGGCGAAGCCGGCGTGCCATTCTTCTCCATCTCCGGCTCCGACTTCGTCGAAATGTTCGTCGGCGTCGGCGCCTCCCGCGTGCGCGACCTGTTCAAGCAGGCCAAAGAAAACAGCCCCTGCATCATCTTCGTCGACGAAATCGACGCCGTCGGCCGCCAGCGTGGCTCCGGCATGGGTGGCGGACACGACGAACGCGAACAAACCCTCAACCAGCTGCTGGTCGAAATGGACGGCTTCGGCGACCGCGAAGGAGTCATCCTCATCGCGGCCACCAACCGCCCCGACATCCTCGACCCCGCGCTTTTGCGCCCGGGCCGCTTCGACCGCCAAATCCCCGTCACCAACCCGGATCTTGCCGGCCGCGAAAAAATCCTCGAAGTGCACGCCAAAGGCAAGCCCTTCGCACCCGACGTTGACCTCAAATCGCTCGCTAAGCGCACCGTCGGCATGTCCGGCGCCGACCTAGAAAACGTCCTCAACGAAGCTGCGCTGCTGACCGCCCGCGTCGGCGGCAACGTCATCACCGCCGACGCCCTCGAGGAAGCCACCGACCGCGTCATCGGCGGCCCGCGCCGCAGCTCCAAGATCATTTCCGAAAAGGAAAAGAAAGTCACCGCCTACCACGAAGGTGGCCACACCCTGGCCGCCTGGGCGATGAAAGACATCGACCGCGTCTACAAGGTCACCATCCTGGCCCGCGGTCGCACCGGCGGCCACGCCATGACCGCCCCCGAAGACGACAAGGGCATGTACAACCGCAACGAACTGTTCGCCCGCATTGTCTTCGCCATGGGTGGACGCGCTGCCGAAGAACTCGTCTTCGGCGAGCCCACCACCGGCGCCTCCAACGACATCGAACAGGCCACCAAGATCGCCCGCGCCATGATCACCGAATACGGCATGTCGCCCCAACTCGGAACCGTCAAATACGGCGAAGAACAAGGCGACGTCTTCGCCGGGCGCGGCGGTGGCGGAAGCCTCGAATACTCCAACGCCGTCGGCGAAAAAATCGACGAGCAGGTCCACCAGCTCGTCGCCAAAGCCCACCGCATGGCCTACGACATCCTGCGCGACAACCGCGACTACCTCGACCGCCTGGCCGAAAAACTCCTCGAAAAGGAAACCCTGCGTCGCCCCGACCTGGAAGCCCTGTTCGAAGACATGCCGCAACGCGAACGCCCCGAAGTTTTCGAAGGCGAAGCCACCTACTTCCCCGGCCAAACCGACCGCGAGCCCGTCAAAACCCCCACCGAACTGGCCAAAGAACGCGGCGAAGAACCCCCGAAGCGTTTCAGCATCCTGGAAGCATCCAAGGCTGCCCGCGCCCGTCGCCAAAAAGAGCTCGCCGAAAAAGCAGCCCAGGGCATGACCCCCGTCGCGCCCGTCCAAGGCCCCACCCCGGCACCCGCCACCTACGGCGGAACCCCGCCGCCCGCCAACTGGCAAGCCCCCGGCTGGCCGCCGGCAAACCACGGCAACAACCCCTACCAGCAGCCCACCCAACCGCCGGCGCCCACCAACCCCAACGGTGAACACCCCGGCACCGGCGCCTACCCCGCCCCCGGTGAGCCGCTGCGCGGATTCGAGCTGCCCGCCTACGAAAAGCCCGACCACCCGGACACCGAGGACAACACCGAAACCACCGCCCTCGATAGCGCCCCCACCGGTGAGCCGTTGCGCGGATTCGAACTACCCGCGCACGAAAAGCCCGACCACCCGGACACCGAGGAGACCGACAGCACCGCCGACGAAGACGACAACCGCTCCGGCCGCCATGCGAAAGGCGACAACGACTAATGGGTGAGTTCGACTCAGCGCGCGCCGAAGCGGCCGTAAGGGAACTACTGATCGCCGTCGGTGAAGACCCCGACCGGGAAGGTCTCAAAGACACCCCGGCCCGGGTCGCCCGCGCCTACGAAGAAATCTTCGCCGGGCTGCACACCGACCCCACCGTGGTACTAGAGAAAACCTTCAACGAGGACCACCAAGAACTCGTCCTCGTCAAAGACATCCCCATCTACTCCACCTGCGAGCACCACCTCGTACCCTTCTACGGCCACGCCCACATCGGCTACATCCCCGGCAAAAACGGCAAAGTCACCGGGCTATCCAAACTGGCCCGCCTGGTAGACCTCTACGCCAAACGGCCACAAGTCCAAGAACGACTCACCAGCCAAGTCGCCGACGCCCTCGTGGACAAACTCGACGCCTCCGCCGTGATCGTCGTCCTCGAATGCGAACACCTCTGCATGGCGATGCGCGGCATCCGTAAACCCGGCGCCCGCACCACCACCTCCGCCGTCCGCGGAGGCTTCAAAACCGACTCCCGCTCCCGCGCGGAAGCCCTGTCGCTCATCCGCGGCTAACCCCCCAAGCACCTCCACCGCACCGCCGGCTGGAGGTGCTTTCGCATCACCAAAACCAAGGAGACCAACATGACGACACCCACCCGCTGCAAAGTCATGGGCATCCTCAACGTCACCACCGACAGCTTCTCCGACGGCGGTCAATTCCTCCTCGTACCCAACGCGCTGGCACACGCCGACAGCATGCTCGCCGCCGGCGCAGACATCATCGACATCGGCGGCGAATCAACCCGCCCCGGCGCCGAACGCGTCGACGCCGACACCGAAAAACAACGCGTCCTCCCCGTCGTCGAAGACCTCGCCAGCCGCGGCGTTGCCGTCTCCGTCGACACCATGCGCGCAGACGTCGCCGCCGAATCCGTCGCCCGCGGCGCCACCCTCATCAACGACGTCTCCGGCGGACTCGCCGACCCCGAGATGTACTCCGTCATGGCCGATGCCCGCGTCGACGTGTGCCTCATGCACTGGCAAGCCGACACCTTCGGCAACGCCGCCGGCGCAGCCCACCAACCCGGACACGTCGTCGATGATGTCCGCCGCGGACTCGACGACCTGGTCACCCGCGCCACCAACGCCGGCGTTGACCCCCACCGCATCATCCTCGACCCCGGCCTCGGATTCGCGAAAACCGCCGCCGACAACTGGGAACTGCTCAACGCCCTCCCCGAATTCGTGAACTCCGGATTCCGCATCCTCATCGGCGCCTCCCGCAAACGATTCCTCCAAGCAATCCGCGACGAACGCGGCGCCGAACCCGCGCCCGACATCGCCACCACCGCACTGACCGCACTCTGCGCTCACCACGGCGCCTGGGCCGTCCGCGTTCACAACGTCGCCGACAACGTCGACGCCACAACCGTCGCCCACCGCATGGCCACCGGCAAGGAATAAACACCATGGCAGACAGGATCGAACTCACCGGCCTCGAATGCTTCGGCTACCACGGAGTCTTCGAAGAAGAAAAGCGCACCGGACAACCCTTTATCGTCGACATCACCTGCTGGTTAGACAGCACCCCGGCAGCCGCTAGCGATAACGTCGCCGACACCGTCCACTACGGCGAACTCGCCGAAATGGCCCACCGCATCGTCACCGGCCCCGCCCGCGACCTCATCGAAACCGTCGCCGCCGAAATCGCCGACACCGCCATGAAAGAATGGCCCATCCTGCACGCCGTCGAAGTCACCATCCACAAACCTTTAGCCCCCATCGGGCTCGCCTTCGCCGACGTCGCCGTCGTCGCCCGCAGAAGCCGGAGAAAAGCATGAAAGCAGTCCTCTCTCTCGGATCCAACATCGGCGACAGCGCCGGCCACCTTGCGCGCGCCCTCAACGACTTCCCCGGCACCATCAGCGCCACCAGCCAGATCTACGCCACCCCACCCTGGGGCGGGGTAGAACAAGACGACTTCCTCAACATCACCGCCCTCGTCGACTTTGACGGCACCCCCGAACAACTCCTTCACGCAGCCCAAGCCCTCGAGCAGGCCGCACAGCGACGCCGCGACATTCGTTGGGGGCCACGCACCCTCGATGTCGACATCATCGACATCCCCGGCTACACCTCCACCGCAGAACACCTCACCGTTCCCCACCCCCGCGCGGAACAACGCCTGTTCGTCCTCATCCCCTGGGCAGAAATCGACCCCACCGCCACCCTCAACGGCCACAAGATCACCGACCTGATCAACACCTTCACCCCAGAAGAACGCGCCACCATCCGCGCAATCGGTAGCCTGGACAACCACACCGCCTGCGACACCAGAAGGGAGCGGCCGCGACAATGAAAAAGACCCCACCGGCACGCATCATCGCGCTCACCCTTTTCTTCGCTGCCGCCAGCCTGATCCTTACCTTCCGCTTTTACGGCAGCATGCCGCACATCCCCCCATCGGTAGCCGTCACCCTGTGGGGGCTTACCGCTGCTTGCGGCTTTGGCACCTGGGTGGTTCGCAAAAACATCTCCCGCGGCCACATCGGCCTAGATCGCAGCCAACTCAACCCGCTATCTGCAGTCAACTGGCTCATCCTCGGCACCGCCAGCGCCTACACCGGTGGCATCGTCGGCGGTATCTACCTCGGCATTGCCGCCTACGTGCTGCCACGCACCACCACTTTGATGGCGGCAGCCGACGACGCTCCGGGGGTTATCGTGAGTGCCTTGGGCGGCATCGCATTGGCGGCTGCAGGATTGATTCTGGAGCGGGCGTGTGCAGTGCCACCCGGAAGTGATGGGGAAGCAGCCTAGAACTCGGGTAGGATAAGCCGACATGAGTGAGCAAGAGCGCAACCGCCAGCAACGCGACTACGAAGGATCCAGCAACGGGCCTTCGATGCAGTTGCTGGCTGCACTTCTTTTGACGCTGGCTGTCATCGCGACAGTCATCATGCTCGTCACCAACAGCACCGGGGCCATGAAAGTTGCCGTCATCGCGGCACTGTGGTCGGCGTTGATTGGGTTTTTCCTGGTGGGCAAGTACCGCTACGACGCGGAACAGGCCCGAGAAAACCTCGCCCACGAGCGTGAGCTGTTGGCCCTGGAGCTCGAAAAGGAGCAAATCACCCACCGGGAGCAGGAGCGCCTGCTGGAGCAGACCTACATGGATTCCGTCAAGGAACACCAGGATGAGGTGCTGGTGGCTATCCGCGCCCAGCTTGATGAGGTGCGCTCCCAGCTGGAGATGCTGACCGGCCAGGACCTGTCCTACGAGCCGACCGCGCTGCGGGCAGAAGCCCGCCGGATTGCCGAAATCGACGCCGCCCCGGCAGCCAAGAACGACAAACCGAAACAGACCACCGCACAACCCACGAACACCCAAGATGACGCGCTTGATGTGGTCGACGTTGAAGCTACCGACGTCAAGCACGCCGGCGGCCGTTTCGACACCGGTGCTTTCGCCCGGGTGAACTGGTCTGCCGAGCACGCACCCCGCCAGGGCAGCCACCGTGACGACGACCCGGATCGCATTTCCGCCGCCGAGGTCGCCGCCAAGCAGGAAGCAGAGCGCAAGAAAGCCGCCGAGCAGGCCGCCGCCAAGAAGAAGGCCGAAGAGGAAAAGAAGGCCGCCGAAGCTGAGGCGAAAAAGAAGGCAGAGGCCGAAAAGCGCGCCGCCGAGGAAGCTAAGGCGAAAAAGGCACAGCAAGAGGCTGAAGCGAAAGCCAAGGCCGAAGCCGAGGCCAAGAAGCAGGCTGAGGAAAAGGCGGCTGCGGCCAAGAAGGCAGAACAAGATAAGCAGCGTGAAGCCGAGCGCCAAAAAGCTGCCGCCCAAGCCGAAGCCAAGAAAAAGGCCGAGGAGCTGGCGCGCAAGAAGGCCGCTGAGGAAGAAGCCGTGCGCAAGGCCAAGGAGGAAGAAAAGCGGCGCGAAGCTGAAGAACTAGCTGCCCGCAAGTTCCGCCAGGCCCAAGAGGAGGTAGCCACCAAGGGTGGCCACCACCGGGCGCCGCAGGAAACCACCGGCGGGCGTCGTCGCCGCGACGAGTCCCAGGATTCCGTCAGCGTCGCCGATCTGTTGAAGAACCTCCAGGGCGGCACGAACGCCAGCCCGCGTCGCCGCCACCGCAGCGAGGATTAAGCATAAACGTGAGTGCGGTGCACAAAACACTGAACTTTAGGATCTCCGGTCACCATCACGTGGCCGGATTTCTTAGTGAGTACCTCGAAAACAATGGCCACGTCCGGGTCGATCACGGCGAGGAGCTGCTCATCATCGCTGACGAGCAGGCCTTGGTGGCCGAACCCCGCTACCCGCACTCGGCCAGCATCGTGGTGGGGCTCGACCTCGACGCCCAGTTAGCGGACTTGCCGGAGGCAACCGCGAAAATTCTGATTCACCCCATCTCTGCCGGCGGGCCGTTGGAGTTTTATGTCTCGGCCGCAGGCGAGGTCTCCCGGGTGATTGTGGAGCTATTGCTGCCGGCCCCGCTGGGGGAAGTGCTCGATGCGGACGTGCCGCGTTATCGTGAGGCGCAGCGCCGGGCCACCCAGTTACTGAATCAGCTGCAGCTTGTCCAAACAGAGATGGCTTTGTTGAGCCAAGAATTTAGGAGTATTGATCAATGAGCTTCACCACCGGGCAGGCAAAGGTTTTCCGTGGGGTAGTGGCGGCACGCCAGGTGGCTGCGGCTTTTGCGAAGACCTCGCGGCCGTGGGTGATTATTCCCGTAGCGGCCACAGAGCTGTTTTCCGCCGAGGCGGTTGTCTCGGCGCAGGTGGCTGCGGCCATTGATGCGGCGAAGCAGCCGGGGTGTTTGCGCGGGGTGATTGTGGTGGGCGATATCGCCGAGGAGCAACTGCAATCAGCCCAGCCATTGTTGGCACAGCGTGGTGTTGATGTGGTGGTTGCTTTGGGTGATGAGGATGTGTGGCCTCATGGTCAGCGCACCTTGGTGTCGGTTCCGGCCCCGGGGGTGGATGTGTCTGCTGTGGGGGTTGAGTGGGGGGCTGTTGCCCGCCAGGTGACGATGTGGGTGCGTTTGGTGGCGTTGTTGCGGCCGGTGGGGGTTGCGGTGTCGGATGCGCAGTATCCGGCGTTGTTGGCGGCGCAGCATGCGTGTGCGGATTTGGGGTTGGAGACGAAGTTTTTGCGGGTGCCGGTGGTGCGTCGTCCGGATGGCACTAGTGTGGCGCAGCAGTCTTCTGAGGATGCTGTGGTGTTGGGGGCGGCGTTGTCGGGTGCGGTGTTGGCTGCGGAGGATGGGGCGGATGCGTGTGTTGAGTTTGCGCGCCGGGTGGCCCCGGGTGCGTCGTTTGTGGCTGCGGGGTTGGATTTGGGGCCGGCGCCTGAGTTGGGTGAGGGCGTGTTGTTTGGGGCGTTGGGGGATGTGTGTGACTGTGTGTTTGTTCCTTTTGGGATTGGGGTGCGTGATCAGCAGCAGTCTGGTTAGAAGGCTGCGTTGATGAGGTTTGTGAGTTGTTCGGTGGTGGTGACTTCGCCGGCTAGGAGGGGCAGTTTGGTGATGGGGAGGTGGGGGACCTGGTGGTGGAGTTCGGCGATGAAGGTGTCTTCGAGGGCGCGTCTTTCGGCGAGGTATTTTCCTTGGTCGGTGGGGGAGATGCGGTTGATGATGAATCCGGCGACGTTGACGCCGAGGTTGTTGAGGGTGTGGTAGAGCTCGACGGATTCGGCGACGGGGATTCTTTCGGCGTGGAGGACGATGGAAAAGGAGGTGAGGTGGGGGTTGGTGATGGTGTTGGCGAGGTCGACGAATAGGGCGCGTCGGGCGGTGAGGATGCGGCGTAGTTCGCGGTCGCGGCGGTCGATGGGGTCGAGGGCTTGTTCGTCGCTGGTGCCGACGACGTGGGCGTCGCGTCCTTCGAGTCCGCGGACGGCGCGGCTGAGTTTGTGGGATTTGTCGCGTTGTTTGAGTAGTCCTTCGGTCCAGGCGGTCATGAGTTCTGGGAGGGCGAGGAGGCGGCTGGTGTGTCCGGAGGGGGCGGTGTCGAAGACGATGTGGTCGTAGAGGTTGCGGCTGGTGGTGAGTTGGGCGATGCGTTCGAGGATGGCTGCTTCGTGGGTGCCGGGGGCTTCGGCGGCCATGTTGATGTGTTGGGTGATTTGTTTGTGGAGGTGTTCCGGCAGCATGCGTTGCATGGTGTGGCGGACGTTTTTGAGGTGTTGTTGGGTGGTTTCTTCGGGGTCGATTTCGATGGCGTCGAGGCCCGCGATGGTGGTGATGCGGGTGGGGGTGGGGCCGATTTTTTGGCCGAAGAGGTGGCCGATGTTGTGGGCGGGGTCGGTGGAGACGAGGAGGACGTTTTTGCCGGTTTGGGCCAGGTGGGTGGCGGTGGCGGCGGCGAGGGTGGTTTTGCCGACGCCGCCTTTGCCGCCGTAGAAGATGATGGGGGTGGGGTTTAGCAGCATGCGATGTTTTCCAGGGGTGAGTGTTCCATGCCCATGCGGGTGTGCCAGTCGTGGAATTCCTCGTAGAGGATGGGCATGAGTTCGAGGGTGTAGAAGGCTGCGGGGTTGGGGATGCCGAGTGCTTCGGAGAGTACGAGGATCATGAACATGTCGTCGTTTTCGCGTTGGGCTTTTTTGAGCACGGCCCGGTAGGGGGCGTTGTAGAACTCTTCTAAGCCTCGGACGAAGGCTTGCCATCTGTGTCCCATTTAGGCGCTCACGGGGGTGGTGTTGAGGTTGTCGCCGTCGAATTCTTCTTGGGTGATGGGGTTGTTTTTGGCTTTGGACAGTGCGCTGGCGGCTTCGATGGTGACCCAGACGGCGGCGATGAGGATGATGATGTCGAGGGTGAGCAGCAGCCAGTTGCTGTCGTTGTAGAAGCCTTTGAGTTGGACGATGAGTGCCCAGAAGCTCATGATGAGGACGAAGATGAGGGGGATGATGGCGACGAGGTAGTTGCGTCCGAGGCGGGCGAGGATGACGCAAATGATGGAGAGGGTCAGGGCGGCCATGAGTTGGTTGGTGGTGCCGAATAGGGGCCAGATGAGCATGCCGCCGGATCCGTCGCCGCCGGCGGAGAAGGTCAGTCCTAGGGCGACGGCGAGGACGATGATGGTGGCTGCGATGGGGGTGATTTTGACCCCGGCGATGTCGCCGATTTCTTGGACGACGAGGCGTTGGAGGCGGACGCCGGTGTCCATGGTGGTGGCGGCGAAGAGGACGGCCATGGTGGCGAGGATGGTGGAGGAGAGGGAGGCGGGGATGCCGAGGCCTTCGTTGATGAGGGTGGAGCCGCCGGCGACGAAGGCTTTGACGCCGCCTTGGCCGAAGGCGTTGTAGATTTCTTGCCATTGGGCGAGGGTTTTGAAGCCGGCGGTGGTGGCGATGATGGCGCCGAGGGCGAGGAGTCCTTCGCCGACTGCGCCGAAGTATCCGACGAAGCGGGTGTCTTGTTCGTTGTTGATTTGTTTGGAGGAGGTGCCGGAGGAGACCATGCCGTGGAAGCCGGAGATGGCGCCGCAGGCGATGGTGACGAACAGGAGGGGCACCATGGAGGGGGCGCCGTCGGGCATGTTGTGGTTGATGACTGGCGCGACGAGGGTGGGGCTGGTGACGAGGACGGAGCCGTAGAGGATGATGAGGCCGACGAAGAGTTGGAGGCCGTTGATGTAGT
This sequence comes from Corynebacterium aquilae DSM 44791, assembly GCF_001941445.1. Lineage (NCBI taxonomy): Bacteria > Bacillati > Actinomycetota > Actinomycetes > Mycobacteriales > Corynebacteriaceae > Corynebacterium > Corynebacterium aquilae. The sequence continues at coordinate 2,524,115 of NZ_CP009245.1, read as the reverse complement.
CGCGGGGTTGGAGGAGGACCCAGACGGGCAGCAGGGAGGCGATGCCGGCGTAGATGAATAGGGTGATGATCCAGACGGCGCCGGGGGTGAGTCCGGCGATGTTGTCGGGGAGGACGATGGGGTATTTGTCGCCGATGACCATCAGGCTGTAGAGGGCGATGACGCCGACGATGGAGACGAGGGGGAGGTTCCAGTTGAGGCGGTAGATGGCTTGGCCGATGAGGAGGGCGACGATGATCGCGCCCCAGGTGGGGATGACTGCGGTGGGGGTGGAGACGAGCAGTTTGGAGATGACGACGGCGAAGGCTGCGTTGACCATGAGCAGCAGGAGGAAGATGACGACGAGGAAGAGGTTGCGTCCGCGGGCGCCGATGTAGCGGCCGGAGAGGGTGCCGATGGATTGGCCTTTGTGGCGGACGGATGCCCAGAGTGCGCCGAGGTCGTGCATGCCGGCGATGAAGACGGTGCCGATGGTGACCCAGAGGAAGGCGGGGAGCCAGCCCCAGATGACGGCGATGGCGGGGCCGACGATGGGTGCGGCGCCTGCGACGGAGGTGAAGTGGTGTCCCCATAGGACGTATTTGTTGGTGGGGACGTAGTCGACGCCGTCTTCGAGGGTGTGGGCCGGGGTGGTGTAGTTGGCGTTGAGGGCGAAGATTTTGCGGCCGAGGAAGGCGGAGTAGAGGGCGTAGCCTGCGAGCATCATGGCGATGCCGAGGATGGTGAGGATGAGAGAATTCACTGTGGCGTACCTTTCGAAGCAAGCGTCGCAGTGGTGCGAGTCACATCAAGGTATCAATAGTTGGACGGCGATGAAAAGTGGTTACCCCCGTCACATCTCCTGCGGTGTGCATCCGTTTCCAGTGGCGGGCTGGGCGCGCCCTGTGCTCCACCCGTTAGGGTGAAAAGCATCGCATTTTTTTCTTCCTAAAATTCGCCCCCGGCAGCACATGTGCGATTAGGCTAATGCGGAACTTTTATTTGTTGAATTGCTGAAGTGGTGATGGACATGCATGTAACGCGGTTTTCCGATTTGGGCCTGCGGATCATCATGACCTGTGGGGCGGGACGCGATGCGCGGCACACGGTGAAGTCCTTGAGTGAGGATATTGCTGCGCCGGCCACGCATGTGGCGAAAGTTGTTGCCCGCTTGGGGGAGTTGGGGCTGGTGTCGAATACGCGCGGCCGCGGCGGCGGGGTGAGCCTGTCGGATAAGGCGTATTCCTGGCGGTTGGGGGATGTGCTCCGCGAGCTGGAGGGTCAGGGTCCGTTGGTGGATTGTTTTGATCCGCCCTGTCCTTTTGCGGCGGCTAATTGTCTGCTGGAGCGCAAGCTGGCGGCCGCGCAGGAGGCTTTTTTCGCGGCGCTGGATGACACCACGATTGGGGAGCTGGTGACCAGCGCGCCGGCGCCGGCGCAGGGCTTTTTGGGCATGCCGCGGATAGTCGGCTAGCCCTCTTTGTGGGGGTGCGCGGGGTGTGCACGCGGGTTGGGGCAGTGCTGAGTTATCGGCTGTGCGGGTGAGGGAGTAATCGGCTTTAAAAGATTCATCAAAAATGCACATTTAGCGGTAGGCTCGTCACCATCACCCGCCCCAGCGCCACACCAGCCCGCCACGGACACCACCACCCCAGCGGCTAAAAGCAGCACCGACTGCCACCGGCGCGGCGGGAGACGACCACAACTCACCCCACCAGGAAGGCCGCACCAGCCATGCACGCCACCACCAGCCCCGATACCTCCCGCCGCTTGAGCGAGGAACACGCCGCCATCGTCGCCGAAACCCTGCCGGTCATCGGCGCCCACATCAACCAGATCACCCCGATCTTCTACCGCACCATGTTCGCCAACCACCCCGAGTTGGAAAAAGACCTGTTCAACCGCGGTAATCAAAAAGACGGCGACCAGCAAAAAGCACTGGCCGCCTCCATCGCGGTGTTCGCCACCATGCTGGTCGACCCGAACGCCCCCGACCCGGTGGACATGCTGGCCCGCATCGGCCACAAACACGTCTCCCTCGGCGTGACCCGCGAGCAATACCAGATCGTCCACGACAACCTCTTTGCCGCCATCGTGGAAGTCCTCGGTGAGGCCATCACCCCGGAAGTCGCCGCCGCCTGGGACGAGGTGTACTGGATCATGGCCGATTGCCTCATCGACTACGAAGCAAACCTCTACGACTCCGCCGGCGTGGAACACGGCGACGTGTTCCGCACAGTCACCGTCACCGATAAGAAGTCCCTACCCGGTGGGGCCATCGAGATCACCATCACCGGAAAGCTGGCCACCCCACTGCCCGGCCAATACACCTCCCTCGGCGTCACCCTGCCCGACGGCGCCCGCCAGCTGCGCCAATACTCCATCATCGCCGGCGATGACAGCACCTGGACGGTGGCACTCGACGTGGTCGGCGAGGTCTCCAAGCACCTGGATCAGGCAGTCGCCGTCGGCGACACCATCCAAGCCACCCTGCCCGCCGGCGACCTCACCCTCACCCCAGGCAACCGCCCCGTGGTGCTGATCTCCTCCGGCATCGGCGCCACCCCCATGGTCGGCATGCTCAACCACCTCGCCGCCGAGGCCTCCATCCGCCCCGTCACCTACTGGCATGTCGACGACGACGCCAGCACCCACGCCCTGGCCGCGCACACCCAGGCCGCCATCGCCGACAACCCCCACATCACCTTCACCCCCATCTACCGCCAGGCCGGACAACGCCTCACCCTGAGCGGGGACTGCGGCTGCGGCGGCACCGACTGTGGCAAAAACCTGCGCGATGCGGACGTCTACCTGTGCGGCGGCACCGGCTTTTTGCAAAACATGCGCGAACAAATCGCCGCCCTACCAGCAGACCAACAGCCCGCAACCGTGTCCTACGAGCTGTTCAGCCCCAACGATTGGCTCATCCGCTAACCCCGCCGAAAGGCGCCAACACCCCCACCCGCCGCCGGCCCGCCGGTGCTAAGGTCGAGGAAAAGACACCCGCACTCGCCCCCCGACAAAGGGGGCGAAAACACCTCTCAAAGGACAGCTTTTCCATGAAGGTCTTGATCACCGGCGGCGCCGGCTACATCGGCTCCACCATTGCATCCTGCTGCGACGACAACGGCATCGACGTCGTCATCCTTGACGACCTGTCCAAAGGCCTCAAAGCCTTCGGGCAGCGCTTCCCCTTCTACCAAGGCGACATCGCCGACGAAGCGCTGCTCGACAAGGTACTCACCGAACACAACGACATCGACGCCGTCATCCACTGCGCCGCCAAAATCGTCGTGCCCGAAAGCGTGGAGCAGCCCCTGGACTACTACGACAACAACGTCGCCAAGCCCCTGGTACTGCTGAACAAACTCCACGAACACGGCGTCGACAAATTCATCCTGAGCTCCACCGCCTCCATGTACGAGCCGGAAGCCGACTTCATGGTGGACGAAAACTCCACCACCAACCCCAACAGCCCCTACTCGGCCTCCAAATTCATGCTCGAACGCGTGCTCGCCGACTACGCCGCAACCGGCGCCATGAACGTCATCGCCCTGCGCTACTTCAACCCCATCGGCGCCGACCCCCAGATGCGCACCGGCCTGCAAAACCCCGCCCCAACCCACGTGCTCGGCAAAATGATCGAAGCACTCACCAAGGGCGAAACCTTCACCGTCACCGGCGTTGACTGGCCCACCCGCGACGGCTCCGGACTGCGCGACTACATCCACGTCTGGGACCTGGCCCGCGCCCACGTCGCAGCACTGAACCACTTCGACGACGTCATGGCACAAGCCACCAAGCCGAACTACGACGTCATCAACCTGGGCACCGGTCTGGGCACCACCGTCTTCGAATTCGTCGAAGGCTTCAACGAAGCAATGGGCGTGAAACTTGACGTCGCCACCGCCCCGCCCCGCCCCGGCGACGTCGCCGGCTGCGCTACCCGCACCGACAAAGCCAACAAACTGCTTGACTGGCACACCGAACTATCCATCGCCCAAGGTGTGAAAGACTCCGTCGCCTGGTCCAAGAAACTGCCCGAATACCTGGACTAGCCCCAAACGCGCCCCCCAAGCGCACCCCACAGTCCAGCGCACAGCAGTCCAGCGCGCAACCCACCCGCCCCCGCCAGAAGCGAAACCCAAGTGTCGCCTCGAGCGGGGGCGCACCCATAGCAACCACCAAAAACACCCCACACCAAAACCCACACAGCAACCCAACCAACCACCGCCATGCCCCCACCGCCACGCCTGAAGCACCTCATCCAACCGGTCATCGTCTACACCACAACCAGCCTGCTCGGCAATGGCGCGGTGGTACTCTTTGCTTCCCACACCACCAACCCCGCCCACCCGGATTCCATCCTGACGGCCCTGCTGGCAGCACACGCTCTAGCCCTAGGGCTGACAGTGCTGAGCACCCAGGCCCTGCTGCGCGCGGACGGAACCAGCCTGGCCGAGGTGTGCGGGCACCCCCGGTGCTTGCGCGTCCGACCCACCGTGCTGCTGTGGGCGGCCATCACCTTAAGCTGGCTTATTCCCATTCTCGCCCTGGCTGCCTGGGCCGGCCCCTCACCAGGCGCCAGCCCAGATGCACCAGCCAGCGACTGGCTGCACCTCACCGGCTCCCAAGCACTCACCCTGGCATTTTTCGGAATACCCATCGTCGGCATGGCCTACCCGGCGGTGTTATCCGCCTACTACACCGGCATCGTCTACCCCTACCTTGCGCAGCGGTTTACCCACCGCGCCAGCTGGCTAGGCTGCGCCACCATCGGCTGCGCCATCCACATCACTGCCACCCCCTGGATGCTGCTATTACCCGGTGCCGCCATCGGCACACCCGTGGCGTGCGCCTGGCTGCGCGCCCGCACCGGCAACGCCGCCTCATCAATCGTGCTAGCCCAAGCCGTGTGGACCACCTTCCTGCTGATAGCCCTCATCTACGCCACACGCACCCCCGCCTAGGCGCACCTAAAAAACACCAGCACCAGGTAGTGAATTTCGCTACCATGATCCTGTCCATCACCCCTAAAGCGCTAGGTGAAGCAATGCCCGAAACCCCCCGCATTCCCAGCACCAAATTGGTTCTGCTCGCGCCCGTGATCTATGCAGTCATCAACTTGATTGTCTACGCGGTAGTTTTCGGCGCTATCAACATGATGGCCACCAGCCGCATCCACGAAGCCTGGTTTTTCATCGCCTTCGCGCTCGGGGTGACTCTCTCCGCGGTGCTCACCGTCTACGCCACCGCACAGCTGGCCAAACACGAAAACTTCCAGCTGCGCAGCGCCCTTGGGCACTGGTCCGACATCACATGGCTACCCACCCTCCTGCTGTGGGCCATCATCTTCGGCACCCAACTACTCATCCTCGGCCCCTGGGACAGCTCCCCCGGCGCCGAACCCCGCCCCGGTGCACAAGCCTTCTACTTCCTCAGCGCCGGCGAAGCAAGCTTCGTCGGCATCACCCTGGTCATCCCCCTCGCAATCATCATCCCCCTGCTCAACAGCGGCTACTTCGCCGGCATGCTGCAACCACTGCTGAACACCAAACTCGCCCCCATCCCAGCCCTAATAGCCACCGGCCTCGTAGCCGCCGTGCTCCAGCTGCTCAGCAGCCCCTTCCTCCTGATCGTGCCCATCGTCGTGATCGCAACCCCCTTCGCAGCCGCCTGGCTACGCATGACCACCGCATCGCCAGCCTCCTCCGTGCTGCTGACCATCGCGGTGTGGCTCAGCGTCTACGTCACCGTCCTCTACACCCTGACTGCCGTGCCCATGTAAACGCAGCCCACCGGCAACCACCGCAGCCACCACGTCACCCCGAAACCCCCACCAGGTTTCCACCCGGCCGCACCCACGCAGGGTTTAACGGGGTTAAGTAGGCGCACACTATTGGAAGCACCTCGCCTCCTCGACTACCCTGGACGATTGTGACTGACGCGAAAAACACCCCCGACGTTCCAGAACAGCTGCGAATCCGCCGCGAAAAGCGCGCCCGCTTGCTGGAAAACGGCATCGAACCCTACCCCGTAGAGGTCGACCGCACCATCGCCATTGACGAACTACGCTCCAAGTACTTCGTCAACAAGCCCGCCGCCGATGGCGAACCCGCCCCCGTCGCCCCCGAAGGCGCCCGCGTCCTCGAGATCGGCGAAGAAACCGACGACGAAGTCGCCATCGCCGGCCGCGTCATCTTCGTCCGCAACACCGGCAAACTCTGCTTCGCCACCCTCCAAGAAGGCAACGGCACCCAAATCCAAGCCATGCTCTCCCTGGCAGAAGTCGGCGAAGAAGCCCTTGCCGCCTGGAAACAAGACGTCGACCTCGGCGACTTCGTCTCCGTACGCGGCCGCGTCATCGCCTCCAAACGAGGCGAACTGTCCGTCATGGCCAAAACCTGGCACATGGCCGCCAAGTCCCTGCGCCCCCTGCCGGTCGCACACAAGGACATGAGCGAAGACACCCGCATCCGCCACCGCTACACCGACCTCATCATGCGCGAACAGGCCCGCACCAACGCCATGACCCGCATCAAGGTCATGCGCGCCCTGCGCAACCACCTCGAAGGCGAAGGCTTCGTCGAGGTCGAAACCCCCATGCTGCAAACCCTCCACGGCGGCGCCGCAGCACGCCCCTTCGAAACCCACTCCAACGCCCTCGACATCGACCTCTACCTGCGCATCGCACCAGAGCTCTACCTCAAACGCTGCGTCGTCGGCGGCATCGACCGCGTCTTCGAAGTCAACCGCAACTTCCGCAACGAAGGCGTCGACTCCTCCCACAGCCCCGAATTCGCCATGCTCGAGACCTACCAGGCCTGGGGCACCTACGACGACGGCGCCGAGATGATCAAAAACCTCATCCAATCCGTCGCCAAAGACGTCTTCGGCTCCACCACCGTCACCCTGGCCGACGGCACCGAATACGACCTCGGCGGCGAGTGGAAATCCATCGAGATGTACCCCTCCCTCAACGAGGCACTGGCCCGCAAATACCCCGGCCAGCCCGAGGTCACCATCGACTCCACCGTCGAAGAACTCAAAGAAATCGCCAAGGTCATCGGCCTCGAGGTTCCCGCCAAGGGTGGCTGGGGCCACGGCAAACTCGTTGAGGAAATCTGGGAAGTCCTGTGCGAAGACCAGCTCGAAGGCCCCATCTTCGTGCGCGACTTCCCCGTCGAAACCTCCCCGCTGACCCGCCAGCACCGCTCCAAGCCCGGCGTCACCGAAAAATGGGACCTCTACGTCCGCGGATTCGAGCTCGCCACCGGCTACTCCGAACTCGTTGACCCCGTCATCCAGCGCGAGCGCTTCGAAGACCAGGCACGCCTGGCCGCCGGTGGCGACGACGAAGCCATGGTTCTCGACGAGGACTTCCTCACCGCCATGGAACAAGGCATGCCCCCGACCGCTGGCTGCGGCATGGGCATCGACCGCCTCCTGATGGCCCTGACCGGACTCGGCATCCGCGAGACCGTCCTGTTCCCGATGGTCAAGCCCGAACCGAAGCAGTAACCCACGCGTCACAACGCACAAAGCGCTGCCCCTCACCACACGGTGAGGGGCAGCGCTTTTATTGCGAAAGCCAGGCCTAGTGCGCGACAGGGATCTTCGCGGGCGCGATGGGCGTGGCGCGCCGGGAGGTGGGGTTGTAACTGCGAGAGGTCAACACGCGCTCGATAAGCCCGAGGATGGCCACGAGGACGAAGAACAGGGCATACACGCCGGCGATGTTGCGTAGGGCGACCGCGTAACCCAAGGTGGTGACGTTGAGGAAGTCATAGGGGTAAAAGCCCGTCATCGTGCCCCGGATGAGGCAGTAGCCGACCCAAATGGTGGGGATAATAAGCGCCCGGCCGATCGTGGGCCAGGTGATATCGCGCTGGGTGCGCAGCGGCATCGACAAAACCCACAGGACGGGCATGGCGATGGGAAGCAGCTCGTGGTTAATGGTGTTGGTGTAGGCCTGCAAGCCCAGGTGGGGGCTGCCATCGGCGATGATGAGGTTGTACACCAACCCCGTCACGATGAGCATCATCGCCGCATCCAAGCGCAACGCTTTCGCCCACGCACTACTGCGAGTGCCGTGCCCGAGGGCATAAAAACCGGCAACAGCAGTTCCAATGATGGCTGACCACAAGGTGAAGTAGGAATACTCCGCAACCAATTTGGAGCCTGCGCTATCAAAGGCCGGCCAGGGGGTAAAGGGGTGGATGGCAGCATCGATGCCGGAAAGCACCACAGAGACCGCGCCTAGTGCGAACAGCACGGCGCCCAGCACCCGAACAATAATCTTGAGCATTTCCTCATATTAGGGATTGATTTGTTGAGGATCAACAAAAGGGGCCTCAGAGTTCGGCCCCTTTAAATGGGGACCCCAATAAATGGGACACCCGTAGAGGGGTGAAAAAACGGGCTAAATGAAGGAAACCCGATAGTGGGGGCTCAGACCCGTTCGTATTGTGAGGGTGGAAAACGTGTCGTGACTACGAAGCGTCGTGTTTAAGACCATTCCTTCGACAAATTTGGAGAACTTATGAGACACTCCCCGCCCTTTAAGATGGCAATTGTGGCGATTGTGACTGTTACGGCGGTCGTCGCAAATAGTCTTTCAGCTCCTGCTGTACAGGCGGCTCCACAGGAACCGGCGGTTACTGTTCATCATCAGTCCCGCGGTGACGAACCGGCCGTCAACATGATGGAAGGCATCGGCCAGGTGATTCCTGGCATCTCATCGTCACCAGCTGAGGTCGATACACCTTGGGGCAAATTTTCCTCAGGCCATCTGATTGCAGCAATTAGTGCAGGTTTGCTCGCGCTTATCGCTGTTTTCGTAGCTTTCTTTGGCGGCGGTTCCAGCGGATCTTCAGATCGCCCCGCCAAGAAGCGCACCAAGGATCCAGTTTCTGAGCCATCTACTCATTCGGTTCCAACAAAAAGGCCCGAACCGAAGCCTTCCAGTAATCCGGTTCCAACAAAAGAGCCTGATTCGAAGCCGTCTACTCACCGGGATCCAATCAAGAAACCCGCTCCCAAGCCCTCTACTCCTCCAAAATCCCCTACCCCAGAGGAGAAGGATCGGATTCCGTATACCGGTGAAGGTAACAATGAGATCATTCCTAAGCCCGGTACCTACATTTCTCCTGATCAGGAAGCGGTTTCTGTCCAGGGTGCACTCGGGGAGAAGCAGGTCTCGATTGTTCGTACACCATTCGAAGACGCCCCGAAGATTGGGCAAATATACGTCCTCGAGGTCGGCCGTAACAATCTTCAAGGCGTCATGGGGCGGGTGGCCGAGGTTGGAAAAACATCTGGTGGGTTAACAAAGATTACGACGGAGCCGGTATCGGTCGACGATGCCTATGAGAAATTTGAAGTAAGCAGGGAATACAACGACGGCGACATTATCTTCTATGATCCAGGCAATCCTAATAACAGGATGGATAGAGCGGCGTTTGGTACAAGCTTTGAACTTTCGCTCTTCTGTGGGGTCAAAGGTGAAGCCAAGCAGGAAGCTAAGTTGAAATCTCTTATCAACTTTACAGATATGCGCGCCGATGCTGACCTCACTGGCAAAGATGGAGGATTTTACTTTGCGGTGACGCCAGGGATCCAGTTGATTTCAAACGGTGAATTAAGTGAATTGGAGGGGTCCTTAACTTGTTCCCTTCCGGATTTCCTGACGAGCCGGTTTGCACTTCCACTCGGTGGCCCCTTTATGGCGAAGCTAAGTCCCCTTGCGGGCTTTTCGGTCACCAATAAGCTTTCTAAAACAGACACGGTTTCACTGCGTGTGCCGATTGAAGTTGCTGCTGGATGGGGTAAGTATGCTCCGATGCTTAAACCTCATGCTCCTGTCGTTGATCGTTCTGTCGAATCCAAAGAATCGCTGCACTTCCAAATTGATCTGGGGGCCAGCATCGGAATTGCGGGTGGCCCTAGGATTGGTGAGGTCTCCGTTGACTTGGACACCATTTACAGCATTGAGGCGACCTACCCGACGAAGACAACGAAAACCGAATCTAATGGTGCGGTTATCACTACGGTTGAGACCTGTCCTGTATTTGAACGTTCAATGAGGCTGTGGGGTGGTGTTCGGGCATCCATCATTTTTGTTCTCAAGGTGGAATCGGGAATGGAAAAGGAGTTGTCGCGGAGCAGGATTGACAAGCCCTGTGAACTTGTCAGCCGTGGAGAATCGCCCAAGGATCCTTCGCCAACACCCGATGAGCCGACGCCGCCGGTGGACAAACCTAGCAAACCGAATCTGTATTCTCGCTTAGGCGAACTGAGAGGTTTGACTGTTAACGAATTCCTGCGGTGTCGTGTGGATTCTCCCGCCGATGGTCGAAGTGTCTTCTATGGTGATGACCACTGCTCAACATCGCTAGCGGTTGCTGTCGATCGGATGACCTATTCCGGTGATGATTGGATCACCGGCAATGAGTTTGAGCCGGTCAGTGGTCCTGAGGTTTCAGGGGCAGGTACGGCTGATGATCCCCTCGTGATACGAACAAAGGTCCGGCCGAGTGGTCGGAAGCTATTGATTGAGCAAATTGATACGTTCGTTGAGGGGTCCGGTAGCTACATGACGACAATCAACGTCACAAACGAAGGTGATAAAGCTGAAGAGATTATTGTCTATCGTGGCGTTGACTGCTACCTGAACCGAGACGATTGGGGTCATGGCGTGCTGACCCCCCGTGGAGCCGCGTGCATTGCGGATGATGGTCGTCAGATTGCCTTCGAATCTTTCACTGAAGGTGAGCGACGATTTGTAGGCCAATACGACACCACCTGGCTGCTCATTGGTGGAGCTGACGATCTTCCTAACATGGCTGAAGATGGACGATACGACAACGGTATGGCCGTCAGTTGGAAGAAGCAGTTGCGTGGAGGCGAAACGGCTTCCTTCCGCTCGAATTTTGAGCTTCGTGAGCCCGCCTAACTAGGGCTGTCGTGACCTTCGTTTAGGTGAGCCCCACTGGTCGCAGGGCGACACCATTTGTGTGGTGTCGCCCTTTTCCGTGTTGTTTACAACTTGGGGTTTACCCCAGAAGCGATTCGGTGTGAAGGATTTCTATGCTTACCCGGGCAAAGAAACCGTGAGGATTTTAGTCGCGGAGTAGCTCATGTTCGCTACCGGCGTACAGGGGCTTTACATTTGGATTTATTGCCTCTGACCAGTGTATTTAGTGTTGAGGTTGGTGGTGTGGGAAGTGGGAGGGGGGGATTTGGGGCCTAAGAGGTGCAATATCTGGGCGCTGGGCGCGTTAGGGTGAAGGCATTAGAAAACTAGAGGATTAGTGAATCTTGTTTAGCGAAGGGGTTTGAACGCCATGTTTGAACGGTTTACCGACCGGGCGCGCCGCGTCATCGTGTTGGCGCAGGAAGAGGCTAGAAACCTCAACCACAATTACATCGGTACCGAGCACATCTTGCTGGGTCTTATCGCCGAGGGCGAGGGCGTAGCTGCCAAGGCCCTCGAGTCGATGGGTATTTCTCTGGTGGCTGTCCGCCAGGAAGTGGAAGAGATCATTGGCCACGGCTCCACTCCGCCGCAGGGCCACATTCCTTTCACTCCCCGCGCCAAGAAGGTGCTGGAGCTTTCCCTGCGCGAGGGCCTGCAAATGGGCCACAAGTACATCGGTACTGAGTTTTTGCTGCTGGGCCTGATCCGTGAGGGCGAAGGCGTGGCCGCTCAGGTGCTGGTGAAGCTGGGTGCTGACTTGAAGCGCGTGCGCGCGCAGGTGGTTGAGCTGCTGAGCGGTTACGAAGGCAACGAGGGCGAGCCGGAGCGCAACGATACTGTTGGCGCAAGCTCCCGCAGTGGCGGGCAGTCTTCCGTTGGTGAGCGCTCGAACTCGCTGGTGTTGGACCAGTTTGGTCGTAACCTGACCCAGGCTGCCAAGGACGGCAAGCTGGATCCGGTTGTTGGCCGCGAGAAGGAAATTGAGCGCCTGATGCAGGTGCTGTCCCGCCGCACCAAGAACAATCCGGTGCTCATCGGTGAGCCCGGTGTGGGTAAGACCGCCGTGGTGGAGGGCTTGGCCCTGGACATCGTTAACGGCAAGGTGCCGGAAACCCTGAAGGATAAGCAGCTGTACTCGCTGGACCTGGGTTCTTTGGTTGCCGGTTCCCGTTACCGCGGTGATTTCGAGGAGCGCCTGAAGAAGGTGCTTAAGGAGATTAACCAGCGCGGCGACATCATCCTGTTTATCGATGAGATCCACACCTTGGTGGGTGCGGGTGCCGCCGAGGGCGCTATTGATGCTGCTTCTTTGCTGAAGCCGAAGCTTGCCCGTGGTGAGCTGCAGACCATCGGTGCGACCACGTTGGATGAGTACCGCAAGCACATTGAGAAGGACGCCGCCCTGGAGCGTCGTTTCCAGCCGGTGACCGTGCCGGAGCCTTCCGTGGATCTCACTATCGAGATTTTGAAGGGTCTGCGTGACCGTTACGAGGCGCACCACCGTGTCTCCATTACCGATGGTGCGTTGGCTGCGGCCGCGAACCTGTCGGATCGCTACATCAATGATCGTTTCCTGCCGGATAAGGCTGTTGACCTCATTGATGAGGCTGGTGCGCGTATGCGCATCAAGCGCCTGACCGCCCCCGCATCCGTGCGTGAGGTCGATGAGGAGTTGGCTGATGTGCGCCGCCAGAAGGAAGCCGCCATTGATGCGCAGGACTTCGAGCTGGCTGCCTCCCTGCGCGATCAGGAGCGCACCCTGGGGGAGAAGCGTAAGCAGCGCGAGGAAGCCTGGCGTAATGGTGAGCTCGAGGACATCGTTGAGGTCGGCGAGGAGCAGATCGCTGAGGTGCTGGGCGCGTGGACTGGTATCCCGGTGTTCAAGCTCACCGAGGAAGAGTCCTCCCGCCTGCTGCACATGGAAGACGAGCTGCACAAGCGGATTATCGGCCAGGACGATGCGGTCAAGGCGGTCTCGCGTGCGATCCGTCGTACCCGTGCTGGTCTGAAGGATCCGAAGCGTCCTTCCGGTTCCTTCATCTTCGCCGGTCCCTCCGGTGTCGGTAAGACCGAGCTGTCGAAGGCTTTGGCTGAGTTCCTCTTCGGTGAGGAAGACGCCCTGATCCAGATCGACATGGGCGAGTTCCACGATAAGTTCACCGCGTCCCGCCTGTTCGGTGCGCCTCCCGGATACGTCGGCTACGAGGAGGGCGGCCAGCTTACCGAGAAGGTGCGCCGTAAGCCGTTTAGTGTGATCCTGTTCGACGAGATCGAAAAGGCCCACAAGGAGATTTACAACACCTTGCTGCAGGTGCTGGAGGAAGGCCGCCTCACCGACGGCCAGGGTCGCGTGGTGGACTTCAAGAACACCGTCATGATCTTCACCTCCAACCTGGGTACCCAGGACATCTCCAAGGCTGTCGGCATGGGCTTTTCCTCCACGGGTGAAAGCGACGAAAAGGGCCGCTACGAGCGGATGAAGAACAAGGTCAACGATGAGCTGAAGAAGCACTTCCGGCCTGAGTTCCTCAACCGTATCGATGACGTGGTGGTCTTCCACCAGCTCACCCAGGATCAGATCGTCGAGATGGTCGACCTGCTGCTGGGCCGCCTGGAGAAGGCGCTGCGCGCCAAGGACATGGGCCTGGAGGTCACCGAGGCCGCCAAGAAGCGTCTCGCCAAGCGTGGTTTCGATCCGGTGTTGGGTGCCCGCCCGCTGCGCCGCACCATTCAGCGCGACATCGAAGATACGATGAGTGAGAAGATTCTGTTCGGCGAAATCGGTGCCGGCGAGATCGTCGTCGTCGACGTCGACCCGGAGGACGAGGCTGGCTACACCTTCACCCCGAAGCCCAAGCCGCTTCCCGAGATCTCCGACTTGAGCCACGAGGCCGCTGAAGCCATCCGCGACGTCGCCGACGCCGCCGAGGGTGAGGTCCCGGAGACCGCAACCGCCGAGGAACTCGAAATCGACAACGCCATCGCCGCTTCCGACGAGGCCGCCGATGACGCCGCCGATACTTCCGACGACAACGATAAGGAAGAGTAAAAAGTCATGGCACGCAACTCACTGTTTCCCTCCGGCCTGAACTACCGCAAACGCAAGAAGTTCGGCAAGAACTCCTGGATCAACGTATCCGGGTCCGGGGTATCTGGCTCCACCAAGGTTGGCCCGGTCACCTTCAACAGCCGGGGAGGCATGTGGGTGAAGCTGCCTGGCGGCTTCACGTTCCGCGGCCGCTGGCGTTAGGTCGCCAACAGCCAACGCCATCTTCGTGATATCGACTTGAAAAACCCCATGCGCCCACAGTTTCCGGGCGTATGGGGTTTCGTCGTCTTTACAGCGGCGCCATGTGGCGCCAGGCGGGCGACGGTGCTAGAAGTTTTAACAGGGTGCCACACGGCACCGCGATTCGCGCCACGACTTGATGCCGCCCCACGTGCACGCCCGAATCGGCCAGGAAGCAAAAGTTGACCAGACAAGGTACGTGGTTGTTGCATGCGCGACACAGATGAGAGCGACTTTCACGCCCAATTCGAAATGGGCGTTGAAGCGGACGCAGTTTTACGCCTCGGGCTGCTGCTGATGGGGGCAGGCACCTCCGGGTACCGGGTAATGCGCGCCATGAAACGCGCCGCCCGTGCCCTCGGGTTTACCCGGCTGGACATCGTCGTCAGCGTCAACACCATCACCTGCACTTTCCACCGCGGCAAAGAGTTTCGCACCGTGGTCGCCAACCAACACGACCCCACCGTGGACGCCTCCCGCATCGAAGCAATCGAGGACCTCGCCCACCACCTCCACCGCCGTATCAGCGCGGCAGAACTCAACGCCCGTCTCGACGAGATCGAACACAACGTCACCCGGCGGTGGTCGCCCTGGCTGGTGGCTTTCGCCGCCGGGGTGGCCTGCGCGGCCTTCGCGCTGCTCAACCACTACCCGCCCAAAGAATCCGCCGGTATCTTCCTGGCCGCCGTGTGTGGGCAAGCCACCCGCGGTTTTCTCGCCCGCCGCCACTTCAACACCCCCGGCGTCGTCGCTTTGAGCGCACTGGTGGCCTGTGCGGTGTATTACCTGATGAGCGGGGTAGTGGAGTTAGCCTCCGGATACGTTGCCGCGGTGTTGTTCGTTATCCCCGGCTTCCCCCTGTTTAGCGCGCTGCTTGACCTTATCCGCTTCGATATCACCGCCGGGCTGTCCCGCCTGGCCTACGCACTGGTCATCATGACCGCCGCCACCCTGTCAGTGAGCGTGTTCGGCATGATCACCGGCATGCCCCCGCTGCCGGAGGTGCACGAAGAACTACCCTGGCCGGTGCTGCTGCTGGCCAGCCTGGTCGGCATCGCCGGATTCGCGGTGCTGTTCAACTCCTCGCGCCGCATGATCCTGATTGCTTCGCTTGTCGGCGGGGCCGCCAACATGGTGCGCATCATCGCCATCGCCAACTATGACGCTCCACCCCAGCTTGCGGCGTTTCTTTCCGGCGTCCTCATCGGGCTTATGGCAGCCCTGATCGCCCGCCCCGCCCGACTGCCCCGCATCACCATGACCGTCCCGGCGGCCGTGATCATGGTGCCCGGCGCGGCCATGTATCAGGCCACCTATGCGCTGAATAATCACGACATTGATACCGCCCTGGCTAGCGCCACCACCGCGGCGCTGATCGTGGTTTATATTTCCGCCGGGCTGGCGGTGGCGCGCATGCTCACCGACAAAGACTGGGCACTGGGCCGGCTGATTGATTTCAACCGTCCCCTTGACGGTGAAGCCCAACTCGGCCGTTGATGTTTAGTCGGTGGGGGCTTCCCCGGCCAAAAACCACAATCCATCTACTTGTTCGGCTAGGCCGTCGCTGAGCAAACTGGCTGCGCATTGGAGTTTTTGTTGCTCATTGGGCCACGCCACATCCGCTAGGCGCCAGCCGGTGGGGTGCTCCCGCAGGGCGGCCATGATGCGACCCCGGCATTGCCGGTCGGTGCCGGCGAACTTTTGTACCCGGCGCTTTGCGTCGGCTATTTCCTCCGGCTGGGGTGGTGGGCATCCTTGCCGCTGCCACGCACACCATTGGGTGATTGGGCACTGCTGACATTTGGGGGTGCGGGCTACGCACACCAGCGCGCCTAACTCCATTAACGCCACTGGCAGCCGCGGCCCCAACGGGTCGCCGGGTGCGGGCATGAACTGTTCGACTAGTTGTCGGTCCGCGGCGGCTGGGCGGGGGCATATAAGCCGCCCGCCTAATGCCCGGTGCGCCACCCGGCGCACGTTGGTATCGATCGCCACCACGGCTTGCCCGTAGTGGAAACTCGCAATCGCGGCGGCCGTGTAGTCCCCGATCCCGGGCAGCTTCTTAAGGGTTTCAACATCGTCCGGCACTACCCCGCCGTAGCTTTGGCAAATCTCCTGGGCGCATTCCTGTAAGCGCAGGGCGCGGCGCGGGTATCCCAGCGTGCCCCACGCCCGCAGCACTAAAGCGGTAGGGGCCTGCGCCAAATCTTTTGGGGTGGGCCACGTCTGCATCCACTCCACCCAGCGTGGTGCCACCCGCGACACTGGGGTTTGTTGGCTCATCACCTCAGAGACCAGGACCCCGTAGGCGCTCGTGCCGGGCGCACGCCAGGGAAGATCGCGGCTGTTGGCGTCGAACCACTCCACCAGAGCCGAGCGGAGATCATCAAGCTGCGCGCGCGTTAAGGGGGAGGACATGAGCACACACTGTAGTTGTGCATTGTGGCGCCAAGCCAGCCCGCCCCGGCCGGGGCGGGCGCGTGCGTCGAACGCGCGCTAGGGCGCCTGCGCCCCCGGGGTGTTTTAGCGGGGGTGAAGCCCCGCGCAATGGGGGTGTGTGACGGGCTGAAGCACACCGTGTCGTGGTGCACAATAAGAACATGGCTATTGAAAGAACCCCCACCGCCGTGTGGCAGGCACTGCGCGAAGGCAACGAGCGCTTCATGCACTTCAATGAAGAACGACCCAACCAAGACCAGGGTCGCCGCTCACAGCTGACGCAGGGGCAAGACCCCATCGCCGCTGTTCTCGCATGCTCCGACTCGCGTGTCCCGGTCGAGATGATCTTCGACCAGGGCCTGGGAGACGTCTTCGTCATCCGCACCGCGGGCGAAATCACCGACCTCGCAGTTCTGGGTTCTCTCGAATACGCCGTCGAATCCCTCCACGTGCCCCTCATCGTGGTCATGGGCCACGAATCCTGCGGTGCGGTCGCCGCCACCCAAGCAGCCCTCGACGGACACGAAATCCCCGGCGGATTCCAGCGCGTCCTCATCGAAAAAGTCAGCCCCTCCATCCTGGAAGCCCGGGCCGCCGGCTGCACCACCACCGCCGAATTCGAGGCCTACCACGTGGCAGAAACCGTTGATATGGTGCTGTCACGATCCCCCGAAATCAAAGCGAAACTGCAACAGGGCAAAGTCGGCATCGTCGGCGTACGTTATCGCCTCTCCGACGGCATGGCAGAACCCGTCGCAGCGCTCGGCGTATAAGGTTTAACACTGTGACTGGTCAAAAGCGTCTTCCCGAGGTCTACTACGTCCGACGCCGCGTAGCGGCAGTCATCATCGTGCTGCTCCTAGTGGTGCTGGCTGTCATAGCCATGACCAAACTCGGCGGCAGCAACAGCCAGGAAGACGTCGGCCAGGCCGCCAACACCGAGCAGCCCAGCCCCACCCCCACCCGGGAGGACGCCGACACCACCCCCACCGGTGACCCGTCCAAACCCTCCGACGCCGCCATCGCCGCCCCCACCAGTGCCCCGCCCACCAGCGAGGAACAAAAACCGGAACAACCCGTCAAAGACAGCTGCACCCTCGACGACCTCATCGTCACCGCAAACACCGATCGCCCCACCTACGATCAGCAAACGCAGCCCACCTTCTACATGACGGTCAAAAACCCCACCGGCGCCGACTGCGACATCGACCTCAGCAAAGACATCCTGCGCTTCGAGGTCTACGACATGACCACCAACCGGCGCATCTGGTCCGACGTCGACTGCAACCCCCCAGAGGACACCAAAAAGCGCGTCTACCCGGCCGGCAGCGAAACCTACTACGAAGCAAAATGGTCGCGCACCACCAGCGCACCCAAACAGTGCAACGACCGCCAGCCCGTCCCCGCCGGCGCCTACTACCTGCACACCCTCGTCGGAAACAACCACTCCGACGCCCACCCCTTCAACCTCAAATAACCCCAACACACTCAAAAGCCCGCACCGCAAAAACGGTGCGGGCTTTAAGCATCCAACGCAACCCCAACCGGCCCACTAGGACTGGCGGGAACGACCCCGGGCAACACCCGACAAACCCACAGCCTCCAGGGCCTGCGCAATCGTGCCCACCTCACGAGCCCCCGCAACCTCACTGCCCTTCGGCACAATCGCGTGAGAAAAACCAAGACGCCGCGCCTCCTGCACCCGGCGCGCCACATTCGGCACCCGCCGAATCTCCCCAGCCAAACCCACCTCCCCAATAATCACCGTCGACTCCGGCAACGGGCGCGCCGCAGCCGCCGAGGCCGTAGCCAACGCCACCGCCAAATCAGACGCCGGCTCCGCGATCCGCATACCACCCACCGTTGCGATGTAGACCTCCTTGGCGGCAGAATCCAAGCCCGCCCGCGCCGACAACACGGCCAACACCATCGGTACCCGGGTGGAATCCAAGCCGGTCACGGCGCGCCGGGGGTTTTTGCTGGGGCTGTCGACCAGGAGTGCTTGTACTTCGGCGAGGATGGGGCGCACCCCGTCCATGGCGACGGTGACGGCGGTGCCATCGGGGGCGGCGTCCCGGTGGGAGAGGAACAGTCCGGAGGGGTCGGGGATTTCTACGATGCCTTCGGCGCGCTGCTCGAAGCAGCCGACCTCGTCGGTGGCGCCGAAACGGTTTTTTATGCCGCGCAGCATGCGCAGGGAGGAATGCCGGTCGCCTTCGAAGTTGAGCACCACATCCACCAGGTGTTCAAGGACGCGGGGGCCGGCCACCTGGCCGTCCTTGGTGACGTGGCCGACCAGGATGATGGGTAGTCCGCGGGTTTTCGCCAAGGAGGTCAGCGCGGCGGTGACGGCACGAGATTGGGCAACGCCACCAGCTACGCCCTCAACGCCCGGGGCTTGCAAGGTTTGGACGGAGTCCACGATCAGCAGGGAGGGTTTGAGCTGATCGACGTGTCCGAAGACTACGTCCAGATTTGATTCGGCGGCTAGGAACAGACTGTCGTGAAGCGCGCCGGTGCGTTCCGCGCGCAGCCGCACCTGGCCGGCGGATTCTTCGGCTGTGATGTATAGGGCGGTGCGACCGGTGGTGGCCCACCGGCTGGCGACCTCCAATAGGAGGGTGGATTTACCCACTCCGGGTTCGCCGGCGAGCAGCACAACGCTGCCCGGCACAATGCCGTTGCCGAGAACCCGGTCCAATTCAGAAATGCCGGTGGGGGAGCTGACTGCCGCGTTGGCATCAATCTTGGTGATTGCGGTCGCGGGTGAGGTGGGCGTGAGCCCGGTGGGGGAGGAGCTGATCCCAGTGACCGTTGCTGCGGACACAGCGGGTAAAGACTCGTTGAGGGTGCCCCAGGCACCGCATTCCGGGCAGCGGCCCAGCCACTTGGGGCTGGAATATCCGCAGTCGGAACAAACGTGGACGCTGCGTTGCTTTTTGGCCATGGGTTACAGCATAGAAAGAGGTGGGGAACTGGGGGTTTTTGGGGCTGGCTGAAAAAATCTGCGGGGGTAATTTTTACATGCGTACTATTTAATGCTTCTTTGCTGAGACGACGCTAAATGTCCGACTTTGCTTCCAGTAGTACCTGCAGGGTTGCCTATAACCCACTGGTCAGAAGTCACCCGGGGGTAAAGGAAAGCAAATCTGCATGTAGTTGCCGTGTTGCTTTTGGCATGTTTTGGGTGGGCGACGGGACCTAAGGGCTCGGTCTACCTGTGAGAAAACTGTGAAGAAAAGTTGTTTAAAGTGACACCTTTTGGAAAGATGGTGTTGATTACCTGGGAGCAGTCTGTCCATAGGGTTATCTGAATGGGTTAGGTACCGCCTCACCCGGCCGGATGATGCAGGTCAGACGCTTTGAGGCTCACGCCGCTTACGGTCAGAGTCCATGCCAGGGACTGTGATCGAAAGATTTTTGGAGAATAGATGTTAAAGACAAGCCCGATCAGGGACTTCGCGACACGTGTCGTTGCGTTGCTCGGATCTCTCTTTGTCGTCATCGCGATGGTTTCGCAGCCTGCCGTGTCTCACGCACAGCCTGCAGTGCATCAAGATGCTGCGCAGCAGCCGGCCCTGTTGGCCCAGGTTGCTGCGGGCGATGATGCTGCCGAAGACGATGGCGTCGTAATGGAGCCCCAAGCCTTCGACCCGGACCGCTCGATTGAGTATTCCGATGGCGAAGTCTTCGTGCGAATGACCATCGACTTCGAGGGTGCTGGCCGTGGCCAGAACCCCGCGAACTCGAAGAATAGGCCCTGTGTCGTCACCAAGGACATGGGTTACCCCATCGGCGATGAGTCGCCCGATGACAACAACATGTGTGCCGGCGACGGTGTTGGCGCGCTGTACAACGTTGGCTTCAGTTACCGCACCGGTAAAGAGCCCGTCACCATGACGATCATGCCGCAGTGGACTGACGTTGAGCCGATCGAGGGCATGGGTACTCCCCAAATGGAGCCCAGCATCGTCTACCAGCTGACCAACAGCAACACCGTCAGCTACGTCCGTAACAAGGACGGCAGCTACACCTTCACCTTCGCTCCCTCCCCGGGTGTGACCAAGTCGATCGGCTGGAAGGCAATGGTTTCCACCGTTGAGCCCCGCCGTAAGAACCAGGCCACCCAGAATCAGGCCGGTTCCTGGCGCATGGGTGCCGAGGTCTTCGTTGGTCGCGACACCAGCGGCAAGGAAGTGGGCATTGCTAAGGCTGACCAGGACCTGAACGTCCTCGCTGTTAACCGCATGGATCAGCGCATCGACCAGCTCCTGGTGGACAGCAACTTCACCTACTTCGATCGTCCGGCTCCCAAGGTTGATCTGGATCCGAACTCCGATCGTGAGTGTGTTGCCGATGACGCCCCGAAGGATCCCGCTGAGAAGTCCGAGGAATACATCGGTATTTCCGCTGTCTCCAACCTGACGAAGTCCTGGGACCAGACCTACGCGTCGGTGATCCCCGGCAAGTACGACAAGACCATTGGTATTGACAATGGTGTCTCCCAGTCGACTATGACCCGATTCATGCTCGAAAAGCCGGCCGATATGCCGGATGCGGACATGAAGAAGATCCGTGCCAC
Source organism: Corynebacterium aquilae DSM 44791 (assembly GCF_001941445.1). Lineage (NCBI taxonomy): Bacteria > Bacillati > Actinomycetota > Actinomycetes > Mycobacteriales > Corynebacteriaceae > Corynebacterium > Corynebacterium aquilae. The sequence goes on along the minus strand of NZ_CP009245.1, from coordinate 2,502,848 downwards.
CTATGAGGGGCAGGACGTTGAGGTCAAGTTCGACGATGCGGGTAACGCTTACTTCGATCGTCACTACACCACCAGCACCGGTCAGTCCGGTAGCCAGGCGCGTTTCAAGTTCTTCGTGCCGGTCTCCAGCTACCAGGATGGCACCTACAAGTGGAACGTCCGCATGGACACCGTCGACGAGCAGGGTGCTGACTCTCGCGTCATGACCGCCGACGATCTCGGCATGTACATTCCGCGTTTGGCTGGCAACGCCGCCGACGGCAACAACACCACTGACCCCGGCAACGGTCAGGCATGTTCCGTTGCGACCACCAACAACGACGAAGGCATTGTCGGCGGCAAGGGTCTGCCGAACAACAACTGTGCACTGGCAAACGTCGTCATCAAGCACTATCAGTGTGACGAAAACCCGGAAGCTGATGGCTGCCAGGATTTCCGCAAGGACGACCGCATTCTTTCCCGTAGTGCTACCTTCAGCCCCTCCATGGCCATCAACGGTGGCAAGGAGCCGGTGAACTCCTCCGAGGTCAAGCTCTCCGTGTCCCCTGGCTCCGACGTCACCATGTGTGTCGGCTGGGCCCAAGGCACCCAGCGCATGTCGGACGGCAAGCTGTACATCAACGGCTGGCGTGCACAGGAACTGCAGAGCATCTTCCCCGACGCGAAGATCTACTACACCAACTCTTCCTTCGTGAACCAGGGCAACGCAGACGCGCCCATCGACTGTAAGGGTGCAGACTGGACCCTCGCTTACGACAGCAGCAAGAATCTCAACACGGATCCGGCCAATGTCTTCGAGGGTGGAATTAACGAAGTCACTGGTTTCTATGTTGCATTCCCGGGCGACGGCGCAATCTCCGCGCCGACCACCCTGGCATACCGCGTGTCCTCCATTGACGCGACAAAGTCCCGCGAACTCTTCGACGGCAAGCACCCCGGATACAACATCATCCAGGACACCGCCGGTGAAGACTACATGGAAACCTTCAACTACATGAAGGTTCAAAGCGGCTGTGCAGCTCCGCAGCTGCGCAAGTCTCGCATTATGTTCTCCCGCCCGGAGGCTGGCGTTTCCACCCAGTCCATCAGCGCGCAGGGCAACACTCTCGACTCCAAGACCTCTCAGGCAACCGAGCTCGGCCCCTCGCACCACTCCTTCAAGCTGGTGCCGACCATTAACTGGAATAACGGTAACGACTTCATCAACGGAGTTTCTTCCAATGGTGAAAAGACCCGTATCCACAACCGTCTTTACTTCTCCAAGTGTCTTGAGCCCGACACGGACGTGCTGCCCCCGAATGCTGTCATTCACGCAGATCCCAGCACGAAGAGCGACAATCCGCTGGATTGTGGCTATGACAAGGATCGCTACATCGAGACCACCTGGGCTTTGTCCACCGAGTCCTCCAACGACCCGTTGGTGCCCCGTTGGCCTGCACTGAAGAAGCCGGATGTTTTGACCTCCGGTACCTGGTCTAAGAACGCTGGCAACGCCGCCGACTGGGGCTACCAGCCGACCTTCGGCTTCGTGACCCCGGGCTGGACTGGTCCTAAGTCCCAGTTCAACATCATGTCCGAGTGGCGTCTCACCGGTACCCCGGCAATCACCGACCCGAACGCCCCTGGCGCCGGCCCGGTCGATTCCCGCGCACCGCAGCCGCGCCCGAGCGACCCGCCGAATTCCCCGCAGGTTGTTGCCGGCCCCGACAACATCGATCCCTGGCCGAACAACTACAAGCCGCTGAATAGCAGCATTGGCACCATGCGTATTTGGGTGCCCGAGGTGTCCTCCGGCGCGTTGTCCAAGACCGAGAATGACAAGCTCATCCCGGTGAACAACACCTTCAGCCACTCCTTGGCACTGGCCTCGACGGACCGTTCCGCCGACTCCATGCTGGGTGCCACCGAGTTCATTGACGTGCTGCCCTACCCTGAGGACGGCCGCGGAAGTGATTACAGTGGCCAATACTGGCTGAGCCAGATGCCGACCGTCGTTCCGGCGGGCTTCTTCGATGTCTACTACACCACCGCTCCGCCCGAGACCGTGTCGATGTGTCCGAACGGTATTGCCCCTGATGCTCAGGCCGCAATCTGTAGCCCGGACCTCATTAACCGTGACGATCAGCGCGCGCCGAATATCGACCGTCAGCCTTCCAATACTGACTGGAAGCCGCTGACGCCGCAGATCGTCGCTGAGCTGGCGAAGAACCAGGGTAAGGGCGAGAAGATCACCGCGCTGAAGTTCACCTCCAAGAACTTCCCCGGTGGCGCATACAACGCTGCGGTCTTGACCTTCGCTACCCGTGGTAACCACGCCGACGACGTCTACGCCAACAGCGCTGGTCCGGTATCGGTGCAGGGTGTCGCCGGCCGACCGGTCGCGCCGGTTCCCGCAACCCAGGTCGTGAAGACCCGCGTTTACGCCGGTGAAATCTCCGGTCGCGTCTACGTTGATGCGAACGAATCCGGCGATTACGAAAACGGCGAGGCACCGGGTTCGCCCCGTAACGTGGTGCTTTTGTCCTGCTCCAATGACACTGGCGAGCTCGTGTGTAACGAGACTGAGCCGGTTCAAACCCTGGAGCTTCCGGCCAATGGCGAATACCTCTTCAAGAACCTGCCCGCAGGTATCTACAAGGTCGTGGTTCGTCACAATGACAATACGGAGATCAACACCGAGTCCGGCAAGAACCCTGCCAACGTTGGCAAGTGGGAGTCTGACCCGCTGCAGATCTACGGCATCTCCCCGGAACGTAACGGTGGTAACCCCGAGCGCATCAGCGACATCGACTTCGGCTACTACAATGCCGACCCGAAGCTGAGCATCGAGAAGTCTGTCGACAACCCGGATACCCCGCGCGAAGTTGACGGCAAGGCTGTCTTCACCATCGAAGGCGCCAACACCGGTAACGTCCCGCTGAACCAGGTCAAGCTGACCGACAACTGGGTCAAGGGTGAACTCACCTTCCAGTGCACCATCATGAACTCCGATGGTGTCGCCTACGAAGGCGAAGAGCTCAAGGCCAAGGGCGACCTTCTCAGCGAAGAAGGCGCAAACCTCGCCCGTGGCGATAAGTACCGCTGCATCTCCGAGCCGCTGGCTGATGGCACCATCACCCAGGCCGACATCGATAAGCAGGAAGATCTGCTCAACAAGGCATCGATCACCGGTCGTTACCTTGAAAACCCGCCGATCGACCCGCAGAAGTCTGAGGCCAAGGTTCCGCTGAAGCCGGCCGAGCCGCACCTCACCCTGACCAAGCTGGTTGAGGGCGAAGCTTCCAAGCAGAAGGCTGCCGGCGAGACCGCCACCTTCGACTTCACCGTCACCAACGACGGCAACGTCACCATGAACAAGGTGAACATTGCCGACAACTTCGGCGACCGCAAGTTCGTCTCCGCCATTGCTTGTGATGACCTGGACGGCGCCCCGTTCGTCCTGGGCCAGTCCGCACTGGCACCGAAGCAGGCCGCAACCTGCCACGCTGACTACGTGGTCACCCAGGCAGACGTTGACGCCCAGCGCGAGATCCCGAACACTGCAAAGCCGACCGGTGAGTACTACACCCCGGCCGATCCGCGTACCGTCTACGAAGGTGATGAGGCTAAGGCCACCATCACCGTTCCGGACGGCACCCCGGATGTGTCCCTGGTCAAGCAGGTCCGCAATGTCGATGTTGTCGACGACCAGTTCGACAACAACAAGGAAGTTGCAGCGAAGCAAAACGCTGAGTTCCTGATCACCATTGTGAACAACTCTGCCGTCACCATCACCGAGGCCAACCTCGAAGATGTGATGGATCAGGACAAGGGTGCACAGATCACTTCCTGCTTCGACAGTCAGGATCCGCCGAAGGCTGTTGCCCTCAACGGCTCTCGCAACCTGGCCCCGCAGGAGCGCATCACCTGTACCGTTCGTTACCAAATGACGACCGCAGATCAGGATGCGCAGAAGAAGATCACCAACACCGCAACCCTGACCGGTAAGGTTGTTGACCCGAAGAATCCTGACGCCACCATGCCGGTGCGCGAAGAGGACGACGCCACGATCCAGCCGCCGGCAGCAGCTCCGTCTGTTCTGGTGAACAAGACCGTGGGTGACTCCCGTAACACGGCCACCTTGTCGACCCTGCCGCGTGACCTGAACCAGAACGCGTTCTTCAAGATCGAGTTCACCAACACCGGCAACGTCACCCTGCGTGACGTCCAGTTGGTTGACACCTGGGACAAGGATCCGCAGCTCGACCTGAGCTGTGACGGCGGTTGGAAGCCCGGCCAGGATCTCGCTGCCGGCACCACGATGACCTGTTACGCCACCTACCAGGTGACGCAGGACGACATCGACGCTGGTAAGGAGCTGTTCAACAAGGTTCACATCACCGCCAAGGCCACCGGCCCGGACGGTGAAGAAACCACCGTTGAAAACATCCAGCCCGACCCGCAGGCCTCTGTGACCGTGCCGCAGCTTGACGGTGCAATCAGCATCGATAAGCGCGTCGACGCCAAGCAGGAAGTGAACGATAAGCGCGTTGGCGACAAGGTTGCTTACACCATCCGTGTCACCAACGAGTCCAACATGCGTCAGTACAACGTCAAGCTGGACGACGAATTCCGCGGAATCGACTTCACCTGCTCCGGCAAGGACGGTGCATCCTTCAAGCTGGACGGCACCGAAACCCTCCAGGTTGGCGAGTCCGTACTGTGCGAGGGTGAATACACCCTGACCCAGGACGACATCGACAACGGTAAGCCCTTCACCAACGAAGCAACCGTCACCGGCCACCCGGGCAAGCCCGACGCCGAACCGCAGATCCGTAAGGACTCTGCAACGGTTACCCCGTTGGCTGGCGTGCCGTCGATCACCGTGTTCAAGCGCACCCGTGACGCTTCCGAGCCGGTCAACCGCGACGAGGAGAAGCAGAGCCGCGACGTTGTTGCCGACCAGGCAATGCAGTTCGACTTCTGGTTCCGTAACAACGGTTCCTCCACGCTGCACAACGTCAATGTGACGGATATCTTCGACTACAACTCTGAGGCCAAGGATTCCTTCCGCGGCGCTGAGGGTACCCCGGCACTCGAGTGCTACAAGGGCGAAGACAAGATTCAGCTCGGCAACCTGGACATGGCTCCGGGTGACGAGATTCGCTGCCAGCTGGCGGAGCCCTACACGGTTACCCAGGCTGACGTGAACCTTGGTCGAGACATCGTCAACAACGTCACTGTTACGGGAACTTCTAAGGTGGACCCGCAGGATCCCGAAAACGTCAACGTCGAAGGATCCGGCGACGCCACCCTGCACATGCCTCCGGCAGCTCCGCAGATCGAGCTCACCAAGGTCGTCGGCGACGGTCCGGAACAGCGCAAGGTTCTCAAGCCCGGTGAAGCAACCCACTTCACCATCACCGTCCAGAACACCGGTAACGTCACCTTGACTGATGTCAAGATCGACGACCAGTTCGCCCAGGTGTACGACCTCAACAAGGCACCGCTCGACATCGTCGAATGTGTCAAGCAGTCCGATCAGAGCAAGGTTGATCCGAAGGCCGGCTTCGTGCTCGAGCCCAAGGACTCCGCAATCTGCAAGACTGCCGAGTACACCGTCACCCCGGACGACATGCAAGACCAGCGACCCCTGCCCAACAAGGCAGTCGTCACCTCCGTCTTCCAGAAGTCCGGCGGCACCAAGATCACCCCGACCGACGACGACACCGCCGTCATCAACGTTCCGCCTGCATCCCCGCAGATGACCGTTGACAAGGCAGTTGCCCCCACCTTCGACGGCAAGTACAAGAACACCGTCAAGCGCAACGGCAACGAAGTCGCCTACTTCCGCATCAACGGTGGAAACACCGGCAACGTCACCCTCGAAAACGCCCTGCTCACCGACGAGTGGGCCAAGGACGAGGCCCTGACCTTCCAGTGCCACACCAATGACATCGGAGACGTCAAGGGTGCCGACTTCGAGATGGGCACCGGCCCCGGCGTCCTTCTCCCCGGCCAGACCTTCGTCTGTGACGGCGAATACCCCGTCACCCAGGACGACCAGGACGCACAGCAGTCCCTGCGCAACTACGTCAAGCTCACCGCCGACTACACCAACGGCTGGGGCGACACCACCAAGTTGACCCAGGACGCTGACGCCACCGTCGTCATGCGCGACCCCCGACCCGCCCTCACCCTCAACAAGACCGTTGATGGTGAAAAGGCAGTCACCCGCGCAGCCGGCGACGGCGTGACCTGGACGATCACCGGTGCCAACACCGGTAACGTCACCCTGAAGGACGTCACCATCGGTGACACCTACCCGAAGGGCAAGGACGCACCTGAGTTCACCTGTGAAACCAGCGCAGGCACCAAGTTCACCTTCGACGAAGGCTTCACCCTCAAGCCGAAGGAAACCTACACCTGTACTGGCGTCGCCGACGGCTTCATCACCATGGAAGACGTCATCAACGGTGAAGACAAGGTCAACGAGGCAACCGCCAACTTCAAGTACACCGACGACGAAGGCGAGGAAGCCGAAGGCGACGAGCTGACCAGCTCCGCCAAGGTCACCCCGCTGCGTGCTGAGCCCGCTTTCGAGCTCAACAAGACCGTCGATTACACCGCTGGCGACAAGGCCACCGAAAACAAGTCCGTCACCCTCGGCAAGGACGATGTTGCCTACTTCACGATCGTTGGCCGCAACACCGGCAACGTTCCGCTCACCGACGTCGACCTCGACGACAACTGGGCAGCAGGCAACAAGGACAAGCTGAAGCTTGAATGTGGCGAATGGAAGATCGGTGACGACCTCGCACCCGGCGAGCAGTTCGTCTGCACCGCCGACTACACCGTCAACCAGGCAGACGTCGACGCAGGCGAAACCCTGGTCAACGAAGTCACCATGACCCCGAAGTTCGGCAAGGACAAGCTCGAGCCGAAGAAGTCCGAAGCTACCGTTGAGGTTCCTGCCCCCAGCAGCGAAATCCGACTCGACAAGCGACTCGCAAAGGACGAGGTCCGCAAGGAAACCTACGTCCCCGGCGAGACCGTCCGCTACGAATTCGACGTCACCAACGTCGGAAACGTCACCCTGCACGGCACCAAGATCGCCGACCCGACCCTGGCAGAGCGTGGCATCCAGGTCACCTGTGACCCCGATGTCATCGAGCCCGGCAAGACGATCACCTGCACCGCAGACAAGCCCGTCGAGCTGACCGAGGAAGACGCCGCCAAGGGCAAGCTGGTCAACACCGCAATTGCTCGCGCAATGCGACCGAACCAGAACGACAGCACCGGCGAGGAGTTCCTCCCGACCTCCAACCCTGACACCGAAACCGTGACCGTCGGTATCCCCAAGCTGGGCATCGACAAGACCGCCGAAAACACCAGCCCCGTGCTGGTCAACGGCGAGGTTCTGTGGAAGATCAAGGTCATCAACCCCTCCCCGTTCACCCTGACCGAGGTCTACATCGACGACGATCAGGTCGCTGTCGCTGACAGCGTCGAATGCCACGCCGGCACCACCAAGCAGGGCGAAAAGCTCAAGGGTCGCACCGAGGTCGACGGCAAGACCGTCGCCTACCTCGGCACCATGATCCCTGACGAAGTCGCCACCTGCTGGTTGTCCGTGCCGCTGGATAAGGCGCCCGAGCCCGACAACGATGGCAACATCGTCAACGTCGCAGCCGTCATGGGCCTGTTCGGTGACGAGCCGATCTACGCCGAGGACAACGCACCCACCGACACCGCAAAGGTTCCGGTCGGTACCCAAGACGCCCTCGTGCTCGAGAAGACCGTCAAGGATCCCGAGAAGGTCTACAAGGAAGGCGAGAAGGCCACCTACGTCTTCAAGCTGACCAACGTCGGCGGCGCTGACCTCGTCAACGTCAAGGTCAACGACCCCAACTTCGGCGAAGCACCGTTCGAATGTGGCGACACCACCCTCCTGGTCGGTAAGTCCACCACCTGCGAACGCGAATACACCGTCACGGAAAACAACGCCAAGGCAGGCACCGTCACTAACGTTGCCACCGCCGACAGTCAAACCCGTTACGGCAAGAACGTTCCGTCGAACGCGGCCCGCGCGACCATCAAGACCGCGACGAACAACCCCGGCCTGAAGCTGACCAAGGTCATCAGCAACGGCGGCGAAGACAAGATCTTCGAAGCCGGCCAGACCGTGAAGTACACCTTCACCATCGTCAACAACGGCGACGTCCCGCTGACCGGAGTCATGCTCAATGACCCCATGTTCGGCGAGCCCAGCGAATGTGGCACCAAGGAACTTGCTGAAAAGCAGCAAACCACCTGTGTCCGTGAGCACGTCGTAACCGACGAAGAGGCCGCATCCCCGACCCGTATCGTCCGCAACACCGCAGTGTCCACCGGCCTTGACCCGCAAAACCGCGAAGTCAAGAGCAACGAAGACACCGCAATCTTCACCATCCCGGCCCCGAAGCCCAGCTCCCTGCAGCTGACCAAGGAGTCCAACGGTGAAGAGTTCAAGGTCGGCGAGTACGTTGAATACACCCTGAAGGTCACCAACACCGGTGAAACTCAGCTCAACAACGTCACCGTCACCGACCCGATGTTCGGAACCGAACCGTTCGTTTGTGGCACCAACACCCTGGTCAAGTCCGGATCCACCCAGTGCACCAAGCTGCACAAGGTGACCCCGGAGGATCAGGCCAGCGGCACCATCGTCAACACCGCGGAGGCCAACGGCACCTCGCCGAACGGCACCGCAGTCACCCCGTCGAAGGCCTTCAAGGTCGTCAAGGTCACCCCGGCACCGGTCCCCGCACCGACTCCGGTTCCGACCCCGACCAACCCGGGTATTTCCCTGGACAAGAAGATCACCAACGGTGAATCCTTCGACGAAGGCCAGACCGTGACCTACGAGTTCACCGTCACCAACACCGGCGACGTTGACCTCAAGGGCATCAAGGTGGCCGACAAGATGTTCGGCGACGAGCCGTTCGACTGTGGTCCTGCCGATGCGGTTCTGCCGAAGACTGAGTCCGTGAACTGCACCAAGGATCACGTGGTGACCGCGGCTGATGCTGAGGCCAAGACCGTGACCAACGTTGCTACCGCCACCGGTACCGCCGGTGAGGGTGATGACGCGAAGACTGTGACCTCTAACCCGGGTACCGCAGTGTTCAAGGTCCCGGCTGCACCGCAGCCCGAGCCGACCAAGCCGACTATCGAACTGGCCAAGAAGATCACCAACGGTGACACCTTCAAGGTCGGCGAGACCGTGACCTACGAGTTCACCGTCACCAACACCGGCGACGTTGACCTCAAGGGCATCAAGGTGGCCGACAAGATGTTCGGCGACGAGCCGTTCGACTGTGGTCCTGCCGATGCGGTTCTGCCGAAGACTGAGTCTGTGACCTGTACTAAGGATCACGTGGTGACCGCGGCTGATGCTGAGGCCAAGACCGTGACCAACGTTGCTACCGCCACCGGTACCGCCGGTGAGGGTGATGACGCGAAGACTGTGACCTCTAACCCGGGTACCGCAGTGTTCAAGGTCCCGGCCGAAACCCCGGCACCGACCCCCGCACCGGTTCCGACCAAGCCCAGCCTGGATCTCACCAAGTCCATCACCAACGGTGGCAAGGACAAGGAATTCCAGGTCGGCCAGACCGTCACCTACAAGCTCGAAGTCACCAACACCGGTGATGTCGCGCTGACCAACGTCAAGGTCTCCGACAAGATGTTCGGCGACGAGCCGTTCGTCTGTGGCCTCGAGGAACTGGAGCCCAAGGGCGTAACCACCTGCACCAAGGATCACGTTGTGACCGCAGCTGACGCAAAGGCCGTCACTGTCGTCAACATCGCCCAGGCCGCAGGCAACGACCCGACCGGCTACCAGGTGCTGTCCCCGCAGGCCAACGACAAGTTCACCGTCCCGGTGAAGCCCGTCCCGGCCATCTCCCTGAAGAAGTCCATCACCAACGGTGGTGAGGACAAGCGCTTCGAGGAAGGCGACGTCGTTAACTACTCCTTCGAGGTCACCAACACCGGTGCCACGAAGCTCAGCGACATCGCAATCGACGATGACATGATCATCGGTGCAATCACCTGTGAAGACACCGAGCTGGAGCCCAACATCTCCACGACCTGTACTGCAACCCACATCGTCTCCCCCGACGATGCTGAGAAGCAGACCGTCATCAACGTTGCGACCGCCAAGGCCAAGGACGAGTACGGCGTACCGGTCGAGTCCGCTCCGGACAAGGCAGCCTTCACCGTCCCGGCGAAGCCCGCCCCGCAGCCGACCCCGACCAACCCGGCCATCGCACTCGAGAAGACCATCACCAACGGTGACACCTTCGAAGAGGGCCAGAACGTCACGTACAGCTTCAAGGTCACCAACACCGGTGACGTGGAACTGCACAATGTCAAGATTTCGGACAAGATGTTCGGCGACGAGCCGTTCACCTGTGGTGAACAAAACCTCGCCCCGAAGGCTTCGACCACCTGCACCAAGGATCACGTCGTCACCAAGGCTGATGCCGAGGCGAAGACCGTGACCAACGTGGCAACCGCCACCGGCACCACCGGTGAAGATGCGGACAGCCCCGCAGTGACTTCGAACCCGGCCCAGGCCGTGTTCAAGGTTCCGGCCGAAACCCCCGCCCCGACCCCGGGTCAGCCCGCCATCTCCCTGGAGAAGAAGATCACCAACGGTGCCTCCTTCGACGAGGGTGCAACCGTCACCTACGAGCTCAAGGTCACCAACACCGGTGACGTTGCACTCAAGGACGTCAAGGTTGCCGACAAGATGTTCGGGGACGAGCCGTTCGTCTGCGGTGACAGCGCACTGGAGCCCAAGGCCTCCACCACCTGCACCAAGGACCACGTCGTCACCAAGGCCGATGCCGAAGCCAAGACCGTCACCAACGTTGCAACCGCAACCGGTGCCGACGAGGCAGGCAAGACCGTGACTTCCCAGCCTGGCACCGCCACCTTCACCGTTCCGGCCAAGCCGGAACCGAAGCCGGAGCCTAAGCCGGAAGCCGGCGCCATCGCCCTGGAGAAGGCCATCACCAACGGCGACGCCGACAAGACCTTCGCCGTCGGCGCAGATGTTGAGTACCTCCTGAAGGTCACCAACACCAGCACCGTGAAGGTCACCGACGTCCGCGTCATCGACCCGATGTTCGGCGACAAGCCCTTCGTCTGCGGCGAGACCACCCTGGAGCCTGGTGCCTCCACCGAGTGCACCAAGACTCACAAGGTCACCGAAGCGGACGCCCGTGCGGTCACCGTCACCAACACCGCTGGCGCACAGGCCAAGGAAGCCAATGGCACTGCCATCAAGTCCAACCCGGCCGTCGCTAAGTTCCAGGTGCCGACCGCACCGGCCGACAAGCCCGCGCTGGGCCTGTCCAAGGCAGTCGACAACGCCGGACCGGCCAAGGCTGGCGAGAAGGTCGTCTACACCTTCACCGTCACCAACACCGGTAACACCGAGCTGACTGGCGTGGAGATCAACGACCCGATGCTCGCGCAGGCTGGCGTGACCGTCACCTGCGAAGCCACCACCCTCCCGGTGGGTGCTTCCACCACCTGCACCAGTGGCGAATACACCATCACTGAGGCAGACGCTGCCCGCGGCGTGGTCGTCAACAAGGCGACCGCAACCGGCACCAGCACCGGTGGCGAGAAGGTCACCTCCAACGAGGATGACGCAACCGTCACCACCGCCCGTACCCCGGCCGGTAGCGTCGAAGGCAACATCCCGTGGTGGTCGCTCATCCCGCTGACCATCCCGCTGATCATCGGTGGCGGCAGCTCCGATGCCCCGGCACCGGGCGCACAGCAGCCCGTGCCTGCGCAGCCCGCACCGGCACCGGATGCCCCGCAGGCACCCAACGCCCCGCAGGCACCGGGTGTCACCCAGCAGCCGCAGCGTCCGACCCCGGCCCAGGAGACCCCGTCCAAGGGAATCCCGCGCACGATCAAGGAAGTTCGCAGCCTGGCTAACACCGGCGCGAGCGTCTACGGAATCGTCGCCGGAGGTGCACTGCTCATCACCGCAGGCGCACTCCTGGTCGGTGCAGCACGACGCCGCCGCGAGGAAGGATAAAGCAACCGCCAGCACCTAACCCCGGGCAACCGGGGCTAGGGTGACGGCAGGCTTTACGCCCCTCACACGCGCTTAGGCCCCCTTGAAAGGCTTCCCATAGGGAAACCCCTTCCAAGGGGGCCTTCGGCATTGTCAGGGCGCCTGAGCGCGTCCCAGGGTGCTAAGCGACTGTCAGCACCATCCAGGCGCGGTGCGGTGAATCCGGCACCGGCATAGATTCAGCATCAACCCCGCATGAACAAGGTTGGCGCCAGGTGCTAGGTGTAGGAGGCGCAAGTTCTCGGGCCGGCCGGCAGCAAGCATCATCGGCGCCAACCGGACGAAAGGGGAGAGGAGGGCATGAAAAAACCGAGCCTCCCCGGGCTGGGGGAGACTCGGTCCTTTAAAAAAGTCCTAGAACAAGGCGGGCAGCTTAGTGCTTGTGGCCCTCGTGGCCTTCGCCGTGCTGAACCGCGTCAACGTCCTGGCTGGCGTTACGCTCTTCGACACCTGCAGGCAGGACGACACCGTTGACGGTGGCGGGCAGCTCGAGGTTTCCGGAGTCGAACTCGAAGGTGACGTTCTGGTTGCCGCCGGCAGCGAAGCCAACATTTTCGACCGGAACGGCGATGTAGTTGATGCAGACACCATCGGTGTTCGGCATTTCATCCACCATGGAGGCGGGGCCAGCAACCAGGGAGCAGCCCGGCTTGATGGCGATCGGTGCGCCCGGCAGATCAACATCCATATCGTTGATGGTCACGGTCTTCAGGACGTGATCAACGTTCTTCGGATCCTGGTTCACGGCGGTGAACTTCAGGGCTGCGGCGTTGTTCTGCTCGATAACGACGGTGACGTCGCGGACGGCGACGGTGTTGTTCTCCGAGTTAGCGGAGTTGCCGTCGACGGCTGCAACCTGGTCGGAGGTCTGGGTAATTTGGCCGGCGCTGCAGGCGGCCAGGCTGGCGGCGGAGACACCAACAAGGGCGGCTACGGCGACGCGGCGTGCGACCGCGGTTCGGGACATCACTTTACTTGCCCTCCATTTAAAGGCTTCGGGTGGTTAAGTCAGTTCTTCCATAGCCTACTAGTTTCACCCGGCATAGACCTAGTTTTGTTGGGCTTGCCGGGGTTGTTTCTCCCACAGGTGGGGGTAAAACGAGGGGGATATTGGTAGTTGAAGCCATCTGGGCACCACATTCGGTGGATTGTTGATAAGGCAGTTTTCAGCCCCGCACCACTCAAGGCTCCCCGGCTGGGCAAAGGCGGTTTGGGGGCAGCTGCAAAGTAGGGCAGTGGGGCGTGCTAAAATGTTTCGGATTAGTGCCCGAACCAGCGGTTCTCGTAAGTGACTTACAGGTGATTTCAGCGCATATCTGGCGCACGCCCTCAGGGCTTCCAGATGCCTCTGACACTTTAAGGCGCATGCCGGGAACTCGTTAAAGCTTAAACTCAAGCTCGGGCGCACATTGTTTACCTCACTCAGCCAGGAGAGTCCATGGATTTCAAGGTCGGCGACACCGTTGTGTACCCGCACCACGGTGCGGCAGTCATCGAAGCGATCGAGCACCGTGAGCTCGGCGGCGAGACTCTCGAGTACTTGGTGCTGCAGATCCACCAGTCCGACCTGACTGTGCGCGTGCCCGCCATGAATGCCGAGCTGGTCGGTGTCCGCGACGTGGTGGGCGAAGAAGGCCTGTTGAAGGTGTTCGGCGTGCTGCGCGAAACCGACGTTGAGGAAGCTGGCAACTGGTCCCGCCGTTACAAGGCCAACCAGGAGCGTTTGGCTTCCGGTGACGTCAACAAGGTCGCTGAGGTGGTACGCGATCTGTGGCGCCGTGATCAGGATCGTGGCCTGTCTGCCGGCGAAAAGCGCATGCTGGCCAAGGCCCGTCAGGTGCTGGTCGGCGAGTTGGCGTTGGCCGACAACGTCGACGAGAAGAAAGCCGATGAGCTGGAAGCTTTGATGCAGGACGCTCTGGAGAAGCAGAAGGCGTCTGCACCTCAGGAAGACACCAAGGGTGCCGACGACCTCGACGATGACGACGACGTCGACCTGGATAGCATCGATTTCGACGACTAGAAGCTAGACGACGCTTCATTGCTGCGCCGATGCGCTTGCCTTGCGATTGCGAGGAAAGAGCACCGGCGCAGTTTTTATGTCCAGGCCCGGGGCGGGGTGCGGTGGTGTTTTGGTGGGCGCGTGGGTGTGCAAGACTTGCAGGGTAGTACATGGCCTGCGCGTCGCGGGGCTGGGATAAGCATGGATGGTGATGTTTGTGGCAGGCAAGATTTTTGCGGTGATTCCCGCGGCTGGCATGGGTACTCGTTTGGGCGCGGGCATCCCGAAGGCTTTTTTCGAACTGGGTGGGGTGACGCTGCTGCGCCGGGCGTATGAGTCTTTGGTGGCTGCCGGGGTGGATCGGGTCATCATTGCGGCGAGTCCCGATATGCATGAGCGGGCGCGACTGGAGTGCCCGGATGCGGTGATCGTCGCGGGTGGCAAGGAGCGCGCCGATTCGGTGTTGTGTGGGCTTGACGCGATCGCGGACCAGTTGGGTCATGAGGCCGGCGCTGATGATGTGGTGTTGGTACACGATGCGGCGCGGGCGCTGACCCCGGTAGAGATGATTCAGCGGTTGATGGTTGTGCCTGATGGGGTGGATTGTGTGGTTCCCGCACTGCCGGTGTCTGACACGATTAAGCAGGTCGATGAGCAGATGCGGGTGGTGGGTACTCCTGCGCGTGCGGCGTTGCGTGCGGTGCAAACTCCCCAGGCGTGCCGCTTGGTCACTTTGCTGAAAGCCAATGAGGCTTTTCAGCGTGATGAATCCGGTGATTTTTGTCCGACGGATGATGCCAGCTTGATTGAGTGGTTTGGGGGCACTGTGGTGGTGGCGCCGGGCGATGAGCGGGCGCTGAAGATCACCCACCCGATCGATGTGGTCATTGCCGAGCACTATTTGGCTTAAGTGCTGCCGAGGCGTGTAGTGCTTCTGGGGCCGTGAGTGGGTGGGGTAGTGGTGTTGTGTTGGGGTGGAGCACTGTGGCGGGTCGGTTAGGATGGCTGGCATGCTTATCCCCCGCGTTGGAATTGCCTCAGATGCCCACCAGATCGAGCCCGGCAAGGAATGCTGGATCGCGTGTTTGAATTTTCCGGATGATGACGGCTGTGAGGGCCATTCGGACGGTGATGTGGTGGCCCACGCGGTGGTCGATGCTGTGCTGAGCGCGACGGGCCTGGGGGATTTGGGGTCTTTTGTGGGGGTGGGGCGCCCGGAGTACGCCGGCGTGAGCGGCGCGCAGTTGTTGGAAGAAGTGCGCAGTTTCGTGCGTGATAATGGCTTTACCATCGGTAATGCTGCGGTGCAGCTGGTGGGGCAGTCGCCGAAGATGGGGCCGCGCCGTGAGGAGGCGCAGGAGGTGATGTCGCGTCTGTTGGGGGCTCCGGTGAGTGTGTCTGCGACGACGACCGACAAGATGGGTTTTACGGGCCGCAGTGAGGGTCGGGCGGCTATTGCGACGGCTGTGGTGTGGTCTGCTGAGCAGAAGTAGTCGATTGCCTTGTGTGCGGGCCTCATCGTTGGGTGGGGCCCGTTGCTCATGGTGGGGCATTTGGGTTGGGCAGTTACACTTGAGCACGTGACTTTACGCATTTACGATTCCGCGACCCGTACTCAACGTGACTTTGTGCCCGTGACCCCGGGCAAGGCCACCGTCTACCTGTGTGGTGCCACTGTGCAAACCACCCCGCACATTGGGCACGTCCGCAGTGGCGTGGCGTTCGATATTTTGCGTAATTGGCTGGAAGCCAAGGGCCTTGATGTGCTGTTCGTCCGCAATGTGACCAACATTGATGACAAGATTTTGCGCAAGGCTGAGGAAAATGGTCGCCCCTGGTGGGAGTGGGCGGCAACTCATGAGCGCGAGTTTGCTGACGCTTATGACGTCTTGGGGGTGCGTCCCCCGTCGCTGGAGCCGCGCGCGACCGGCCACATCACTGAGATGGTGGACTACATGCAGCGCATCATTGATGCGGGCCATGGTTATGCGGCTGATGGCAATGTGTATTTGTCGCCGGCGAGCTTGGATGATTATGGCCAGTTGTCTGGCCAGAAGCTGGATGAGATGGATCAGGGGGAGTCTGCCGGTACCGGCAAGCGGGATCCGCGCGATTTCACCATGTGGAAGGCTGCGAAGCCGGGTGAGCCGTCGTGGCCGACGCCGTGGGGTCGGGGTCGCCCGGGCTGGCACATTGAGTGCACTGCCATGGCTACCATTTACCTGGGTGCCGAGTTCGACATTCATGGTGGCGGGCTCGATTTGAAGTTCCCGCACCATGAGAACGAGATCGCGCAGGCGCACGCCGCCGGGGATGGTTTTGCCCGGTATTGGATGCACAACGGCTGGGTGACCATGGCCGGCGAGAAGATGAGTAAGTCGCTGGGCAATGTGTTGTCTGTGCCGAATGTGTTGACGCTGGTTCGTCCCGTCGAATTGCGCTACTACCTGGGTTCCGCGCACTACCGCAGCATGCTGGAGTACTCGGAGGAATCCTTGAAAGAAGCCGCACAGGGCTACCGCCGTATTGAGGATTTCCTTGAGCGCGTCGGCCAGGTCGATAAGACCGAGGTGCCGCAGGAATTCACCGATGCGATGGATGATGATTTGGGTGTTCCGGCGGCCTTGGCGGTCCTGCACACCACCGTTCGTGCGGGTAACTCTGCCCTGGCAGAGGGCAATAAAGACCGCGCAGTGGAGCTTGCCGGCCAGGTGCGTGCGATGGCTGCGATTTTGGGGGTTGATCCCCAGTCGCCCACGTGGGCGAATCAGGGCGGGGAGGACTCCAAGGCGCATGCCGCCCTGGATGTTTTGGTGCAGTCCGAGCTTGAGCGCCGCGCCGAAGCGCGGGCGAACAAGGACTGGGCGACCGCCGATGAGGTGCGGGATCGACTCGCAGCTGCTGGTGTTAACGTGGTAGATTCCGCTGACGGCCAGAAGTGGTCGCTCTAAGGCATTTGTGAGTACTCGGTGAGGGCATCCAGCGCGCAGTAGTGCGGATGCGTGCTCTCACCGGGTGAACTTTTCTTTATTTTCCCCGATATGCCTTGTGAAATCGCGGGGAACACCGACGACAACGCGACCTTTGCTTTCGCGTGCACAAGACCTATTGAGGATGAAGATTTATGGCTGGTAACTCACAGCGCCGCGGCGCTATGCGTAAGACGAATAAGAAGGGCATGGAAAAGGGCTCTGGCGGTCAGCGCCGTCGTGGCTTGGCCGGTAAGGGCCCGACTCCTAAGGCTGAGGACCGGGTGTATCACGCGGCCTATAAGCGCAAAAAGGAGCAGGAGCGTCGTGCGCGCGGTCGCCATGAGAAGCCGGATACCGGTGAGATGGTGGTGGGCCGCAACCCGGTGATCGAGTGCTTGCGCGCCAAGGTGCCGGCCACCCTGTTGTATGTGGTGGAGGGCACGAACGCCGATGATCGTTTGGCGGAGGCTGTGCAGCTGGCGCAGCACCGTGGCATCCCTACCCAGGAGGTGCCGAAGCACGAACTGGATCGCATGACCGGCAACGGTATGCACCAGGGCATTGGCCTGATGATTCCCCCGTATGAGTACGCCGATGTTGAGGACCTCATCGATAACGTGAAGTCCACGGGTGAAGCCGGCCTGATCGTGGTGTTGGACAACATCACTGACCCCCGCAACCTGGGCGCGGTGATTCGTAGCGTGGCCGCTTTCGGTGGCCATGGTGTGGTCATCCCCGAGCGGCGCAGTGCCTCCGTGACTGCTGTCGCGTGGCGCACCAGTGCTGGCACCGCGGCACGCCTGCCGGTGGCTCGCGCCACCAACCTCACCCGCACCCTGCAGCGATTCCAAAAAGCCGGCTACCAGGTTGTCGGTTTGGATGCCGGTGGGGATCACACCCTGGACACCTACGACGGCACCGATCCGACCGTGATCGTCGTCGGCTCTGAGGGCAAGGGTATTTCTCGCCTGGTCGGCGAGACCTGTGACACCATCATGTCGATCCCGATGACCGGCTGGGTTGAGTCTTTGAATGCCTCGGTCGCCGCGGGCGTGGTGCTCAGCGAGTTTGCCCGCCAGCGCCGCGCGGAAGTATCCGGCAAGTAGGCCTTAAGCCAAGCGCAGTACACCGCAAGGCCCTTATCCCCCTTAAAAGATGATTCTTAGAGGGGATAAGGGCCTTTTGAGTGGGTTTGGGGCCTAGCTAGTGGGCTTTAGGCCTCGCAGCAGCCTTCTGCGCGCTGTTTGGTGTGGGTGCCAGCATCCGCGCCGATGCGTTGGGCTTGCAGGTACCCGGTGAGGCGGCAGATGAGATAGATCGCGAAAGAAATACCGGTGACGAACACGCTGACCGGTAGTCCTGGCGCCAGCGACAGTACGAAGCCTCCGACGGCGGCGACCTCGGCGAAAATGATGGACAGTACGACGGCCACCAGGGGGCGGGCCGTGACGTGGACTGCGGCAGCACCCGGGGTGATCAGCAGCGCCATCACCAGCAGCGCGCCCACGATTTGGACGGACTGGGCGCTGGTGAGGCCGACCAGGATGGCGAACACGATGGACAGCTGCCTGACCTTCACCCCGGCCGCGGTCGCCATGATGGGGTCCGCGCTGGCAAAGAGCAGCGGCCGCCAGATCAGTGCGATGGTGCCCACCACAATGACGACCACGGCGGCCAGGATTGCCAGGGAGTTGCCGGTGACGCCGACGATCTGTCCGGTCAATAGGGCGAATGCTGTGCTGGATCGGCCTGGGTAGAGGTAGATGAACAGTACGGACAGGCCCATACCGAAGCTCATGACCACGCCGACGGCCGCATCCTGTTGCTTCCAGCCCAGCATGGCCAACACAACCGCGGCGATGATCGAACCGACGACGGCGCCGGCGCCCACGTTGAGGCCGAAGAGCAGTGCCGCGGAGGCGCCCATGAGCGCCAGCTCGGAGGTGCCGTGCACCGCGAAGCTCATCGTGCGGAGCACCACCAGGGGTGCCATCACCCCGGAGACCAGCCCCAGCAGGGCGGCAGCAAGGAGTGCTTGTTGTACGAAGTCGACGGCGAGCAAATCGACGGTTGCCTGATAAAACTCATGCAGGTTCACCTAGACCACCACCACTCGGTCGCCGATGGTCAGGACGTCCACCTGGGTGCCGTACAGCTTGCTCAGGGTTTCGCTGGTCATGACTTCCTCAATGGGGCCGAAGGTGTGCCCGGTGGGGCCTAGATACAAGATCTTGTCGGTGACTTTGAGGATCGGGTTGATGGAGTGGGTGACAAAGACGATGGCGGTGCCGTGTTCGGTGCGCTGCCGGTCGAGCATGTCGACGGTGCGGCGTTGCATGGCGTAATCCAGGCTGAGCAGCGGCTCGTCGCACAGCAGTAGTGCGGGATCGTTGGCCAGCGCCTGTGCTTGGCGGATGAGCTGTTGCTGCCCGCCGGAAAGTACGCCGACGCGACGATCCGCGAAGAAGTCGGCGCCGACCCGCTTTAAGAGCGCATCCACGCGACGTTTATCGGCGCGGCGGTTGCGTAGCATGCCGTGGGCCAGGGCGAGGCTCACCACGTCGCGTCCGCGCAGGGGCAGTTCGGTGGGGAACATGCGTTGCTGGGGGATGAACCCGATGTTTCCTTCCGTGATGACCCGGCCGCGGGTCAGCGCTGTGGTGCCGAGGATGGCGCGCAGCAGGGTGGATTTTCCAACCCCGTTGGGGCCGAGCACCGCCACGAATTCGCCGGGTTCGATGCGGCAGGAGATATCCGACCACAGGGGCTCGATGGTGGCGTTTGTGAATTCACAAACCATCGCGAATCCCTTCATCAGTTACATGGGGGATAACACGGACAAGCCCCCTTGCCCGTCCAATGAGCGGAAGGCAAGGGGGTGATGCACGGTGTTTCCCTAGGTCAAGGGGGAAAGCTGGGTTACTTATTCAGCGCTTTAGCAGCTGCGGCGAGGTTGTCTACCTCGTCGGCGTAGAAGGTGAAGAAGTTTTGATCCTTGGCGGGGGTTTCGGAGATCTCTACCACCGGGATGTTGTGCTTTTCTGCTTCTTCGCGCAGTTTCTTGGTGGTTTCGGTGGCGGTCTGCGGGTTGTAGATCAGCAGGTCGATGCTGCCATCGTCGAGGGCTTTGAGGAAGGCTGCCACGTCGGCGGCGCTGGGCTCGGACTCGTTGAGGGTGGCGTGGCGGTAGCCGGAGGGGGTGGCTTCCTTCATCGGGGTTTGTTCGATGATGTAGTCCGCGATGGGTTCGGTCTGGGCCACGGTGATGGCGGGCAGATCCTTGAGGGTTTCGTGGATCGGGGCCAGCTTGTCGGCGACAGCGCCGGCGTTGATGGTGGCCTTCGGGTCGAGCTCTGCGACGCGCTGGGCGATCTGCTCGGCAACGGCGTCGACGGCGTCGATGTCGTACCAGATGTGCTCGTTGGCTTCGGCGTCGTGGTCGTGGTGGTGACCCTCCTCGCCGTGGGCATGGTCGTGGTCGTGACCTTCCTCGCCGTGCTCATGCTCGTGGGCTTCGGCGGATTCCGACTCGGCGGCGCCATGATCGTGGTCATGGTCCTTATCGCCGTGGTCGTGATCGTGATCGTGGCCCTCCTCACCGTGGTCATGGTCGTGATCGTGGCCTTCCTCGCCGTGATCGTGACCGTGATCGTGGTCGTGGGTGGTCAGCGGCAGGGCGTGGATGATCTTGTCCTGGTCCACGGCCGTGTACAGCCACGCGTCGTAGCCGCCACCGCCGACGACGATGATGTCGGCGGCCTTCGCCTTAGCCATGTCGGCGGCGGTCGGCTCGAAAGAGTGGGGGTCGGTCTCGTCGCCGTTGATGATGGCGGTGGCGTCGATGTCGGGGCTGACTTCCTTGGCGACATCGGCCCACACCTGGGTGGAGGCGACAACGGTGATGTTGTTGCCGTCCACGGTGGTGCTGGCGGCCTCCGAGGAGCTGGTGGTGTTGTCGGCGCTGGAGCAGCCGGCGAGGGTCAAAACACCGATGAAAAGCGGTGCGAGCATACGGGTGAGTTTCATGCCCCTAGACAACCCTTGACGACAACGAATGTCAAGTGAAAAACGTTGAAAATGCAACCCCCGCATTTTCAACAAGTTTCACTAAAGGCGCAGCTAGGAGGCCTCCCTCACGCCGCACACCACGCCGCACGCATCGACAAGCACGCATGCAATAGCTCGGCGACAGCATCCACATCCGGGACCCGAAAATCCGCCACCGAATCCCCCGCACCAACCTTCACCCCAACATCACCCGGCGCCAACACCCGCAACGCATTCTCATCGGTGACATCATCACCCACATACAACACCCGACGCCCGCCCCGATGCTCCTCCACCCAGGTGCCCTTCGTGATGGCGGTAGCAGAAAACTCCAACACGCACTTGCCCTCACCCAGGTGCAGACCCGCACCCACCTGCCGGGCGGCAGCAGCCAACTGCGCAGCCGCAGCCGCATCCTCAACCGCCCGCATGTGCAACACCCGGTGCAAAGGCTTATCCTCCACCCACGCCCCGGGATAGGACGCGCACAGCTGGCGCAGGCGAACACCAACCTCATCAAGCAGACGCTGCTGCGCCGGTTTAAGCGGCGGGAAACCCTCCGCTGACTCCGCCCCATGGGAACCCACCAACTCCACCGGCGCACCCAAACCCGACACCCGCTTTAGCCCCGCATAATCACGCCCCGACAACACCACCACCTTAGTGGCAGGCAACTGCGCCAACCGAACCAGCGCATCCACCGCCCGCCGATTCACCGGCACACAGTCAGGATCAGTACTGAACTGCGCCAAGGTGCCATCAAAATCACTGACGATAAGCACCTCATCGGCCGCGCACAACTCCTTCAGCGCCGGCAGCTGCGCCCAAGCCGAAGGATCCTCAATCGCCACCGGGGGGATCGTCATGACTGCTCACTAATCAGCAACAACGCCGGGGCATCCACCACCGGCCCAGTCTGGGTCAGCAACAGCTTGCCGGGCTGCCGATCAATGCTGAACTCATGCGGCAACAAAGACACCAAAGAATCATGGACGAAAGCCTCCCGCCCAATACAGCCCTGGCGAACATCATCAACCCGCACATCACTAAACCGCGCCTTCGTCGCCGATAAGGGCTCCACCTTGGTGCCATCATCAGTGGTGTACTCAATATGGGCGTGGAAAGGCGCACACCCCGTATCGCCCACCACACTGGTGTAGCCAAAAATAATCCGCGGCGCGACCGCCACATCATCCGGCACATCACTGGGATAACCCTGCTGATAAATATTGGTGATCTGCCAGGTCACATCCTCAATGGGGGCATCCGAACTGCAGCCCACAAGCGTCACCCCACACAGCGTCACTACGGCGCCCATCGCGCGGCGGGCGAAAAAGCGGGGAAACATCGTAGGCAAAACTCCTTGAAGAAAAAACAGGGCGCAGGCACCGAACACTACTCACATCACATTAGCGCGCCACCGGCAGCCATGCGCCCGGGTTAGGTGCGGGTCGCGGCGTTTTTCAAACACGCCAGGAAAGACTCCGCCCACAACGCGACATCGCAAGCAATCACCTGGGAATGCATATCCAACATCCGGCCACGCGCCGCACCATCAGCCACCGCCTTCAACGCCGCAACCAGCTGCGCCTTTATCGACTCAACGTCATAAGGGTTACACAAATACGCCCGCGTCAACTCCTCCGCCGCACCCGCAAACTCACTCAACACCAACGCGCCACTGCCATCACCGTGGCAAGCAACATACTCCTTAGCCACCAAATTCATGCCGTCCTTATACGGAGTCACCAGCATGACATCCGCCGCGTTATAAAACGACAACAACTCCTGGCGGCTCAAATTCCGGTGCAAATAATGCACCACCGGCGCCCCCACCTGCCCATAGAGCCCATTGATCCGGCCCACCGCCTGCTCCACCTGGGCGCGGGTTGCCCGATAATTGTCGATACGCTCCCGCGAAGGGGTCGCAATCTGCACAAACACCGTGTTCTCAATCGCGCCGGCCGCATACAGTTCCTCAAACACATTCAGCCGCTGCAAAATGCCCTTGGTGTAGTCCAGCCGATCCACCCCCAACACGATTTGGGGCGCGCCGGGCAGATCCGGCAGGGTGGGGGCTTCGGCGGCGGCCTGCTTGAGGCTGTGGGAATCGATACTGATGGGAAATGCCCCAACGTCGATGCGTCGGCCCGTGGTGGTGATGATGTGGCCTAGGGGTTCCCGCACGCTGGTGTGGTCGATCAGCTCAACACTGTCGACTGATTCGGAGGTGCGGGCCGATTGCAAAAGATTGGTGGCGGAGGTGGGGACGTGGCAGCCGATCAGGTCGGCGCCGCAGATGCCGCGCAGGATTTCCTCCCGCCATGGCAGCTGGCGGAACAGCTCCGGTGAGGGGAATGGGATGTGGAGGAAAAAGCCGACGGTGACGTCGGGGCGGAGCAGTTTCAGGATGCTGGGCACTAGTTGCAGCTGGTAGTCCTGAACCCACACCACGGCCCCTTCGGCGGCGACTTCTGCGGCTGCCCGCGCGAAGGCGTGGTTGACTTCCCGGTAGCTTTCCCACCAGTCGGAGTTGTAGACGGGGGTGACGATCAGGTCGTGGTACAGCGGCCACAGGGTGGCGTTGGAAAAACCCTCATAGAATTCTTCGAATTCTTGCTGGTTCAGGGCCACCGGGTGCAGGTGAATATCGCCGGGGCTGGCAAAGTCTTCCGGAATCTCCCCAATGGTTCCGGGCCAACCCACCCAGCAGCCGCGCTGCTTTTCCAGCACCGGTTTCAGCGCGGTGACCAGCCCGCCGGGGCTGGGGGTGACGGTTGTGGTGCCATCGGCGGCGGTGGACACATCCACCGGCAAGCGATTGGCAACCACGACAAAGTCGTGCGCGTGCGCACCCACCTTAATCGGCCTTCTTCGTGGCCTTCTTGGTGGCTTTCTTCGTCGTCTTCTTGGTGGCCTTCTTGGCCGCCTTCTTCGTCGTCTTTTTCGCGGCCTTCTTGGTCGTCTTCTTGGTGGCCTTCTTAGCCGCCTTCTTCGTGGCCTTCTTGGTGGTCTTCTTCGCAGCCTCAGCCTCAGCGTGCTCGGCGGCGATCGGCGCGTAGCGCAGATCCTTTAGCTCAACGCCCAGCATGCACGCCAGGGTCGCGAAGTCGAAGAAATCATCAGAGTAGGTGGCCACAATGCGGCGCGCAGCAGCGGCGGTCTCCTCAGCGACCGCGTGCAAAGACTCGGCGGGATTGTTTCGGGTATCCGTGACCTTAGGGGGCACACTCACTCCTAGAGCATCAGCACCGGCACACCCCAGCGCGGGGAAAATGATGTGCCGATTGTCAGTGGAAAAGACTTTTCGCGTTGCGCACCGTCTAAAAAGGGGGCGCGTGTTAACTGACCAAGTTTAACCCACACGCCACTGGAATGCGCCCACCAGGTGGGTCCGCCGCCCTGAAAGCGGTGAAAGCCGGGCGGGCAGGCAGTTTTTTCTTAAGCGAAGGCGGACTTCTTACGACGGCGCAACCGGCGGTAGGGATTAAATGACGGCGGGCGGCGCAGCTTCCGGGCCACCCATTCGCCCAGCACCACGCCCGCAGCCAGCGCGGAGGCGGTACCAAGCGCCACCACCAGCAGCTTGTAGCTGACCAGCATTTGGTCGTGCATCATCGCGTACATGCCACGATAAATCGCCAAACCGGGAAGCAGGGGGGTAATGCCCGCCACCGCGGTAATCAACGGCGGGATCTGGAATCGGCGGGCTAGCAAGCCACCGGCCAGGCCGATAACAGTGGCGGCGATACCGATACCAACAACCGGGCCCACCCCGAAAGGCATGAGCACGAAGTAATAGATGAAAGAACCAGCACCCGCAGTGATGCCGGAAATGATCACCGAGCCCCATTCCGAATAGCAGGCTATGGCAAACCCGGCCGAGGCTAGCGCCCCGGAAATGACCTTCACGCCGGCGGAGGAAAACCCAATGCTGGAAGTCGACTCGTACACCGGCAGAGTAATTCCAAGGGCAGCGGAGGCCTCAATGCCGATACCAACACCGG
Source organism: Corynebacterium aquilae DSM 44791 (assembly GCF_001941445.1). NCBI lineage: Bacteria > Bacillati > Actinomycetota > Actinomycetes > Mycobacteriales > Corynebacteriaceae > Corynebacterium > Corynebacterium aquilae. Next base: position 2,477,696 of record NZ_CP009245.1, on the reverse strand, counting down.
CGACAATGCCGCCGGTCATCATGATGGTTTCAAAGAAGCGGGCACTCGCCGTCACCGGCGCGCCGGTGATGCCGTCCTGGATCGCTTGCACCAGCGTCAAACCTGCCAGCATCACCACGATCCCGGAAGCGATGATTTGGCCGGGTGCCAGATCAACACCGGATTGCATCGCCCAGCGGTAGGTGATGGCGGCGGGCACGGTGGCGATGAAGCCTCCATAGATGTTCTGGAAGAACGGCGGCAGGCCACGGCTGTCGAGCCAGGCGGAACCGCCCATGATCACGATCGCCGAAAAGAAAGAAATGATCGACACGATCGCGCCACCGCCCAGCAGCACGGCAACCGCGCCGGCCAGCAGCGCCCAGCCGAACAAGGAAGTGCGCATGCCAAACGGTGGGGGAGAAGCCATCAGGTCATCCAGGGCGCGCTCCGCGACATCTGGTGGGGTCACGCCCGCCTGAATGGAACGAATCAGCCGGTCGACCTCACTGAGCTTGGAGAAATCGATCGACAGGCGCCGCACCACGCGGAACGCGCTCACGGGACGCTTTTCCTGCCCAATATGGGTGAAGATCGTGATGGTGTTCAGCGTGATGTCGACGTGGCAGTAGTGCAGGCCGTAGGCGCTGGCGACCGCTTTGATCTGTGCCTTGGCGTCGTTATTGCCGGTGCCGGAAGACAACAGAATGTCGCCGATGCGGGTTGCTAGATCCATCACACCGGAGACCTGGACCGGATCGGTCAGGTCAATGGGGGCCAGGGGGCTGGGCGGCGGCGCAGCCTTGACGACGTCGATCGTCGCGGCATTACCGCCGGTCAGATACTCTTTAAATCGGCTAAACACGTCGGCTTCTTTGACTCGATCTTCTCGGTGCGTGCGGGCAAAACTCGTCGCAATCCTACACGCCGGACCACCGGCTCAAAAGCCTTGGCCGGCGCATGTTTTTATCCCGCAAAAATCCCCCAGGAAAGGCCCGCCTGGTGCTCGCGCAGCTGGCGTGCTCAAGGGTGGGGGTGGCGCGAAAGTGGCCAAGGTGCGCGAGGTGGGTTGGGTGGCGTTTTTAGCCTGGTTTTTCTCACCTCGGGTGGCTTATGCGCTATGGTATGAGTGCCCGCAGGCGGTGGCGCGCACTGATGCTGTGCTGTCGTTTTTGTTGGTGTTGCTGGAGTGGCGCAATTGGTAGCGCAACGGTCTTGTAAACCGTAGGTTGTGGGTTCGAGTCCCATCTTCAGCTCTTTTGTCATGTAGCGCGACATTGTTCCAGACAATGTCGCGCTACATTTCTATTTTCTGGGGTGCTGCGATCGGTCCAGGTCGGTGTATTGGGCCGCTGTTTTTTCGCGCAATGAGTGTCGTGGTGAGGCCACGCTTTGGGGGTTCGGTTCTACAACGGGGGCGAATTTTTTGCTGGGTTGAGGCTTTGTGTGCTGGTGTTCGTGAACTGACTCTTGCTTGGCTTAGGGGTGCTGATCGGAGTGATGCTTGCATCGTCTTGTGTCAGCTTGCGGACGACCATTAATGCATTGTGTGGCTTTTATATGGGGGTGCGTGGGGCGGTTTGACGTGCGCAAATAAGCGGGCTGATACGTTTTCGCTTTTTAAGGCGTACAACTGATAGCAGAGGCCTACATGATGTGTGGGTCTAGAGATGTATCAATAGTCAGTGCACCCCGCCTCAAGCACACGTCCGCGCACCAATCGCGCTGTGCCCGCGGCCCTCGGGTGCGCAAGAAGGTGACACGCAATCATGAAGTTTGCAGAACAAATCGTCAAGACGCTTGAGGCACAGGGCGTCAAGCGCATCTATGGACTCGTCGGCGACTCCTTGAACCCCATCGTTGATGCGGTGCGTACCTCCTCGATTGAGTGGGTGCATGTCCGTAACGAGGAAGCCGCAGCTTTCGCCGCCGAGGCCGAATCCCTGATTACCGGCGAGCTGGCGGTGTGCGCGGGCTCTTGTGGCCCGGGCAATACCCACTTGATTCAGGGCCTGTATGACGGCCACCGCAACGGTGCCAAGGTGCTGGCTATTGCTTCCCACATTCCGAGTGTGCAGATCGGGTCGACCTTCTTCCAGGAGACCCACCCCACCCAGATTTTCCAGGAGTGCTCCGGCTACTGCGAGCTGGTGAACTCCCCGGAGCAGGGTGCGACCATCCTGCACCACGCTTTGCAGTCCACCATGGCCGGCAAGGGCGTGTCCGTCATCGTTTTGCCGGGCGACCTCACCATGCAGGACGCAGAGGAAGGCACGGTGCTGAACTCCACGCTGGCCACCCGCCAGCCGATTGTCTTCCCCCACCCGGAGGAGGCAGCTGCCCTGGCAAAGGCCATTAACGAGGCCAAGACCGTCACCCTGTTTTGTGGCGCCGGCTGTGAAAACGCCCGCGATGAGGTGTTGGCCCTGGCGGAGAAGATCAAGTCTCCTATCGGCCACGCGCTTGGCGGCAAGATGTACATCCAGCACGACAACCCCTTTGATGTGGGCATGAGTGGCCTGTTGGGTTATGGTGCCTGCCACGACGCCTGCTTTGAGGCGGACCTGCTGATCATGTTGGGCACCGATTTCCCCTACAACTCCTTCCTGCCGACGAAGAACGTCGCCCAGGTCGATATTGATGGTTCCCACATTGGTCGCCGCACCACCGTGCATTACCCGGTGGTCGGTGATGTTGCTGCCACCATTGCCAACATCCTGCCCAGCGTGGAGGAAAAGACCGATCGCAGCTTCCTAGACAAGATGCTCAAAGAGCACGAGAAGAAGCTGCGCCATGTGATTGAGGCTTATACCTCCGGCGTGGAGAACCACACCCCGATTCACCCGGAGTACTTTGCTGACATTCTCGACCGGCTGGCCCCTGATAATGCGGTGTTTACGGTGGATACCGGCATGTGCAATGTGTGGGCTGCCCGTTATATCAATAACCCCACCGGTCAGCGTGAGCTGATTGGTTCCTTCCGCCACGGCACGATGGCGAACTCTTTGCCGATGGCGATTGGTGCGCAGGCCCAGGATCGCGAGCGTCCGGTCATTGCGATGTGTGGCGATGGTGGCTTGGGCATGCTGATGGGGGAGTTGCTCACCGTGAAGCTGCATGAGTTGCCGATCAAGATTGTGGTCTTCAACAACAGCTCTTTGGGCATGGTGAAGCTGGAGATGCTGGTGGAGGGCTTGCCGGAGTTCCAGACCGATCATGAGCAGGTGAATTTCGCGGCGATTGCCCAGGGCTGCGGTATTCCGCACATCCGTATTGAGGATCCGAAGCGGATTGAGCAGGACCTGGCGGCAGCCTTGGCGCAGCCGGGCCCGGTGCTCATCGATGTGGTGACCGACCCGAATGCCTTGTCGATTCCGCCGGCGATCACCATTGAGCAGATGTTGGGCTTTACTAAGGCCGCTACCCGCACTGTGTTCGATGGTGGGGTGGGCCGCATGTATGAGCTGGCGAAGTCGAACCTGCGTAATATTCCGCGCCCATAAGGGCAACAGGTGACTGCAGCCTAGTTGCTCCGAGGATGTCCCACCGGCCAGGCGGCCGGTGGGACATTTTTCTTCTTCTGGTGGGGTTCTCTACCCGCGCGGTGGTTATGCGCGGGATTCCCAGCGAAAGCCCTTGCGGGCGTAGATGGCTGCCACGCAGATCCACATGACCGTAGCCCCGATCATCCTGATGGCTTCAATGGTGTCGGCACCATTCCACCCGGCCAGGATGAGCTCCGCTGTACCCCCGCCCGGCAGGATTCTTTTGATCATCTCGTGTTCGCCGGTTCCGGTCAGCACGATCCAAAAGGCCACACCGAAGGCTACGAAGAATAAAGGCATCGTGGTGACTTGTGCGTGCTCGGGGGAGTTGGTGTAGCAGGAGGTGGCTAGTGCGAAAGCGATGAACAGGGCTTCGACGCCAACAACCCCCAGGACCACGAGTGCGGCGTTGGCTGGCGGCTGATCGATTGCGGCCAAAACGCCCACGATGACGGCCAACTGCACCACGTTGAGGACGGCCAGGGGAAGCAAAATGCCGCCCAAGATGTCCCAGGGGGAGGCGGTGGTGGTGCGCAACTTCTTGAGGAAATTGTTCTGCCGGCGTGCCGCCAATGTAGTGGTGGCGGTGATGTAGACGCCAAGGGCGGACATGGTGATGATTTGCAGGGTGGCGGCGGCGCCGGCCCCGCCGAAGTTGTCGCGCTTCCAGACCAGCAAGACGGCGAACACGACGGGGACGACGACTGCGGAGACCGCGACGAGGCGGTTACGAAACAGCATGATGAACTCGTTGCGGGCGATGGTAATCATGAGCGCTCCTGGGCGAGGGTGTGGAAAACATCGTTGAGGGTGGATGGTTGTGCCTTGATCTGCGTGAGGGGGACGTTGTTGTTCTCCGCCCACAGCAGGACCTCATAGAGGCGAGTTTGGAGGTCGTCAACGGCGGCGACCCAGCGGGTGCCGTTGCGCTCAAAGCCGAAACGCTCGGGGAAAACCACCTGTGGTGCGGCCTCCAGGCTGATGGAAGCGGGGAACTGCGCGATGAGTTCCGCCAACGTTCCCTCGTGCGCGAGCCTGCCGGCGTGGATCAGCCCAATGCGGTCGGCGTGTGCTTCGGCTTCTTCCAGGTAGTGCGTGGTCAGCACGATGGTGGATCCCTGCTGATTGAGCTCCATGACGGTCTGCCACAGCGCTGCGCGGGATTCCGGATCCAGCGCGTTGGTGGGTTCGTCGAGAAAGATCAGCTCCGGGGAACCGAAAATGGCGGTGGCGAAGTCCAGCCGGCGTTTTTCACCACCCGAAAGCTGCGCGACCTTCGTGTTCATCTTGTGGCCGAGAAGAGATTTTTCCACCACCGCTTCGACGTCGTCGTGGCGGCCGGACAGTTTTCCCATCAGGGCCACGGTTTCCTTCACCGTGAGCTCGCCGGCAAAGCCCGATTCTTGCAGCATCGTTCCCGTCCGGCGCCGTGCGCTTAGGCTGCCGGGGGCTTCGTCGAAGATGGTGACCTCGCCACGGGTCGGGGCGCGATGGCCTTCGAGGGTTTCCAAGGTGGTGGTCTTTCCCGCGCCGTTGGTGCCGAGCAGGGCGTAGATTTCGCCCTGGTTGACGTGGAAGCTGAGCTGGTCAACCGCGATGAAGTCGCCGTAAGCGCAGGTCAGGTTGGTGACCTGGATGATTTTTTTAGGTGGCATGGGGGCTTTTCCCTTCGCTGGAACAACTAAAGTGGAAAGCTAGCTTGACATGCCACCGTATTTGACCGCCCCAAAAAGTGTCAAGTACTTTTGACATATGGACAGTCGAGTACGTCAACTGCGCACCCAGATGGGGGTGTCGCAGGAAAAACTAGGAAAGGCCGTCGGGGTCTCGCGCCAAACCATCAACTCCCTAGAAGCCGGCCGCTACGACCCCTCCCTGCGTCTCGCCGTGGCGCTCGCACGATTTTTCAACACCACCGTGGAGGAACTCTTCGATGTCGAGGTTTAACAAAACCACCATGTCCCCCACTAACATCGCCGGCTTCAGCCTGTTCGCCATCGTCATGGTGGTGCTCCTCATCCAGGGACGCTGGACCCTCTTTACCGCCATGCTCATCGGCACAGCCATCAGCTTCGCAATGGTCATCCACGCCAAAAAAGACACCAGCAGCGACGTGTGGCGCATCGCCATGTTCGAAGCGGTCGACGAACGCGACCGCAACATCGCCACCAAAGCCCTGGCACTGACCATGCACATCGACCTCTGGGCCGGCATCATCGCAATCTGGGGCTACGTACTCGTCAACCCCGAAAAACACACCTGGGGGCTTGCCGTCCTCGCCTTCGAAATCTTCCTGCTGATCAAAATCGCAGTGTTCTACCTAGCAACCAGGTACTACGCCAAACGCTACTAACCTGCGGCCCCCAAAAACACCCCGCCGCGCGCCCCATTACACACCCCAAACAGCTCACAACACCGCCCGCCACCCAAGCGGAGTGAGCCCAAACGCGCCCAGCCGCCAGCGGCCCAAAGGCAGCAAAAAACCAGGCGGGGGATAAGGGGAGCACCAGCGCTTGCGCGCTGGCACTCAGCGCCGGCGCGGATTCGCGCTAGGGTAAAACCACCACCAGCAGGACACCTAACGCCCCAGTGAGCACCCCATGAGCACGCCTAAGCCCAACAACACCTACCCCATCCCCACCAGCCCGCCGACGTACAAAAAACTCCCCCAACCCCAAGCACTCCCCATCGGACGGCTCTACAGCCTGATCGACGGCTTCTTCGTCATCGCAGGACTCGTGATGACCTTCTGGTTCGCCCTGCTCCTGCTCCTGTCCGGGCTCACTTTAGAGTGGCACGCCATCGTCGCCCTCATCGGCTTCTGGGCCGTGCTCACCTATGTTGCGCTACCCCGCCTGCACCAACTGCTCACCACCATCTACGTGCCGGACTACTTCATGAGCCGCTCAAAAACCTCCGACGGGCTGCTAGGCGATCCCATCAACCTCGCCATCGTCGGCACAGACAGCGACATCCAGGCCGCCATGCGGCGCGCCGGGTGGGTGATGGCCGACCCCATCACGCTGCGCTCCTCCCTGGGCATTATCAAAAGCTCCGTGCTGCGCACCTCCTACCCGCAAGCACCGGTGTCCAGCCTGTTCGTCTTCGGACGCAAGCAGGACTTCGCCTTCCAACAGGAAGTCGACGGCTCCGCCGCCCAACGCCACCACGTGCGGTTTTGGCGGGTGCCGGAAGGCTGGATGCTGCCCGGCGGGCACGCGGTGGATTGGTTGGCTGCCGGCACCTTCGACCGCTCCGTGGGTTTTTCCAGCCTCACCTTCCAAATCACCCACAAAATTGATGCCAACATCGACGCCGAACGCGACTACATCATCGACACGTTGCGCTACGCCGATCCGGACATCACCGTCGATGTGATCGAAGACTTCTCCGTGGCCTACCACGACAAAAACGGCGGCGGTGACGCGGTACGCACCGACGGCACCATGCCCGTCGTGCAGGTTGAGGGCGCCGGCGCCCGCGCAAAGGCCGCCGGGGTCGACATCAGCGCCCACAAATCCACCCTCATCGGTGGTGACGCCGAATTGTTGGACAAAGAATTCCTCCCCAAACAACTCACCATCGCCGGCATCGTCATCGCTTTTAAAGCCATCGGCGCCCTCGCACTCACCATCCTGCCCAGCCTCTTTCCCCACCTTTGGGGTCAAGATAGCGAACAACTCGTCTCCTACGGACTCGGCCTGGGCGTCCTGTCACTGGTCGAACTACTACTGTTCGTCGCGACCGTGAAAAAATTCCGCTGGGCCCGCCTGGCACTACTGGTCCTGGCCACCGGCACCGGACTGGCCGAACTCGGAGTGCTCACCAGCAGCGACCACTTCGCCCTGGCCGACACCTTCGACGTTGCCCTATCTCTCCTGGTCGTGATGAGCCTGTCAGCTACCAGCGTGCGTGAATGGGTCTTTGCGGTCCGCCGCCGCAGTGGCGTCGTCAGCCGCCACCTCGGCCACACCACCACCTAAATACACCCGCACACCCACATCGCGGGCACACCCCGGCCGTGCCGAAGCCGACGCACCTCACCCACAAGGGCCAACCCCATAACTGCCACAGCCCACACAGGGGCCGAAAAAGCTCCGGCCCTCCACGGCTAACCACAGCAAACTGCAGCACACCACGGCAAAGCCCTAAGTGGGGTTATCTGTCGGATGTGCGGCCAGGATCGCTTCGCGTCCCACCTGGCCCAGCTGAGCTGAGCAAAGATTCCGGTGGCGACGCGTGGCGTTGGAAAAACCGGGGGCCAAATCTCATGTGGTGCAGATCAAAATCATGATCCGGATCCGCAAACCCCTCGGCAGTGACCGCATAGATCGCAAACGGCACCACCTGGCCGGCCTGCGCCGCCCCAATCGTCAACGCATCCTCGCTAAACCACATCACCACCGGGCCAGCAGCACCAAAAAACTTATCCACCACCTCCGGCAGTGAACCCGGCGCCCCGGTGATCTCCGCGAAGGTTTCCACCATGCAGCGCGCGCCCTGCTCACAGATCGCAAAGCAAAACCTTTGAGACACCTGTAAAGGCAACCCGCAGTCCACATGCACGAAACTCGGCTGCAGCCAGCCATGAGCAAAGCGAACATCGACTGCCGGCAACATCAACACCCCATCAACATCCCGACGCGCGCCAGACTCAGCAGCACTCAAGCAATCAGCCATCAACGACTGACACGTGCGGGTCAGCTGCAGCCCATCGGCAGCCACCTTCTCAAACACGTCCTGAGGCAACTCCGCACACCACAGCGACACCACCTTTCCACCCGGCAGGCGCATGGGGCAATGGGTGACATCGCCAAGCCCTGCCTGGACAAACCATCCCGAATCGAAAGCAATGCCATAGCAATCCCGGCCGCTATAGCTTTCAAACACGTCAGCGTGCGGCAGATCCCACTGCTCAAAGGCCCAACGCATCACACCGGTATCGATAGTCACCGACACCGTGTCCTGGGAAATGCTCAAAGTTCCCAGGCTGCCCAAGCTCTGCGACAACCGGCCGGAAAGGCTGCTATCCACAATCGTGTGCGCCCCCGCCTGCTCGGAAAGGGCCTGCAAGGCCATCACCAGGGTTGTCGGATCAAAAGCCCGCACCCCCTTTGCGGCTGGCACCGGCGCTTGAGCGCCCGGCAAGGACGCAAACCGCGGGGGATTTTGTGGGGCGCAAGCTTGAAAAGTGTCGGAAGACAACACGGTGACCACCACCTGGGGAAAGGGGAGAAGCTGGGATACACCCACAGGCTAAAAGGCGCGGCGCAAACGGCTGTGTGGAGTTCTCGCACACCCGAGCGAGACATCACCAGTCGACAATGAATTCGCACAGCGTAACGGATAATCTTCCAAAAAGCTGCACGCTTTCGGCAAGTTAAATACATCCTCCAAGCCGGCTTTACGATTCCAGCCAGCATCCTGCCCACGCGCGCGTGGTTCAATGGGAACCAAGCATCAACCCCCGGCTGGCAAAACACCTGCCCAGGCGGGAACAAGTGTGAAAAAATTATTGAGGAAACTTTTCAAACGAAAGAACGGGTGCGAAGCACATCATGAACGAAGCCGGAACCAAAGTACTCGTCGTCGACGACGAGCCCAACATCGTTGAACTGTTGAGCGTTAGCCTGAAATTCCAAGGATTCGAGGTCGCCACCGCCCAAAGCGGCATGGAAGCACTCAGCGTTGCCCGCGAATTCCAACCCGATGCCTTCATCCTGGACGTCATGATGCCCGGCATGGACGGCTTCGACCTGCTGCCGAAACTGCGCGCGGAAGGACACGACGGCCCCGTATTGTTCCTCACCGCCAAAGACGCCGTCGAAAACCGCATCCACGGCCTGACCATCGGCGCCGACGACTACGTCACCAAACCCTTCTCCCTCGAAGAGGTCATTACCCGCCTGCGCGTCATCCTGCGCCGCGGCGCCGTGCAAGAGGAAGAATCCTCCAGCGCCCTGTCTTATGCCGACCTCACCCTCAACGACGAAACCCACGAAGTCACCAAGGGCGGCGAAATCGTCGAACTATCACCCACCGAATTCAACCTGCTGCGCTACCTCATGCTCAACGCAGAAGTGGTGCTCTCCAAGGCCAAGATCCTCGACAACGTGTGGCACTACGACTTCGGCGGCGACGGCAACGTCGTCGAGTCCTACATCTCCTACCTGCGCCGCAAAATCGACACCAGCGACCCCCAGCTCATCCACACCGTCCGCGGGGTGGGATACGTGCTGCGTAAGCCCCGTTCATGATGCGTCACCTGCCGCTGCGCACCCTACTGCTCGTCGTGGTAGTGGTGCTCTCCGGCGTTGGTATGGGAGCCGCCAGCGTCGCCGTCGACGGCATCATGCGCGACTTCGTCTACAGCCGGGTCGACGAAGAACTCCTCGACGCCGCCAACGGTTGGGCGCGCCGCGGTGACTTCTTCTCCCAAAACACCCCCCGGCCGCCGTCCTCCTTCTTCGTCGCAAAAATCATGCCCGACGGCACCACCCTCATCCTCAACGACTCCTCCTCGGCGCCAAAAATCGAAAACCTCCCCGTCGACGCCGAACCCGTGACCGTGCCCGCCGCCGAAGGCTCCGCCAGCGCCGAACCCTGGCGCGTCATCGCCGTCGCCGACAAAGACGCCACCACCATCGTCGGCCGCGACACCGCCAACGAAAACCACCTGCTGGCCCGACTAGCCCTCGTGCAATGGATCATCGGCACCATCGTGCTGATCCTGCTCGCCATCGTCGGTTTCGTCGTCATCCGCCGCAGCCTCAAACCCCTCCGCACCGTCGAAGAAGTCGCCAAACGCATCTCCGCCGGCGACCTCGACCGGCGCGTGCCCGCCTGGCCCGCCGGCACCGAAGTGGGGCAGCTGTCCGAAGCGCTCAACATCATGCTCGCCCGGCTGCAACAATCCATCGTCGAATCGGGCGAAAAAGAAGAACAAATGCGCCGCTTCGTCGGCGACGCCTCCCACGAACTACGCACCCCGCTGACCAGCGTGCGCGGATTCGCCGAACTCTACCGCAGCGGGGCAGCCCCCGACGCCGACTACGTCCTCACCCGCATCGAAGACGAAGCCGACCGCATGAGCGTCCTCGTCGAAGACCTCCTCGCCCTCACCCGCGCCGAAGGCAACAAACTCGCCGCCCAACCCGTCGATCTGCTCGACGTCGCCGTCTCCGTCGCCACCAGCCTGCGCGTCGCCCATCCCGACCGCATCATCAAAGTCCACTCCGACTGCGACGAAATCCCCGTCGTCCTCGGCGACGAAGGACGCCTGCGCCAAGTCGTCACCAACCTCGTCAACAACGCACTCGTCCACGCCGGACCCGACGCCGAAGTCACCGTCGGACTCTGCAAAGACGAGGACTACACAACCGTCACCGTCGCCGACAACGGAGTCGGCATGAGCGAACAAGACACCAACCACGTCTTCGAACGCTTCTACCGCGCCGACGCCTCCCGCAACCGCAACAGCGGCGGATCCGGACTCGGACTCGCCATCGTCAAATCCCTCGTCGAAGCCCACGGCGGCGTCGTCAACGTCGTCAGCGCCCCCGGCGAAGGCACCACCTTCAGCGTCAAACTGCCCAACTCCGCAGCCATCGAACAATAAACCCATCCCCCAAACCCCCCGCATCGACAACCAAGCCCAATTAAGATGCGGGACATGACCCACGACGGCGCCCCCACTACCCCCGCCCCGAGCCCGCAACAGCACGACACCGCGCTCGACCTTTTGCGCGCCTACGCACTGATCTGCTTCATCACCTGGAGCGTCCTCGAAATCAGCCCCATGAAATGGTGGGGAGAGATGCTGCTCAGCGGCGTCAGCAGCACCGTGCTTACCCTAACCGCCGGCTACAGTCTCGCCGCTGCCGCCGCCACCCACAGCCGCCTGTACACCATCCAACGCGGCATCGCCGTCGCCATCGCACTTATAGCCATCGGACTTATCGGACAACACGCAGGAAGCTACGACCAATCCCTGCTTCTAAGCTCCATCGGCTTAGGCATCGCAGCCTTTAGCCTTATCAAACCCAACTCCTGGCTGGGCGCCGCCATCATCGTGCTCTTCGCCCTACCACTGCTTCTCGACTGGTTGAGCTACTACACCTCCGGCGGACAAACCGATGCCTACGAGATGGGCGGCGACGCCCTGTTCCTGCTCGGACCACTCGGCATCCTCATCGGCATCCTGTACTTTCGCACCGCCCCCAACAAGCTCTGGTGGATCCCCACCGCCTTAGGCATCGGCATCCACCTCTGGCGCCGCCACCTGCTGCCCCTGCCCGACTACGGCACCATCTACGTCGGCTCCGACATCTACCCCTGGCTGCCCGAAGCGCTACGCCCTTTCTCCGGCACCCCCTTCGACCTCATCGCCACCCTCTGCTGGGCCATCGCGCTCATCCACATCACCATCACCCTCTCCCGCGCCATCCACCGGAAAGCCCCCCAGCCCACCAGCACCACCCGCACACTCACCACCCTCACTTACCCGCTGACCAGCCTCGGACACCACCTGCTGACCGTTGTGGCCATCAACTCGGTCTTCCTTGTCGCCCTACTCACCTTCGCCCCAGCAGCCGAAGAACCCGAGCAAGCACCGCATGACGACGGCGCGGAAACCGCACTCTTCGACGACCCCCAAGCCCAAGCCGTGCGTGAGAAAATCCTGGCCGAGTTCGCCGATGATGCCGCCCACTTCACCAGCCTTGAGCAGCTCGTCGGCCGCGCCGACGACGTCAGCGGCACGCTGACCTACCTGTATTCCCCCGAAATGCTCGACATGACCTTCACCACCATCAACGAGCAAGACCTCATCGACGCCGGACTCATCAACCCCGAAACCCCAGACACTCCACCCATCGATTCCGATAGCCCCATCTACAACAACAGCCCCATCAAAATCCCCGGAGGAAACATCCTCTACCTCATCGCCATGGAACTGATCATCCTGGCCACAGCAAGCAGCCTCTGGCGACGCTGGCGCAACCAAGGGCCGGTAGAAAAAATCATTCTCCGCATCGCCCGCACCACCTAACACCCCCACACCTAACGAAAAAAGGGGCAGGGTGCTACCGGAACACACTCCGGCAGCACCCTGCCCCTGACTTTTTTCGGACTCCCTTAGAACGGATAATCCAACTCCGCAGCCGTCAGATCGCCCTCATTTCGCAGCGTCTGACAGGCCAAACGATCGCCGGCTTCGACATCGAAATCATCCAACACGTGGTTTTCCCGCATCCGCGTCTGCGGGCCTTCCACATGCACCCGGCACGCACCACAGCGCCCCATCTGGCAGGAATGCGGTGCCGGAATCCCGGCGTCCAGCATGGACTGCAACAGCGTCTTATCCGCCGGCCACTCGAAGCGGTACTCCACGCCATCCAGCTCGACGACGTTATCTCCAACAATCTCACTCATACCCACCAGCCTGGCACGAAGCTGACCCACATTCCACCCAGCACAACCTCGCCTGTTAAGGCATGATGAACTTTTTCACCGGCGAGGGATCCGGGGAACCCCCGGCGAAATGCAGCCGCGCCACATGGTCTTCGAACTCTTTTCGATCCAGGGCCTCTAGCACTTCTTCCTCCAAACCCGACAGGAGGGAGTGGGGAATGCCAGAGACTTCAACAATTTCGCCGAATTCCGCCACCGGGCGCGCTACCACCGTGTCCGCATCCGAAATGATCGACACCACCCGCAGCTCATCCGGAATGCGGGCCGGCTGGTGCACGTGCGCATACAGCTGGTCGTGGGCCGGGCCGAACAGGTGTCGGATTGCGAAACGTGTAATGGCGGTTCCTTCCAAGGGGTGCCCCTTAAACGGGGCGCCCAACCCCACCAGGGTGCCGATGCGGCCGGCGAATTCCGGCATGCTGGCCACCTGCAAACCCATGAAACCGCCCATGGAGTGGCCCACCAGATCCACCCGTTCGACCGTGTCCAAAATTGATCGCAAACCCCGCGCGATTTCCTGCTTGCCCCGGTACAGGTCACCCACCCCACGGGAGGAATATTCAATCGCTAGTGCTGGGACCCCGCAGGCGGCGACGCGGCGGGCGGGCTTTTCCAAATTGCCCGCCGAGCCGAAACTGCCGTGGAGGAACACCACCGGGTAGTCGCCGGGGCGCAGCGGGGCGGCGGTGGGCATTGTGCCGCGGCGCGGAATAAGGTGCATCAGGTTCAAAGTCATGGGCGAAACTCTTTTCAGTCTGCGCACACTTTAGGGGCGTGCGACACCACATGGGTTGGGGCAGTGCCTGCGGGTGGGGCACCCTCCACTGCTATTCAACGCGCTGCCCGGCAGATAAGTCCCGTGAGCGGCTATGGGGATGGTCACAGAACTTGATAAGCGGTTTAGGTCAGTTTGCGCAGCTGTTCGATATCGCCCACCACCAGGGAACGCACCCTCTTGTCGTAGGGCATTTGTTCGTGCAACACCATCGCAACAGGGAAGAAGTCTTGTACCCACATGCATTGTGCGCCTTTAAGAAAGCAGGACTCGGCGGGCACGACGGTGCTGTCGGTCTTGGTGGCGATGCAGGTGTAGCTGGTGCCGGGCAGGGTTTCGGGATGGGAGTTAAGGCGCTGCAAAAATTCGCTATCGGCAATTTGATCCATGCCGGCGGGGCCGAAGAAGCGGTCAATCAATTGCGTCATTTGGGTCGCGCGGCGTTCGTTAGTCACCCGCGTCGACAGCATTCCGCCTAGGGAAGTGCCGTGATTTGGGGTGGCCAAACAGACCAGGTGTTTGACGGGAATGTCGTGGAAGACCTGGCAGGCGCGCGCCACGAGCCCGCCTTGGGAGTGCCCCACCATGACGAGTTGTTCCGCGCCGGTGGCGTGGAGGACCTGCCGGCAATAGGCTGCGACTTCCTCTGCGTTGTCGGCCACGTGGTTGGTGGCGCGAGTGCCATAGGCCGGGGCGAAGACGGCCCAACCCTGGCGGCGCAGCTGGGCTCCGAGTTCCAACCAATCCCCATTGGACACAGTGGTGCCGTGGACGAGCACGACGGGCCAGGGGCGCGCCCGGGTGACTGTGGCCCGCCAATCGTCTTCAAACCATCCGCGGGTCGGCAGGAAGGTGGCAGCCGCTGCCGGAGCATGCGGGTTGTCGTTGCCGGTGGCCCGCGGTTGGGTGGCGCGGTGCAAAAAATAGGTCACGGTGGGTTGCCTTGTCCGAATCTAGGCGGGGTGGCGGTGTAAAACCGTCGGGACCCGTGGGAGGATTCCCGCCCACGGGGGTAGCGCGGGTGCCCCCATTTAGGTGGGGTAGGTGAAGTCCGCCATTTTCTCCGCGAGCGCCTTGTGCGCGGCGTCCATTTTATCCTCTTCGGGGCTTTCAACACCCGGGCCAGTGAAGTCAGACAGACCCCACGCCGGGAAGACGTGAATGTGTGCGTGGGGCACGTCGAAACCAATGATCATCTGCCCGGCACGCGGCGCATCAAACACCTCTACCTGCGCTTTTCCGATTGCTTGCGCGACGGCCATCACCTTGTTCAAGGTGGCGGGATCCAGGTCGGTCCAGCGGTCGACTTCCTGGGTGGGGATGACCAAGGTGTGCCCGTAGGTCTGCGGGCTGATGTCGAGGAAAGCGGCCACATCCTCGTCGCGGTAGACGAATCGGCCCGGAATTTCGCCTGTCAAAATCTTGCTAAAAACGGTGCTCATGTCCCCCCACGTTAGACTAATGAGCATGCGAATTCTCGTTATTGGTTCCGGTGCCCGGGAGCACGCCCTTGTGCAGGGCCTAGCTCAAGATCCCTCCACGTCGAAGCTGTTTGTTGCCCCTGGTAACACCGGCATGAGTGACGTGGCGACGCTCAAGCCGCTGGCTGACGTCACTGATAGCCAACAGTGCGTTGCTTTAGCGCGCGAGGTCGAGGCTGATCTGGTGGTCATCGGCCCGGAAATCCCGCTCGTTGCCGGCGTGGCCGACAGCCTGCGCGAGGCAGGTTTTGCGGTGTTTGGCCCAAATAAGGCCGCCGCCCAGATCGAGGGTTCAAAAGCTTTCGCCAAGGACATCATGAAGGCAGCCGGCGTGGCGACCGCCCACGCCCAGACCATCACCCCCGGCGCGAGTGATGAGGAGATCGAAGCTGCGCTGGATAACTTCGGCCCCACCTTCGTGGTCAAGGATGACGGTTTGGCTGGCGGTAAGGGCGTGGTAGTCACCCCGAACCGTGTCTCGGCTCGCGAACACGTCGACGCGGTGCTGGCTGCCGGAAACCCGGTGCTGCTGGAGACCTTCCTGTCCGGCCCCGAGGTCAGCCTGTTCTGCTTGGTCGATGGGGAGACCGTGGTGCCTTTGCTGCCCGCCCAGGACCACAAGCGCGTCGGTGATGGCGATACCGGCCCCAATACCGGTGGCATGGGTGCTTACACGCCGCTGCCGTGGCTGCCGGAAAATGGCGTGCAAAGGATCGTCGACGAGGTGTGCGTGCCGGTTGCCAAAGAAATGGTCAACCGGGGCACCCCTTATTCCGGTTTGCTCTATGCCGGCCTGGCGTGGGGCGAGGAAGGGCCGTCCGTGGTGGAGTTCAACTGCCGCTTCGGTGACCCGGAAACCCAGGCGGTGCTTGCGCTGCTGAAGACCCCGCTGGCGCAGCTGCTCAACGCTGTGGCTACCGGCACCCTGGCCGAGCAGCCTCCGCTGGAGTGGGAGGAAGGCTACGCCCTGACAGTGGTGCTGGCCGCTGAAAACTACCCCGCATCCCCGGCCACCGGTCACGTCATTACCGGCGCGGATGCGCCGGGCGTGCTGCACGCCGGCACCGCCCGAAATGAGGCCGGTGAGCTGGTCAGCGCCGGTGGCCGTGTGCTCAACGTGGTGGCTAAGGGTAAAACCCTTGAGCAAGCTCGCCAGGCAGCCTATGAGACCCTCGCCGGCATCAAGCTGCCGGGCGGACACTACCGCAGCGACATTGCGCTTCCCGCAGTTCAGGGCCTGATTTCCTGCCATGAGTCCTAAGAAGGATTCCCCGCGCCGCAAACCTGTCAGCAGCGCGCTGTCGCCAGCGCAGCTCGTCGCGGGATCATTTGCCTCCTTTGTGTTGATCGGCACCGTGCTGTTGTTGCTGCCGATTTCCCGCGCCGATGGCGCGGGCGGAGCGGACTTCGTCACCGCCCTATTCACCGCGACGTCGGCCACCTGCCTGACGGGCCTGATTGTGGTGGATACCGCCACCTATTGGTCCCACTTTGGTCAGGTCGTCATCATGCTGCTGATTCAGGCCGGTGGTCTGGGCATCATGACGCTGGCCACGATTGCCTCGTGGGTGATTGCGGGCCAGATCGGTGTGAAATCCCGCCTGAATGCTTCGGCCGAAGGCCGTGGCGCCCAGCTGGGTGACGTGAAAACCCTGCTGGTGGCCACCCTGAGTTTCACCGCCGCGGTGGAATTCATCATCGCGTGCTTTTTGGTGGTGCGTTTCCGTTTCGAATACGGCATGACCTGGGAGCAGTCCTTGTGGTGGGGTATTTTCCACTCGATTTCCGCCTTCAACAACGCGGGCTTTTCCCTGCACTCCGACAACCTGGTGCCGTTCGTTTCCGATGCGGGCCTGTTGCTGCCGATCGCGGCGGCCATCATGATCGGTGGTTTGGGTTTCCCGCTGCTGCTGGAATTGGCGTTGCGTTTGCGTCGTCGCACCCAGGGAATCACCCACCTGCCCCGCGTCAGCCTGACCACCAAGTTCGTGCTGATCGGTACCACCATCCTGATCACCACCGGTTTCGTTGGTTTCGGGCTGATGGAGTGGAATGGCGCGCTGAGCCACCTGAGCACTCGCGACAAGATTTTGTCGGCGTTTTTCCAGTCCGTGTCCACCCGTACCGCCGGGTTTAACTCGGTGGACTTCGGCGAGTTCCACCCGTCCTCGCTGATTTTGACGGACTTCATGATGTTCATTGGTGGCGGTTCCGGTGGTACCGCCGGTGGCGTGAAGATCACCACCGTGGCGGTGTTGGTGGCCGTGATGATCGCGGAGATTCGCGGCGATGATGCGATTTTGTTCTCTGAGCGTCGCATCCCGAACCGCACGATGCGTCAGGCTTTGGCCGTGTTCATGCTGGCTGGCCTGCTGGTGGCTTTCGCTATCTCCATCGTGCAGCTGATTGCCCCGGAGTTCACCACCCACCAGATCGTGTTTGAAGTCATTTCAGCGTTCGCCACCGTGGGCTTGTCGACCGGTATCACGGCCGCCCTGCCTACCGGCGCGAAGCTGATCATTACTGTGTTGATGTATGCGGGCCGTATCGGCCCGATCACCTTGGTTGCTGCCATGGCTGCTCGTGAGCAGCGCAGGCTGTACAACTACCCCGTCGAAAGGCCCCTCATTGGTTAACATGTTTCGCCCCAAGCAGAAGATTCCCCCAGTGGTGGTCCTTGGGCTCGGCCGCTTTGGTATGGCATTGGGGGAGGAGCTCGTCCACTCCGGCATCGAGGTTCTCGGTGTGGATGCTGACGAGTCGATCGTCACTAAGGCCGCCCCCTTGTTGACGCACGTGGCGGTGGCCGACACCACCAATATTGATGCTTTGCGCCAGTTGAGTGTGCACGAGGCCCCGCGTGTGGTCATCGGTATCGGCTCCGACATGGGTGCCTCCCTGTTGACGGCGTCCGCGGTCGTGGTGGATATGAAGGTGCCGAACGTGTGGGCTAAGGCGGATAACGCCAGCCACGCCAAGATTTTGTCGCGTATCGGTGTGCACCACGTGATCCGCCCGGAGCGGGACACGGGTCGTCGTGTCGCCCACCTGATTTCGGGCCGCGTGCAGGAGTATGTGGAATTCGATCGTGATTTCGCGATGGTGAAGCTGGCTCCGCCGATGTCGTTGATTGGTAAGCCGGTCTCCAAGGCTCCTGGCGAGGTGACCATTGTTGCGATTCGCCGCAATAAGCAGCAGTTCCGCCCGGTTACCCCGGATGATGAGATCGTTTCTGGCGATCTGATTATTGCTGCTGGTCGGGTTCAAGACCTTGAGCGTTTCGGGGCGAGCGACTAATGGCTCAGGTGTCCCCGCGCAGCCAGATTGAACCTTTTCGGGTGATGGATATCGTGGGTCTGGCGCATGAGCGCCAGCGCACCCACGGGGACGCCATCATGTTGTGCGTGGGACAGCCCGCGGCCGTGTTGCCGGATTCCGTGGCGCGTGCCGCGGCGAATGCGGATCATGGCTATACCCCGGTGGCTGGTCTGCCTGAGTTGCGGGAGCGGATTGCCCGTTGGCATCGCGAGACCTAT
Organism: Corynebacterium aquilae DSM 44791; assembly: GCF_001941445.1. NCBI lineage: Bacteria > Bacillati > Actinomycetota > Actinomycetes > Mycobacteriales > Corynebacteriaceae > Corynebacterium > Corynebacterium aquilae. The sequence continues at coordinate 2,458,909 of NZ_CP009245.1, read as the reverse complement.
GGGGTGGATACGCGGGCGGACAACGTGGTGGTGACTACGGGGTCTTCGGGCGGTTTGGTGGCGCTATTTGTGGCCTGCTTGAGCGCCGGGGATCATATTGCGATTACTGACCCGGGGTATCCGGCCTATCGCAATACCGCCAAGGCGCTGGATGTGGCGGTCGATATTGTGCCGGTCGGTCCGGAAGATCACTACCAGCCGTCGCCGGAGTTGTTTGAGCGCTTTGCCCCGCAGGCGCGGGCGGCGATTGTGACGTCTCCGGCGAATCCGACGGGCACCATTATTGCCCCGGAGCAGTTGGGGCGGTTGTGCCGGTGGGCCGAAGAAAAAGATGTGTGGTTGATTTCTGATGAGATTTACCACGGGTTGAGTTTTGGCCCGGAAACGGCCACCGCCCGGTCGTTTTCGCAGTCCGCGATTGTGGTGGGTTCGATGTCGAAGTACTTCACCATGACCGGTTGGCGGGTGGGCTGGCTGATTTTGCCAGATGAGCTGGTGGAGCCGGTGAAAAATGTGCAGGGCAACCTGGCGTTGTGTCCGCCGGCGGTGGGCCAGTATGCGGCGTTGGCTGCTTTTGATGACACGGCGAGTTTTGATGAGCTGGCTGCCCGTTATGCCACCAATTTGGAGGTGGCGTTGCCCGCTTTGGAAAAGATGGGCTTTTCTGTCCCCGTCGCCCCGGATGGGTCTTTCTACATTTGGGCGGATGGGGCACAATTGACAAATGATTCGCAAAAGTTCTGCGCCGATTTGCTGGATGCCACTGGTGTGGCGTTGGCGCCGGGCGTGGATTTTTCTGCCAGCCGCACCCATGTGCGGTTGAGCCTGTGCGGTCGCACGGAAGATTTAGTTGCTGCGCTTGAGCGTATGCAGGAATGGATAAAGAACTCATGAGCACCCCTAACGTTTTGGCTGGCCGTTACGCTTCTGCGGCGATGGTCGATATTTGGGCCCCGGAGAACAAGATCATTGCCGAGCGCAAGCTGTGGATCGCTGTGATGCGGGCGCAGGCTGAGCTGGGGGTGGAGATTCCGGCGTCGGCGATTGCTGATTATGAGCGGGTGGTGGATCAGGTTGATCTTGCTTCGATTGCGGCTCGTGAGAAGGTGACCCGTCATGATGTGAAGGCGCGTATTGAGGAGTTCAATGCGTTGGCTGGGCACGAGCACATCCATAAGGGCATGACGAGCCGTGATTTGACGGAGAATGTCGAGCAGCTGCAGATCCATTCGGCGTTGCGCCTGGTGGTGGAGAAGTCTGTGGCGGTGTTGGATCGGATTGCGCGCCGGGCTGCGATGTATCAGTCGTTGGTGATGGCTGGCCGTTCGCACAATGTGGCTGCCCAGGCGACGACGTTGGGTAAGCGTTTTGCTTCTGCTGCTGATGAGATGTTGGTGGCGGTGCAGCGTGCGGAGGAGCTGTTGGCGCGGTATCCGATGCGCGGTATTAAGGGCCCGATGGGTACTTCTCAGGACATGATGGATTTGCTTGGCGGGGAGGAGAATCTGGCGCAGCTGGAGGCGTCGATTGCGAAGCATTTGGGCTTTGATCGGGTGTTTGATTCGGTGGGCCAGGTGTATCCGCGCTCGTTGGATTTTGATGCGATTTCTGCGTTGGTGCAGTTGGGGGCGGGTCCGTCGTCGTTGGCGCACACGATTCGTTTGATGGCGGGTAATGAGACGGTCACGGAGGGGTTCAAGGAGGGCCAGGTTGGTTCTTCTGCGATGCCGCACAAGATGAATGCCCGTTCCTGTGAGCGTGTGGGCGGGATGCAGATTTTGCTGCGCGGCTATATGTCGATGGTGGCTGATTTGGCTGGCCAGCAGTGGAATGAGGGGGATGTGTTCTGTTCGGTGGTGCGCCGTGTGGCTTTGCCGGATGCGTTCTACACCATCGATGGCATGTTTGAGACGTTTTTGACGGTGCTGGATGAGTTTGGGGCGTTCCCGGCGATGATTGACCGTGAGCTGGAGCGTTATTTGCCGTTCTTGGCGACGACGCGCATTTTGATGGCTGCGGTGCGTGCGGGGGTTGGTCGTGAGACTGCCCACGAGTTGATTAAGGAGCATGCGGTTGCGGTGGCGTTGAATATGCGCGAAAACGGTGGCGAGCAGGATTTGATTGATCGTTTGGCTGCTGATGAGCGGATGCCGTTGTCGAAGGCGCAGTTGGACGAGGCGTTGGCTGATCGGGCGGCGTTTATTGGTGATGCGACTGGTCAGGTGGATCGGGTGTTGGCTCGGGTGGAGCAGTTGAAGGCTGCGCATCCGGGTGCCGCTGAGTACTGCCCGGGTGACATTTTGTAATGCGGGAGTTGTTGAGCGCCTCCATCACCGGTGTGCACGCCCACTGGGTGGTGTTTGGTTTGTTGGCGCTGGCGGCGCTGGTGGCGTTGCATGCTGTGCTGCATCCGCAGTTGCGGCGTGCGACGGTGAAGGCTGCTGTTGGTGCTGTGGTGACCACTGTGCTGGTGTGGTTGGTGCTCGAGGTGGTGTGGAAGCCTTTCCCGGATCATGTTCCGCTGGAGATTTATGTTGCTGGGGGTGTGGCGGCGTTTGTGGTGGCTGCGGCGATTGCGCAGCGTGGCCGCCGCATTCCGGTGGGGTTGGCTGCGGTGGTGGCGATTGTGTGTGGTTTGGCGGTGGCGAATTTTTCCTACCAGCAGTACCCCACGTTGGAGTCTTTGGATCCTGCGCCGAAGGCGGTGGAGGTCTCTTATGCGCAGTTGCCTGATTCGGTGCCGATGATTGATGGCCGCCCGGTGGGGGCGTTGGTGACGTTGGATCTTCCGGGTGAGAAGTCTGGTTTTCATGCGCGTCCGGCTAAGGCGTATGTGCCGCCGGCGTATTTTGCCCCGGAGAATCGGGGGAAGGATTTTCCGTTGTTGGTGTTGATGGCGGGTAATCCGGGCCGTCCGGTGCAGTGGTTTGGTTCTGGTGGGGCGGAGAACACTTTGGATGAGTATCAGTTGGATCATGGTGGGTTTGCGCCGATTGTGGTCAGTGTGGATGCGACGGGGTCTTTTTTGGGTAATCCGATTTGTGTGGATGGCCCGAAGGATAAGGTGCAGACGTATTTGGCGGTGGATGTGCCGGCGGAGTTGGAGCGTAAGTTCCGGGTTAGTGATCGGCGTAAGGCGATTGGGGGTTTGTCTTATGGGGGGACGTGTGCGTTGCAGGTGGTGACGAATCACCCGCAGGTGTATGACACGTTTTTGGATTTTTCGGGCCAGTGGGAGCCGTCGATTGGTACGCATGAGCAGACGGTGCAGGCGTTTTTTGGTGGTGATGAGGCGGCGTTTCGTGCGGTGAATCCGGTGGATTTGTTGGAGGCGGCGCAGGGTAAGGACACCTATCGGGGGATTGCGGGTCGTTTTGTTGCTGGCGAGTCCGATCCGGAGGCGGTTGAGGCGCTGAAAAAGATCAATGTTTTGGCTCTTGGGGCGGGGATGGATACGACCTTTGTGACGGTGCCGGGTGGGCATAGTTATCAGACGTGGCGGGAGGCGTTTCATATGTACTTGGATTTTGTGGTGGAGCGGGCGCAGCGTCCTTAAACGCCCTTGAGCGCCCTGAAACGTCCTAAGACACAAAAGACGCACAAGACGGTTCTCCGCCGTGGTGGGGCGGTGGGGTGCCGGTTGGTTTTTTGGGGGGTAGCTTTTGGGGTGAGGGGTGGGGGTGGGTGGGTGCGTTTCCACTAAGCGTGGGGTGTGTGGGCGCTAGTGTGGGGTGTGGGTGATGGGGGTGGGGGAGTAAAGGAAAAGGGCAAAACCCCTTGACGATATACCCCGGGGGGTATAGCTTGTGTGGTGTGGGGTGCATGGAATGTGCGCCCAGTGCTCCCGCCGCGACAGGTATCCATTGTCATTAAGGCGGGGTGGTTAGGTGCAGCCCACCTGCCGTATGCGTCTTTGAACAGTTCACCCAAGGAGTTTTCTCATGTGCCGTCCCGTTACCTGCAAGAAGTGCGGCAAGACCACCTGGGCTGGCTGCGGCCAGCACGTCGACCAGGTCATGCGCAACGTTCCGAAAAACCAGCAGTGCACCTGTGAGCGCACCTCCGGCGGCGGTTTCCTCTCCCGCCTGCTCGGCGGCTAGTACTGTGGTCGCAGCCGGTGGCCTGGCAGCATGCAGCACCGGTTGTGGTGTGTAGCCGATCGCTTACATTTTTTCTTCTTCACATCTCTTCTCCACGGCCGGGCGGGCACCTGCGGGAAAAAATCCTTGCTGGATTTTTCCCCCAGGTCTAGCCCGGCTGTCACCTACCTCCCTTAAGGGGTTGATTTTCACCATGGATTCGAACACCACACGCATCGTCATCGTCGGCGGGGTCGCCGGCGGCATGTCCGCGGCCACCCGCCTGCGCCGCCTGATGGAAGACGCCGAAATCATCGTCGTCGAAAAAGGCCAGTACGTCTCCTTCGCTAACTGCGGCCTGCCCTACTATGCGGGCGGGGTGATTGCGGACCGGGGCGCGCTGCTGCTGCAAACCCCGGAAAGCCTCAAAGCGCGCTTCAACCTGGATGTGCGGGTCGGCACGGAAGCCACCGCCATTGATGCGGACGCGAAAACCCTGACCGTGTCCACGGCACATGGTGAAGAAACCATCGCCTATGACGCCTTGCTGCTTGCCCCGGGGGCGAAGCCTTTCCTGCCGCCGATCCCCGGCATTGAGCGGGCGAAGTCCTTGCGCAACATCGACGACGTGGACCAGCTGGTGGGCGTGCTGGATGACAAGCCGAAAACCGCGGTGATCATGGGTGGTGGGTTCATCGGATTGGAACTGGCCGAAAACCTGCACGCCCGCGGCATCGCGGTCACCCTGGTGGAAGCAGCCCCGCAGATCCTTGCCCCGCTGGATGAGGAAATGGCGGCCATGGTCGACAACCACCTGGTGGAGATGGGCGTGGCGGTGCGCACCGGCCAGATGGCCACGGGAATTACCGACACCCACGTGCAACTCGACAACGGCGAGGAGCTGCCCGCCGACCTGGTGGTCGCCGCGGTCGGCGTGCGTGCCGACACGGAGCTGGCGAAAAACGCCGGTATCGAACTCGACCAGCGCGGCGGCATCCTCGTTGATGAGCAGCACCGCACCAACCTGGCCGACGTGTACGCCGTCGGCGACGCCGTCGCCAAACGCGACCGCCTCGACAACGCCAGCGTCCACGTGCCGCTCGCCAACAGCGCCAACCGCGACGGCCGCACCGTCGCCGACATCATCGCCGGCCTGGCACCCGCCACCGAACTGGCCGGCCGCGCCGGGGACGCCGACAGCCGCGGCCGCATCGGGGTGCTCGGCACCGCCATCGTCGGCGTCGGCGGGCTGGTCGCCGCCTGCACCGGGTGGAATGAGCGCACCGCCAAAGCCCGCGGCGTGAACTACCGCACCATCCACACCCACCCCTTCAACCACGCCACCTACTACCCGGGGGCGACCCAAATGTCGCTCAAACTCGTCTTCGACGCCGACACCTACCGCATCCTCGGCGCCCAGGCCGTCGGCCGCGAGGGCGTGGACAAGCGCATCGACGTGCTCGCCACCGCCATCGCCGGCGGGCTCAAAGTCACCGACCTGGCCGGCATCGACCTGGCCTACGCGCCCCAATTCGGGCTCGCCAAAGACCCCGTCACCATGCTCGGATTCGTGGCCGACAACATGCTCGCCGGGGTATCCGACACCGTCGACATTTTCACCATGGACACCATGGTCGCCGACGGGCACAAAATCCTCGATGTGCGCACCCCCGGCGAATACGCCGCCGGCAACATCCCCGGCGCCACCAACATCGAACTCGACGCCCTGCGCGACAACATCGAAGCCATCCGCGAACTCGCCGGCGGCAAAGATCTCATCGTGCACTGCGCCGTCGGCGTACGCGGTCACAGCGCCGTGTGCCTGCTCGCCGGGTACGGCATCGGCGCCAAAAACCTGGCCGGCGGCTACAAAACCTGGGCCGCAATGGATGCAAAACGCCAGCGCAGCGCCTAAACACCCGCCGCGCGGATGCCGAAGTCACCACCGCCTGCAAAACGGCGGCGCGGGTAACCCAAGTACAGCCCGCGCCCGCATTCAGATAACCTTTAAGTCTCACCGGCCGGCCGAAGATGATGTGGCTGGCCGCGCACAAAAAGGATTCGAAAGGGGAAGACACCCTCGATGGAAATCGATCCAGAAACCGTCAAGCCGGCACTCACCCGACTCAAACGCGCCAACGGACAACTCGCAGCCGTCATCCGCATGATTGAAGAAGGCCGACCCTGCGAAGACATCGTCACCCAAATCGCCGCTGTCTCCAGCGCCGTGGACCGGGCCGGATTCACCATCATCACCCACGGGATGAAGGAATGCTTCCGGCATGATCCCACCGGCGAATCCGTCGACAGCAAAAAACTCGAAAAAATGTTCCTCTCCCTGCGCTAAACCCCGCGCAGCCCTTGAGGCACCAACCCCACATTTAAGGCCCTTTGGCGCAGCACCGCTGGCACCAAAGGGCCTTAAAACATGCCCACACACCCCACCCCACAACCCAACAGTGCCCCACCCACCGGGCTTTAAGCGATACAGTTTTTCCATAGACCACACCACGCGCCCCCCACAGCGCACCCACCACACCAGCGCGGAAGACAACCCCACCCCATGCTGATCGCAGTCCTGTCCCTCATCGTCATCGTGGCCGCCAGGTTCCTCCCCTTCGACTTCGCCGCCACCCTCACCCCTGACTGGTGGCAACTTCTCACCGCGGGACTCACCGACGCCACCATCATCGGCAGCATCTTCAGCGCCCTATGGATCTTTGTGCTGCTCTACCCGGCGGCGAAAAAACTCGGCCCCACCACCACCTGCATCGTCATCGTCTGCGGACAACTCATCAGCGCCACCATAGGACTCGGGGCGGCGTGGGTGGTCTCCCAAGCCGGCGGGCGCTGGGCTGAAGAATTCCACCACGAGCTCTACCTCACCCCCTGGCCCTGGATCTTCTTCACCGCTACCTTTGCTAGCGCCCACTTCAGCGCCCTATGGCGCCGCCGCATCCGCATCGGCACCCTCACTCTCGCCGCCACCCTCCTGCTGTTTAGCGGCACCCTCTCCGACTTCCCCCTCATCGCCGGCACCACCACCGGCATTATCGCCGGGCAACTCCACGCCGGCCGCGGCTTTAGCCGCCCCCGCACCTCCCGCCGCGAAGCCCGCATCCTCATCGCCACCGCCCAACTCGCCACCCTCGCCGGGCCCGTCATCACCGCCACCATCCCCGGCGGCAGCGGCATCTTCCACAACTCCATGCTGCTCACCGGCGCGGACGCACTCAGCCGCAACGAAGCCATCCGCATCTGCGCCGAACAGGCCGGATGGGCCGGAAACCCCCACCAACCCACCAGCGGCTGCACCCACCTGCTCGCCGGCAACGCCTTCAGCTACACCGCCAGCATGGCCACCAACATCCTCCCCCTCATCGTCGTCGCCGTCATCGCCCTAGGCCTCGGGCGCGGGCGCCGACTGGCCTGGTGGCTCATGCTCACCAGCCACCTCATCGCCCTGAGCATCCTCACCACAGCACTCGCCGACACCAACCCCACCACCGCACTCGATATCACAGACGCCCTCGGCGCCGTGCTACCCAGCACCCTTGCACTCATCCTGCTGCTGGCCACCAAAACCCTGTTCACCATCCCCTCCACCCGCACCACACGGGCACTAGCCGCCACCGCCGCACTCACCGCCGCCACCTACACCCTCTGGGCGGCCAGCAGCTTCATCCTGCGCCACCACTTCACCCCCACCTGGACCACAGCCGACTTCGGCCGCGTCATCCTGCCCCACGCCATCGGCCACACCCGCACCCACCTACCCCACGGCGCCGCCGCCTGGGCCGCCACCGCCACCCCCACAATCATCTTCTGGTGCGGGCTCGCCATCATCATCTACCTCGCCCTCATCGACACCCCCCGACCCCCACACAGCCAGAACCAAGCCCGCCGCATCTTCACATCCGGCACCGGCGACCACTTAAGCGCCATGACCCTATGGGACGGCAACCACTACTGGTTCCACACCCCCACACCGCAACACCACCAGCCCGATCAAACACCTGCCCTCGCCTACGTCGCCTACCGCATCCACGCTGGCATCGCCGTCACCCTCGGCGAACCCGTCATCGCCCACACCGACAACCCCCACGACATCGACAGCATCCGCCACGACGCCGCCCAAGGCTTCGAAAACTACGCCAGCGAACAAGGACTCACAGTGGCCTGGTACTCCGTACCCGACACCTTCACCCGCCCCGGCTACAAACCCGTCCAAGTCGCCCAAGAATCCATCATCCCCACCAGCGACACCGTCGCCTTCACCGGCAAAAAATTCCAAGACATCCGCACCGCCCGCAACCGCGCCACCAAAGAAAACATCACCGCCACCTGGACCACCTGGGATGAAGCCGGAAGCGGCATGCGCGAAAAAATCATCGAACTCTCCGAACAATGGGTCAGCGACAAAGCACTGCCCGAAATGGGATTCACCCTCGGCGGCATCAACGAACTTAAAAACGCCCGCCTGCTGATCGCCGTCGACGACACAGGCCACCTCCACGGCATCACCAGCTGGCTCGAAACCAAAAACAACGGGCACACCCGCGGACTCGTCCTCGACTTCATGCGCCGCGACGCCGAAGGCTTCCGCCCCGTCGTCGAATACCTCATCGCCGAAGCCGCCATCAGCGCCCACGAGGAAGGCCTCGACTTCATCAGTCTCTCCGGCGCACCCCTGGCCCACGAACCCACCCCCGGCGACACCCACCAACCCAGCCCCCTGGATAACCTGCTGGACTACATCGGCCAAACCATGGAACCCCTCTACGGCTTCCGCTCCCTGGCCAGCTTCAAGAAAAAATTCCGCCCCCAACACCACAACTGGGTACTGCTCTACGAAGACGAACTCACCCTCCCCGCCATCGGGCTAGCCGTTGTCAAGTGCTACCTGCCCACCATGGACATCCACGACATCGCCACCACCGCCCGCGAACTGCGCGCCGGGCACACCAGCTAACCCACCCGGTTGCGGCGCTGGATGGGTGGGACAGAAAGGCACTACGGGGGGTAGGGGTTAACCCCGCGCAGACGCTATCTGGCAACCGGCACCACTACAGTGGGAACACGTGAGCAGCTTAAATGATTACGAGCGCATCGCCGCCGGCAAAGTACGCGAAATCTACTCCGTCGATCCGGACACATTGCTGATGGTGGTCTCTGACCGCATCAGCGTGTTCGACTACATCCTCGACACCCCCATCCCGGACAAGGGCAAGATCCTCACCGGGATGAGCAAGTTCTTCTTCGACACCATCGACTTCCCCAACCACCTGGCAGGCGAGTTGGATGATGAGCGCATCCCGCGCGAGGCGCGCGGCCGCGCCATGCTGGTCAAAAAGCTCGACATGGTGCCCTTCGAGTGCGTGGCCCGCGGCTATCTGACCGGTAGTGCGTTGAAGGAATACCGCCAGACCGGCACGGTGTGCGGCATCGAACTTCCCGAAGGGCTTACTGAGGCATCCAAGCTGCCGGAGCCGATTTTCACCCCGGCCACCAAGGCGGAGCTCGGCGATCACGACGAAAACGTCTCCTTCGAGTACATGGTCGACAAGCTGGGGCGCGAATCCGCCGAACAGCTGCGCGACGCCACCTTGTCGATCTACTCCCAGGCCGCAGCCATCGCGGAGAAAGCCGGCATCATCCTGGTGGACACCAAGTTCGAATTCGGGCGCGACGAAAACGGCCAGCTGGTGCTGGCCGACGAGGTCCTCACCCCGGATTCCTCCCGCTACTGGCCGGCCAATAAGTACCAGGAAGGCCAGCCCCAGCCCAGCTTCGATAAGCAGTATGTGCGCGACTGGGTGGCAGCCAACACCACCGACTGGGACAACATCCCCTCGCTTCCGCAAGAGGTGGTGGCCGCGACCCGCGCCCTGTACGTGGATGCCTATGAAAAGATCACCGGCCAGAGTTTTGAGGACTACCTCAACCAGCTAGCGTCCTAACCGCTCAGCGCGAACCCACCAGCCTTTACAGGCCGGTGGGTTTTTGGTTGTGCGGTTGTCTTGCTTCGGTGCGGGGTGGCCGCTGGTGCGTAGGATGGTCGGCATGTCTAATGCCTCGAATTCTTTCGCTGAAGTCACCGCCCCGGTCGCCGCCAAGCGCCCGATTGTGCGCAGCCACCACGGCCGCGAGTTTGTCGACGATTATGAGTGGTTGCGTGAAAAGGCCTCGCAGGAGGTCCGCGACTACCTGGATGCGGAAAACGCCTACACCGAGGCCCAAACCGCGCACCTTGCCAACTTGCGGGAAAACCTTTTCACCGAGCTGAAAAACCGGGTGAAAGAAACCGACATGTCGGTGCCGACCCGTATCCGCGGCTGGTGGTACTTCACCCGCACCCAGGAAGGCAAAAGCTACGGGATGGTCTCCCGGGTGAAGGCCACCGGGGCTGCCGACGAGGTTCCTCCCACGGTTGATCCGGAAAAGCCCCTGCCGGGCGAGCAGCTGCTGCTGGACTGTAACGAGCTGGCCGAGGGGCACGACTTTTTCGCCATGGGCACCTCCACCCCGAACGATTCGGGCACGGTGCTGGCCTACTCCACCGATACCGCCGGCGATGAGCGCTACACCCTGGTGTTTAAAGACCTAGCAACCGGTGAGCTGCTACCTGACCGCCTGGAAAACATCGACGGGGGCGGCACCTGGCTGGGTGATGATTACTTCTTCTACACCCGCGTGGATGAGGCCTGGCGCCCGTACCAGATTTGGCGCCACAAGCTCGGCACCGATGTGGCAGACGATGTGCTGGTCTTCCAGGAAGACGATGAGCGTTTTTGGTTGGGGGTGGGCACCACCCGCAGTGAAAAGTTCCTGCTGGTGGCGGCTGGCTCGAAGATCACCAGCGAGGTGTATTACCTGAATGCGGATGATCCGGAAGGGGAGTTGACGCTTATCCGCGAACGCGAATCCGGCCTGGAATACGACGTCGATCATGTGCAGGTCGCCGGCGAGGATTATTGGGTGGTCACCCACAACGCTTTCGGTCCGAACTTTGCCGTGAGTGTGAACAAGGTGGGCGAAAAGCTGGAGTTCGACCAGTCCCACACCTTGGTGCCGCACCGCGATGATGTGCGCATCGAGGGCATTGATCCCTTCCGCGACTACCTGGCGTTGGGCTATCGTGCCGGCGGCATTGGCCGGTTGGCGATCATGGATCTCAAGCACGGTGCCCCCAACCCGGATGCTGCCGAGGGGTCGGTGGCGAAGCTGTTTGGCACTTTCGAGCAAATCGACTTCGACGAGGAGCTGTATACCTGCGGGATGAGCGCGAACCCGGAGTGGGATGCGCAAGTGTTGCGCATCAGCTACGGCTCTTTCACCACCCCGGGCACCCTGTACCAGCTGGATCCGGCCACCGGCGAGCGGATTGTGCTCAAGCAGCAGGAAGTGATCGGCGGCTACGACCCGAGCGAATACACCTCCACCAGGTTGTGGGTGACCGCGGAAGACGGGGTGCGCATCCCGGTGTCGCTGGTGCACCGCGCGGATTTGGATCTGGGCCAGCCGAACCCGGTGCTGCTTTATGGCTACGGCTCCTATGAGCACTCCATTGATCCGGCGTTTTCCCTGATCCGGATGTCGCTGATGGATCGCGGCATCATTTTTGCGGTCGCCCACGTGCGCGGCGGCGGGGAGATGGGGCGCGGCTGGTACGACACCGGCAAGACGGTGACGAAGAAGAACACCTTCACCGACTTCATCGCGGTGGCCAAGGATCTGCTGCGCCGTGGCGTGACCACCCGGGAGCAGATGGTGGCATCCGGTGGTAGTGCCGGCGGGTTGCTCATGGGCGCGGTCGCCAACATGGGTGGCGAGTACTTCCACGCTATCCACGCCGCAGTGCCCTTTGTGGATCCGCTGACCAGCATGTTGATGCCGGAGCTGCCGCTGACTGCCACTGAGTGGGACGAGTGGGGCAACCCGCTGGCGGAGGTGGAGGTGTATGACTACATGGCCTCCTACGCCCCCTATGAGAACGTGGAAGCTAAGCAGTACCCCAACATTTTGGCGGTCACCAGCATTAACGACACCCGCGTTTTGTATGTGGAGCCGGCCAAGTGGATCGCGAAGCTGCGCGCTACCGCAACGGGTGGGCAGTTCCTGCTGAAAACGGAGATGGCTGCTGGCCACGGTGGTGTCTCCGGTCGCTATGACTCCTGGCGCCAGGCCGCGTTTGAGTATGCGTGGATGATCAACCAGATCACCGGTCTGACGGAGTAGTTGCGGTTTTCACCCCCGGTTTTCCAACCCCAACATTTTCGCAACAATGTTGTGGTGAAAATCGGGGGTGAATGCTATTCGGTTCCGGTGTGGGGTGGGGGAGTGTATCGGCCGCCGGGGGTCGGCGGGGGTGTTGAGGGGGTAGCCTGTGTGGGTGAAGTGGGGGCATGTCAATTTTGTGCCAGATATTAACTTTTCGCATGGCGGCAAGCCACCACGCCTAGGGGCAAAAAGGGCATGAACTGCATGAATAGAAACGTGGTGATCCCGAAAAATTCACAGATGTGGAGCCTGTCACAAAATTCGCCACACTGTGTCACGTAACAATTAGGTATCGAATCTACTGCTTAAAGGAACTCTGGGAGACAGTACCCCCATGTGTGTACTAACTTTTTAAGAGGTTTATTCCAGCTCACGCGCTGCCGCCTACGTGGAATGGGGAAACCAAGCAAATAACTTCACCCAAAGGTTTTTCGCCAACCTGCACGCACCCCCATTGTGGGCACCAACCACAGTACGGGGTACGGGTCAGCCCGCACCACCCATCGGCCCACACCGGCACCGATGGTTTCACCCGCCCGATGCGGACAAAGCGCCCCGCGTGCACGTTTTCACCGCGCCCACCCAAGCCGCCTGGCTGGGGCGGGCGACGACAGCGCCACACATCGCAGACGCGCCCCAGCCGGGCGCGCGATGGGGGAGACGGCGGAATCACAAGCTCACCCAAGCGGGTGCAGCCTGTACACGGTGGGGCGGGCGCCTTTGGTTGTGGCAATTTGCTTCCAGTACTACACAGCACACTGCGGCGCAGCGCGCCACACACGACACCTTGCAAGAAAAGGAGGTGCCCCACATGTCCCCCCAGGTGCATCAGCACACCGACGAAAACCTCAATGACCACTCGGTCATGGACTACCTGGAGCAGGCCGAAGGCGTCGGCGAACACCCAGTTCGCCGCCACGGCATCGGCATGGTGGCCGGCGTTATTGCCGCCATCATCATCTACTACATCTTCCCGCACTCCGCCGTTGACACCGTCAACGCACTCAACCCCGATGCGGAAACCCCCTTCACCGACGGTGCACTGCGCATCACCGCAGCCACCGCGGTGCTCATGGGTATTTGGTGGATGACCGAAGCCATCCCGCTGGCGGCCACCGCCCTGGTGCCGCTGGTGATCTTCCCGCTGTCCCAGACCATCGCCTTCGGCAAACTGTCCGGACAGTACGCATCCCCCACCATCTTCCTGTTCATGGGCGGCTTCATCCTCGCCCTGGCCATGCAGCGCTGGAACCTCCACCGCCGACTCGCGCTGATCGTGGTGCTCGCAGTCGGCACCAAGCCCAAGCAGCTAGTCCTGGGCTTCATGCTGGCCACCGGCTTTTTGTCCATGTGGGTGTCCAACACCGCAACCGCAGTCGTCATGCTGCCGATCGGCCTGTCGATTGTCATGCTGACCGCCGACATCATGGGTGGTGTGGAAAAGCTCAAGAACTTCTCCACCGCACTCATGCTCGGCATCGCCTACTCGGCCTCCATTGGCTCCCTGGGCACCATCATCGGCACCCCGCCGAACGCCCTACTCCAGGGCTACCTGCAGGAATCCCACGACATCGTCATCGGTTTCGGCCGCTGGATGATGGTCGGCGTGCCCCTGGCAGTCGTCTTCCTCATCATCGCCTGGCTCGTTCTGGTCACCGTCTTCAAGCCCGAAATGAACGACATTCCCGGCGGCCGCGAGCTCATCAAGAAAGAACTCGACGACATGGGCAAGATGGGCCGCGGCGAAGTCATGACCGCCATCATCTTCCTCGGCGCCGCACTGAGCTGGGTCTTCATCCCGATCATCCTCAAGAAAACCGACAGCGACCTCGCCATCGCCGACGCCGCCATCGGCATGACCGCAGCCATGCTGCTGTTCATGATCCCCACCCGCCTGAAGAAGGGTGTGCGCCTCATCGACTGGGCAACCGCCTCCAAGCTCCCCTGGGACGTGCTGCTCCTGTTCGGCGGCGGCCTGGCACTGTCGAAGATGTTCTCGGAATCCGGCCTGTCCCTGTGGATCGGTGAGCAGGCAAAGGGCCTGTCCAGCCTGCCGACCATCCTGCTGATCGCCGCCATCGCAGCCATCATCATCTTCCTGACTGAGTTCACCTCCAACACCGCTACCGCCGCAGCCTTCCTGCCCATCATGGGCGGCGTCGCCGTCGGTATCGGCCTGACCGAGGCCACCCCGAACAACGTCATGCTGCTGTGCATCCCGGTCGCCCTGGCCGCAACCTGTGCATTCATGCTCCCCGTCGCAACCCCGCCGAACGCCATCGCCTTCGGTTCCGGTTACGTCAAGATCAACGAAATGGTCCGCGGTGGCCTGTGGCTGAACCTCATCGGTATCGTCCTGATCACCATCGTCACCTACTTCCTGGCCGTCCCCGTCTTCGGACTGGTGCTGTAACCCACAGCCAGTTCACCCCTCGCCAGCTGAAAACGCTGACGAGGGGTTTTCTTTTTGCTATCAATAGGACATGAAATTTTTAGGGGAAAACAAGAAGGCAAGGGTCAGCGTATTACTGGTCGCCATTATCGGCAGCTCAACAGCACTCGCTAGTTGCGCGAAAACCTCAACAACAAACGAAACCCGAACGTCTGAACCTGTAACCGTTCATGCGACACAAGACAATGGCTCTGGGCAAGAA
Organism: Corynebacterium aquilae DSM 44791; assembly: GCF_001941445.1. Lineage (NCBI taxonomy): Bacteria > Bacillati > Actinomycetota > Actinomycetes > Mycobacteriales > Corynebacteriaceae > Corynebacterium > Corynebacterium aquilae. Next base: position 2,443,896 of record NZ_CP009245.1, on the reverse strand, counting down.
ACTGATCTCTCCGGGGTCACTTCCTTCATTAGGCCGTGCCGGGAAATCGATCAAAAAATCCTTGACGAAATCGGATTAACAAACCGTTTCGCCGAGGAAGACGGTGTTGAGTCGGGGGAGGGGAATTTTAGTTCGTGCTTGTTTAGGGGAGAAGGGGGCCAGGGATACTACAGCCTGGTTTCGGACGAAGTCACCAAAGAAGATGTAGTTGCAAAAGGCTTATTAATTAATTTCATGCCTGTCATTGAACTCAGTTCCAGAGTGTATTTTCTAGATTTCACCGACGGAACAGATATCAAAGACAACTGCCAAGCTTCGGTTGACACGGGGAGGGGGCGGTTGGGGGTTGGGTACGTCGGCCCATATGGAGAGAATGACGTGCAGCGTTATTGTGCAACCGTCGCGCAAATGATGTCGGACCTGCTGGTGCTTGAACCTCAGTTGATCGACGAACCAAAGTCTTGAGGATCTGCGTCTGAGAGTTATGGAGGTCAATCTACGTATTTGACCACCATTAAACGCAACTCGAGTTGGAGGTTATTTTGAGCTTAAAAATTGACCCTGAGCGTTTTGAAGCTGCTATCAAACGTGCGGACGACGGATATTTCAGGGCAGAGGAAATTGTGCACCTTAAACACCACTCCAATTTCAGGGGGCGGTTGTCTTCGGTGCCTGGGCTGGATGAGTTGACAGAGAGTCACGGCAATGTGCTCAGAGGAAGTGTTGGTTCAGCGCTCGAAGTGCTCCGAACCTATGCTCAGCAAATCGCTTGGTTCCGCGATGGTCTGCGATCAACCAACAGCGCCTTCGCTCAACAGGACTTTGTGACGAGCCAAGGTCTCGACAAGCTGTTCGGTGGCTTAAGCACCAGCCTCAAAGACCAAATCACATTTCCTGAACGCCCCGCTCCAGACTTCCAAGACTTTCCGTTCGCTCGTCCTTCCGCCGGTGGCTTCAGCCTGGAATCACTGTCTTCCGCATTTGCTGCCACCGACACCGGGGCGCTTGCCGCTATTGGTGAAGCTTGGCGTGATCTGTCGACGCAAGCTACCGAGCTGTCTGAAGACATCCGCTCTATCGCTAGTGACATCCTGGCAGCCAACGAAGGTGAAGCCATCGAAAACGCGGCTGCGCGAATTACAGAAATCGCCGATGCCGGAGCAGTATTTGCCTCCAATGCATCCACCATGGCTGGCTACTCCGACGCTATGGTCTCTATTCACAGTGCGGGCCAAGCCACCGTCGACGACGCACTGTTACAAGTTGCGCTGATCGAAGACCCCGAGGAAAGGGAAGCCGCTAAACGGCAGTTGTTAGGCGAATTCATCAGCTACTTCGATGGTGCTCTGCAAGAAGCAGTGCCCCCAATCAACAACTTGATGACCATGCCCGGATCCGGCGGCGGTGGTGGGGAAATCGCTTTGGCCGCCCACGCTAAAGGCAACGGCAAGGGCGGTATCAAAGCCACCGAGAACAAACCCGTAACCGGTGCTTCGGCCCTATCGGGCGCAGTCAACGCCCCGGGTGTAACTGGTGGCGCAACCCAAGGGCAGTTCGCCGGGGTCGAAAGCAACCTGGGCGACCTCAAAGGCATCGGCACCCAAGCCGCAAGCGCCACCGTCGGGCTTAACCCAGCAACCATCCCTGGAGTCGGTAACGGAACTGGCACCATTTCCCCACTGAACCCCGCAGGTGGCGTCGGCACCGGTGGGGGAGTCGGCCGCATCGGTGGCGGCGGATCGGGCGTATCGCTCAACCCGGTACCCATCACCCCGGGGCTTGGGCGGGCTGGGGCAGCCGGCCTTGGAGGCCTGGCAGCCCGGGGTTTGAACCCCGCAGAACTCCGAACCCCTGAGCTCGGATCCGGCCGACTGGGTGCCGTTGGCGGCACAAACGTAAACGGGGTTGGCGCGCCGGGTATTGGTGCTATGGGTGCCGGCATCGTTCCCGGTGGACTCCGTGGCGCAGGTGCTCATCGGGCATCGCTGAACCCAGTACTAGGCGGAAGCACCGGAAGCAGCGGCGGTGCGCACGGTTCGCGCCCGTCGCTACGCGGCACACCGACCTTGGGCGCAGTAGGTGGTGCTGCTGGACGGGGTATTTCTGGCGGCGCACTCGGCGGATCACGAAGCAGTGCTGGTCTGTCATCCGGGGCGCGCGGAGCCTTCGGCGGTGGACTTGCCACCGGCGGCAGCGGAGTAGCCTCGGGTACCGGTGGCGGAGCAACTGGCGCTACAAACACTGGTGCGGGCGCGGGCAACGGGGCTGGGCGCGCAACCCCAATGGTCGGCGGTGCCCCCTTAGCAGGAGGCCGTGGCGGCAGCCAGAACTCCAAAGGCCGCGCCGTACAAAAATCCCTCAACGAAATCGAGGAAGAAGAAAACCTCAAAGCCTTGCTAGGAGAACCCATCCGCTGGGTTGATAGCCACCTCGACTTCGGCAACCGCCCCCGCTAGCACGGCCTATTCCAGATGAGTTGAATGTCCGTTCCGACATGCACCAGCTTGTTGGACGGGCATAGGCTTAAATGCGTGACCAGCACCGATTTTTCCTCCCTCGCCCCCGAAATCCGCGCCGTATACGACACCATTGCCAAACGCCGAGATGTGCGCGCTGAATTCACGGGCGAAAAACTCGACGAACAGGTACTGATGCGGGTACTCACTGCGGCGCACAGCGCCCCCAGCGTGGGCAACTCCCACCCCTGGGACTTCGTGCTCATCGACGACCCACAGCGCCTCGCCGAGTTCGCAACCCACGTAGCGACCCGACGCCAAGCCTTTGCCGAAAGCCTGCCAGAACCACGCAAAGACGTCTTCAACCCCATCAAAGTCGAAGGCATCAGGGAATCAGGCCTAGGCGTGGTGGTGACCTACGACCCCACCCGCGGAGGACCGCACATTCTGGGCCGCCACACCATCGACGAAACGGGACTAATGTCTGCCGCGCTGGCCATCCAAAACCTATGGCTAGCAGCCACCGCTGAAGGCTTAGGCGTGGGCTGGGTCAGTTTCTACCAAGAAGAATTCCTCGCCGATTTCGTCGGATGCAAACAACCAGTACGACCAATCGCGTGGCTATGCCTGGGGCCAGTGACCCATTTAGAGGAAGTACCAGACTTGGAACGTTTCGGGTGGCGCAGCCGCCGGCCCCTGAAAGACGCAATACACCGGGACCATTTGGGAAGCTAAGCGTGGTGGCTCCTACCGTCGCGCCGGGTGGTGTTTGGCCTGCGCGGGTGGGGGTTGGTCGTTACGATGGGGCGTATGAGTTTTTATGACATTGAAGTGACCTTGAACAATGGTGTTGACACCACCATGGCGGATTGGCAGGGCCACTTGCTGTTGATCGTCAACACTGCCAGTGAGTGTGGTTTGACGCCGCAGTACGCGGGCTTGCAAGGCCTGTTTGAGCAGTACGCGCACCGGGGTTTGTTTGTCATTGGTATGCCGTGCAACCAGTTCGGCGCCCAGGAGCCGGGCAGTGATGAGGAAATCGCTGAGTTCTGTACCGCGAACTTTGGGGTGGGGTTCCCGCTGTTGAAAAAAGCTGACGTCAATGGTGAGAATGCGCACCCGCTGTTTAGCTACCTTAAAGAGCAGACCGGTGGGGAAGATGTGCACTGGAACTTCGAGAAGTTCCTGGTCAGCGAGGACGGTGAGGTGCTGGGTCGCTTCAGCCCCCAGACCGATACCGATGATGATGACTTGGTGGACATGATTGAGGGCAATCTGCCCATTTAGTCCGGATTCTCTAATGAGGCGCGTGCCCCGCTTTTAGTGTGGGGTGCGCGCCTTGCGCGTATGTGGAGGGTTATGCGGTGGCTAGGTGTTTGCGGGTGCGGTGTGGGGCGGTGCAAGGATTGGTCCACCAGATGCTGGCTGCCATGATGGCCGCACCACCGGCGATGAGAGTGCAGATAGTAATCGTGGGGCCAATGCCGATTGCGCTGCTGGCGAATCCGACAAGGGGATAGGTGATGAGATAGCAGGCGTGGGAGAGCGCGAATTGGGCGGCGAAGGTGGTGCTGCGTTGTTCGGCGGTGGTGTGTTGGGTGATTAGCCGGGAGGAGGGGGTGAGCATGGCGGATAATCCAGCACCGGTGATCAGCCAAGCAAGGCACAGGGTGGGCCAACTGAGGTGGGTGGTGGAAAGTAGGGCGCTGCTCATGGTGAGTAGTCCGGTGATGGCGGTGGCCGCCCCGGCGAGCATTACTCCGGTTTGCGGGGTGCGGGCGAGTATGCGGGGGAGGATGAGCGCGATGGCCATGGAGCCGATACCGAAGAAGGCTAGGAGGATTGCAACATCCGCTTGGGTGCGTCCGAGCTGGTTTTGCACGATGTCGGGGGTGGCGACAATGACGATGGACATTGGGGCGGCGATGGCGAGGTTGAGCCATGCCAGCCCGGTTAGCGCGCGGCTGCGGCGGAAGGTGCGCAGCCCGATGCCAGCGCGGTGGAAGAAGCTGCCTTGGGCGGGTTGAGGTGTGCGGGCGGCTGCGGGCAGTGCGGTGCTGGCCACGCAGGCTGCGGAGAACACGAATCCGGCGGCGGTGCCGACAAAGAGGTTGTGGTAGCTGGTGACGGTGAGCAGCGCTGCGGCCAGAAGGGGGCTTAACAGGGCCTCGGTGTCGTAGGCCAGGCGCGATAGTGACAGCGCTTGGGTGTAGGTCTCTTCGTCATCAAGCAGGCTGGGGATGAGCGCTTGAAAGCGCGGGGTGAAGGTGGCACTGGCGATTTGCAGGATAAAAATCAGTGCGTAGATCTGCCAGGCGTAGGTGACGAAGGGTAAACACAGGGCGATACCGGCCCGGATGATATCGCTGGCGATGAGTACTGCTTTGGTGTCGAAGCGATCGACCGCAGCCGCCATTAGTGGGGAGGCGAAGACGTAGGCGATCATTTTGACGCTCATTGCCAGCCCCATGATGGTGGCGGCGCGGGTGCCGCCGATATCGACCGCGAGTAATCCCAAAGCCACGGTGAGCAGGCCCGTGCCGATCAGTGCCACGAGGTGGGCTGAGAAAAGCCGCGCGTAGGCGCGATTGTTTAAGGGGGTGAGCATGCTCATGGTGGTGTGCCTTCGGCTTTTGGTGTGTGCCGTATCTAACGGTGGTGGGGTGGGATTTGGCCACCGGCGATGGCGTGTTCGGCTTGGCGGATGGCCTCGTGGGCCAGTGCGAGGGCGTGCTCATCGACCAGCCGGTAGAGCACACTGGTGCCTTCCTGGCGGGTGGTGACGAGTCGGGCGAAGCGCATTTTTGCCAGGTGTTGGCTCACCCCGGAGGGCTTTTTTCCGACCAGTTCCGCCAGGGCGTTGACGCCGAGTTCGCCGTGTTTTTCCAGCTCGAGGATGATGGCGAGGCGGGTGGGGTCGGCGAGGATGCGCATGACCTCGGCGGCCATGGCGATGAGATCGGGGCTTACCTCATTAATTTCACTATCTGCGTGCATACGCGGATAGTAGCACGGGTTTGGTCTAGAAGAACTTCCACCCGTGTCTCACCGCACCGCGATGTGGGGCGGGGTGAGGAGGGTGGTGGTTGGAGGGCGGCCTGTGAAGAACCCATGGCAAACGAGGGCGAGCGCCCCCGTTCTGCCGGCGGGGTAGGGGGTTTGGTGTGGCGCATGTTTTGCGGGCCCATTGGGTAGCCATCAAGATGAAAATAAAACCCACCCCCATATGGGGGTGGATGGGCTGCGCGGTGGACTTTATTTTGGTGCCGATATCCAGGGGGTTTGATTAAGGATGTGCGTACTTGCCCGCAGTTTTGAAAAGGATACATTTGCTAAAGATTGCCTATGCTGCTCTAATCTGACCTCAATCAAAAGGATGATCCCGCGCTCATTCGCCATGCCTACCCGACAGCTGACATTTGCAGCCATTCCCGGCAATGCGCCAGGGTGCGGATCAATCCGACAATGACAGGACTTTCAAGGAGTTTTGATGACCACCAAGCGCGTGATCCTGGGTAGCCTTCTGGCAGCCAGCGCCCTCGCCATCTCGGCGTGCAGCAACGCAGCCAACGATGCCGACACGATCGCCACCGAAGCCTCCGCTGTTGCCACCAAGGCACAGGAAGCCAAGGACAAGGCCGACGCCGACAAGGGTGCTGTCACCTTCACCGACGTCAAGGGCCGCACCGTGACCCTGGACAAGGCCCCGGAGCGCGTCATCCTCGGCGAAGGCCGTGGCGTGTTCGCCACCTCCATCCTGGATAAGGACCACCCGCTGGATAAGGTCGTCGCCTGGGGCTCTGACCTGAAAAACGCCGCCCCCACCTGGTACGCCAACTTCATGGAAGCCGTCCCGGAGGCCAAGGATCTGCCCGAAATCGGCAACATGGCCAAGGGTGATGTCACCGTCGAAAACCTGCTGTCCTTCAACCCCGACCTGGTGGTTATGACCGCCGACCACTACGACGGCGCGCAGACCAACGGTTTGCTCGACAAGATGGATGCCGCCGGCATCAACTATGTTGTCACCGACTTCCGCCAGCACCCGCTGGAAAACACCACCAAGTCCGTTGCCCTGCTCGGTGAGGTCTTCGGCAAGCAGGACAAGGCCAAGCAGTTCAACGACGAGTGGACCACCAAGGTTGACGCCGTGAAGAAGACCGCAGAAGGCCTGGATGACAAGCCGTCCACCTTCATCTGGCGCGCCGCCGGCCTGAAGGACTGCTGCTCCACCGTGAACAAGTCCAACCTCGGTGAGCTCGTTGACGCCGCCGGCGGCAAGAACCTCGGCGACACCCTGCTGGACACCGAGTCCGGCGACGTCACCGCCGAGAAGCTCATCGCTGAGCAGCCGGACGCCATCATCGCCACCGGTGGCTCCTGGGCCGCCAAGAAGGACAAGCCGGAAGCTGTCCCGCACGCCAACTTGGGTTACGACACCGATGAGGCCACCGCCCAGGCCACCCTGCAGGGCCTGCTGGCAACCCCCGGTTTCGACGAGCTGAAAGCCCCGAAGGACGATGAGTTCTTCGCCGTGTGGCACCAGTTCTACGACTCCCCCTTCAACTACATCGCCCTTGAGCAGTTCGCTAAGTGGCTGCACCCCGAAGACTTCAAGGACCTCGACCCCCAGAAGGACCTGGAGCAAGCCCACGAGAAGTACGTGCCGTTCAAGGCTAAGGGCACCTTCTTCGTCAAAGACAACGTGAAGGACAACGCTTAAGTGACCTCGTCGCAAGCACTAATCGTCTCCCACAGGCGCCGCACCTGGCGCCGGTGGGGGATTATTGGTTTTCTCACCCTGTTAGCACTCACCGCCTTCGTCACCTCCACCGTTGTTGGCCCCATCAACCTCGGCTTCCGCGAGGTCGTCATGGGCATCATTAACCCCAGCTCTCTCAGCCAGCAAAACCACACCGTGCTGTGGAAACTGCGCCTGCCCATGAGCGTGATGGCACTACTGGTCGGCATGAGCTTGAGCCTGGCCGGCGCACAAATGCAGACCATCCTCGGCAACCCCCTGGCGGAACCCTTCACCCTGGGAATCAGCGCCGCCAGCGCCTTCGGTGGCGCAGCCGCCATCGTGCTGGGCGTAGTCATCATCCCTGTGCCCCAGTTCAACCTCGCCGCCGTCGCCTGGGCTTCAGCGATGATCGCCACCTTGATCATCGTGCTTGCAGCCGTCTTTCGTGGCGCATCCGCAGAAACCATGATTCTCCTCGGTATCGGCCTGGTGTTCTTCTTCCAGGCCATGCTCAGCCTCATGCAATACTCCGCCAGCACCGAGGCCCTCCAGCAGATCGTGTTCTGGACCATGGGATCGATGACCCGCGCCACCTGGCTCGGCAACGGCATCATCGCCGGAGTCCTACTGCTCAGCTTGCCGATCTTCATGATCTTGAGCTGGCGTCTCACCGCCCTGCGCCTGGGCGATGCCCGCGCCATGGCCATGGGCGTCAACGTCTCCCGGCTGCGCATCATCGTGCTGATCCTGGTGAGCCTTTTGGCCGCCACCACGGTCGCGTTTTCCGGAATCATCGGCTTCATCGGCCTGGTTGGCCCCCACATTGCCCGCATCCTGGTGGGCGAAGACCAGCGCTACTTCATCCCGGCCTCCATGGCCTCAGGCGCGCTCGTGCTCACCGTCGCACACGCCGCATCCCTGATGATCAAGCCCGGTCTTGCCATCCCGATCGGCATCATCACCGCCGTGATCGGTGTTCCCTTCTTCATCCTCATCATCATGACCAGGAAGCGGGCCAACTGGTGAGCAACAACCAACAGAACCCCACCACCGCGCACACCCACACCCCTGCAAGCCAAGCAGATGCCATCAGGCGCGCCCAATTCGAAGAAATGCAGCGCACAGTCGGCAAACTCCCAGCAGAGCATGAAGCTACGGTGGTAGACCCGAATGCCATGAAGCTGACCATCGAAGACCTCGAATGCGGCTACGGCAAGAAAACCGTCCTAGAAAAATTCACCCCACGCCCCTTAACCGGTGGGAAAGTAGTGGGACTGCTTGGCCCCAACGCCAGTGGTAAATCCACCATGATCAAAACCCTGGCAGGCGTGCACCGCAAGAACAGCGGCCATGTCAGCCTGGTCAAAGATGGCAAAGCCATCACCGGTAAAGCCCTGCGCAAGCACATCGGTTATGTACCCCAGGACCTTCCCGGCAGCGCCAGCCTGACCGCCTTCGAAACGGTGCTTGTCGCCGCTCGTCGTGCCACCACTAAGGGCAGCCCCCAGCAAAACGCCGCCGATACCATGGTGGAACTCGGCATAGGGCACATCGCCGATTCCTACATCGGTGAGCTTTCTGGTGGCCAGCGTCAGCTCGTCGCCGTCGCACAAATGCTGGTCGCGCACCCCGACGTGATGCTCCTTGACGAGCCGACCAGTGCGCTGGATCTGCACCGCCAGCTGTACCTGTTGAACCTGGTGCGCGAACGCACACGGGCCAACCAGGGCATCACCATGGTCGCCATTCACGACATCAACCTAGCCGCCCGCTTCTGTGACGAACTGCTGGTCATGCGCCAGGGAACCATCATCGCCCAGGGCGCTCCCTGCGACACCCTGAACGAAGGCCTCATCAAGACCGTCTACGATGTGGCCGCCGAGATTCTGGACCACGAGGGGACGCCAGTTGTTAGTCCGGTAGGGCTGTGAATTTTTGGTTGATCCAGAGTCGCTTTAGTTGAGCGAACGTGACGATAATCGGGGACGGTGTGCCCCGGAGTTTAATGCACTAAAAATCATATTTAAGCACTTTGTAAAAAGTTTTTCTTGGTTCAGAGACTGCATGAGTGGAAATAGTTCCGAAAGTGGTATTGCTGGCTGTGATGGTTGCTGAGTATCAACTAGAATGCCCACCGCTTTCGAGAAGCCCCTTCCTGCGAAAAAGAATGCGAAAAACTAGATGAAATTATTGATAATCCGTTTACTGTGTAGGTAGGTGATCAATAGTCTGTGGGAAAGGAGGGTGATTCTAATTGTGCAAGCGATCAGTCCAAATGTAAATAGAATGTATAGGATTGACTGCATTTTGCTCATTCCTGAGTAGGTCTCAAATGTTGTGCCGAATATAATTGTTAGGCACATTACGTCATAAACGATAAGGAAGGGTTTGAAATACTGGGCGAACTCGATTACTTGTTCGATAAAAGAATTGCTTGGAAATTTCTCCGATGACTTTGACGAGGGGGCGAATGCGGAGGTTAGTTGGTATGCTTTTTTGAAAAGATGGGTTAAAAGTAGAGGGATGATCGCAAAAAGGAAAATGTAAATAAAGAAAGGTTTTGGATCGATTAGTAGATTCAATTCCGAGTATGGGATGGAAAGGGCTTCGCAGCTGTTGAAAGCTCCGGCTTTGTAGTAAAAGGGGATGATGAGTGGGGTGCTTGAAAAAATTGTGGTAGCGAGAATGTGGAAAATTATTCCAGCAGGAGAAAAAAACATCCTGCTGCTCGAATAGAGGCAAGTTGCGGATTTGTGGATTTGATCTATTGCCGTCCATCCTAATTCAAGGATGAACCAGCAAAGAGGGGCCACGAGTAGCCAGGAGGTGAGTAGGCGTAGATTGGAGTGATCGGCGTCGGGATCCTGCTCGAATAAAAGCGCAATCGTAACCGATAATAATAGGAAAGCGACCTGTTTGGCGCTGGAGTTGGAGCGGGAACTTGTTCGTACTGTAGGTTCTTTCGCGAATGCTGGGTATGTCAGTAGGCTAGCTGCGGAAGCGGTTAGCGAGCTGAGGAGAATAAAAACTAAGGTCGCCTGGGCTAAAGCTAAGGCTAGGATATTCCACCAAACGAGTGGTGAAATGTCCACTCCGAAAGTGTTAAGAAAAAATTGTTTAATCTCTTGACATGAAGGGGGGTAGTACTCGTTTACCCCTTTTCGGCTTGCTAGGATGTCAAAATCTTGCATTTTGATCTATCTTTAGAATGCGTAATCGCCGGAGCTTGGCCTCTAATATGTGTAAGGTAGTTACTCCTTGGTAAATCGAATATGTTGGTTTAGGGTTTTGGGATTGATGCTTGAAGGCTGGGATATTCAAAGAGGGCTCGCTTAGTTGAGGTATTTAAGTCCAATTCCTTACTATGATTTCTACGGACCCGGCCCTGCGACTGGCATTCGAATTAATCATTCGATTTGCTGGAACAACTAATGCTGAGTATCCCTCGTAAAGCTGATGGATTAGCGGCACATCGTGGTTCGTCATAACAACCCTGCATCCACGCGCATCCAAGTCTCGGAAGAGTGTGGCTAGGCGCTCGTGATCCTCAAGCCCAAAACCTTCTTTGGCGTAGTTAGTGAAGGAATCGAACTTTAACGGTGCGTAAGGGGAGTCGAGGAAGACGAAATCGCCCTCTTTGGCTTTTTCACAAGCGTCGACGAAGTCTCCAGTCAAGATCTCGGTATTTGCCAGTGATTCCGCTGCTGCATGGATGTTTTCGGGCGAAAGGCTCGGCCTGGATGAGCCGTTGAAGGGGACATTGAACTCGCCGGATCGATTTACTCTGAACAGGCCGTTGAAGCACCGGTGGTTAATGACCATAAAAAGTGCGGCGTTTTTTAGGTCGTAGGTGTCGCTGGTGAGGCCTTCATTGAACTGCGAGCGCAGTTGGTAGTAGTACTGCTTTTGCTCGTCCTTGTCGGCTGGAGTTGCTTCTTCAATCTCGCTCACTAGTTGTATTAGCCCCTCCGCATCATCCTTGATCGTCTGATACAGGTTCGTGACTGCAGGGTTGATGTCGTTAAGGACTGCATGCTGAGGTGCGAGATCGAAAAAAACCGCTCCGCCACCGAGAAAAGGTTCGAAGTAGTTTTCGAAGGATTCGGGATAAAGCTTGCGGAGCTCGGGGAGGAGTTGGCGTTTGCCGCCTGCCCACTTAATGAATGGTTTAGCGCGCATAGTCAAGAGTTTTCCCTTTGCTGATCTCGTTTGATTTTCGTCGGAGATTTCTCTGACGAAAAGCGTGGTGAGATGCCCTTTTGCTACCGTTGAGAAGGTCGTTTTTACGCTCCGACATTACACGCGATTTGGTGGAGTTTCTAATCGTGGCATTCACCCTGGGGTGCCGCTGTTTGTGTTGCCTGTAGTTGATGATCGGTGTTGTCTATCGCGTGAAATGGCGGATTTTCAAAAGGACGTTCGATGGATTTTGGGATTGGATTCGTGTCGTCGCTTAATCTGGTGACGTCAATTGTTCGAAATGTCTGTCGGAAGGAATGAGATGGCTAAAGGGAAGCAGTCCAAAGCGGTTCAGCTGCTCGAAAGTGAGGCCGACGAGCTGAAGGGCTTGCTGCGCGAGAAGCCGAAGAGCGGAAAACTCGGCGCCTACGATCTGGGTTGGCTCAAGCTTTTTCGGGACAACAACTACCTCGACGTCATTGAGCGTGAGGGATTTTTCCGAATCTCCCCGACCGAGATCAAAGATGGCTCGGGCATGGAGCCCAGGTTGATGTGCAAGCACGACTTCCGTTCTGCTCAGCCGGAGATCTTCCGGCAGGAGAATCTGTCTATCCTTCCACTCACCCGGACTGAGTACGTTGTCGGCCGGTTCGACACTTTCCATGAGTTTCCGGATGTTAGTGATCTGGAAATCACGTACATCGACATCCCTGAGGATATTGAGTCTCTGGACTTTAATGACCTAACCAGTGAAGCGGTGGCCTTGAATGCTGCAAGTATTGCTGGCATTTTTGAAGACTTCCTTGGCGAGGAAAGGGCTGTTCAGACTCTGAGCGGTCGTATGTCTACTCGCCCCATGAAGGTGGATCTGGCGATTCCTTCGGGACGTATTGATTTCGAAGTCAATACGCAGATGGAGCTCGATGCCGGGTTTGAAACCGAGAACAGTCTCGTGCTGGTTGAAGCGAAGAATAAGCTGCCTGACGACTTCAATATCCGTCAGGTCTACTACCCATATCTTCGTTTTGCGCAGCAGGTGTCCAAGCCGGTTCGAAACCTGTATGTCACTTACTCGAACGGTGTGTTTACCGTGTACGAGTTCACTTTCCGTGATCTTCACGACCTGCAGTCCATTGAGAATGGCAAGGTCAAGCGCTATAAGCTCCGCAGCCGTCGTCTGACCTTGGAGGTCATTCGGGAGCTGGCGAAGGCCGCTCCCGCAAGGCCTTCTATCGTTGCGCCCTTCCCTCAGGCCGATCGCTTCGATCGCGTCATTAATATTTGTGAGACTTTGGTCGACAGGGGGCAGATGCCGGTGTCTGAGATCCCAGAAGACCACGGCTTCGTCCAGCGTCAAGCCAACTATTACGTTTCTGCCGGCACGTACGTGGGCCTCCTGGAAAATACTGCTGGTGAAGTGGAGCTTAGCGAAGCGGGCAGGAAAGTCATGGAGGAAGGGGACATGGCTTCTCGCCAGAAGGGACTTATTTCCATGATCCTGGCAGATTCCACCTTCCGGAAAGCTTTCCTCAAGCACGAAAACCCCCAGGAACTCACGCTGCCGGAGGTTCGGGAGATTCTTGCGGAGGAGCATCCCGAGTTGAGTGAATCCACGTGTGGACGTCGTGCGCAGACGGTTATGGCTTGGATTCGCTGGATTCTTGCGCAGGTTGAGTCCTAGGGAGTCCTTGCCGAGCTAGAGCTGAATAGGGGAGAAGACGACTTTTTTTAAACCTTTGAGTTTGCTTTTCAAGGTCGTCTATCTCGCTTCGACGAGTCGTATTTGGCGGTGGGTTGAGTGTCGTTTTAGGCACTTGACCCGCCGCTTTTGTCTGCGCTTTTGGGGTGGAAGCTGGGGGTGGATGTGGTTTGAAGGGGCCGAATTCTCTCTTCTGGGGTGTGTATGAAGTTTTTCTAAAAAGCCTTGAAAGAGAACGTGTGCTGTGTAACATTGCACACAGCATGTGATCTGCGCTGCAATGTGAGGGGCCGAGCCAGCCCCTGCTTTCCCTTAATTTGCGGAGGCCAACGTGGATATTCTCGTAAAAATCAGTGATGGGCTTTGGAATCCGATGGCGTACTTTGCGCTATTGGTCGGTCTCATCTTCACCATCGTCATTGGTGCGGCACAGTTTCGTCTTCTGCCGCACACTCTGACTCTCATCTTCCGTCCCAGCAAAGACTCGGACGGTATTGCTCCCTTCCAGGCACTGTTCCTCACCATTGCTTCGCGTGTCGGCGTGGGCAATATTGCCGGTGTCGGTACCGCGGTCTACGCCGGTGGTCCGGGCGCCATGTTCTGGATGTTTATCGTCGCACTGCTTGGTGCTGCGAGTTCCTTCGCGGAGTCCGCTCTCGCACAGGTTTACAAGCGTCGCATTGGCGGCGAGCACCGCGGTGGTATGCCCTTCTATGTTCGCCACGGACTGCGAATCAAATGGTTGGCCGCACTGTTGGCCATCATGACTGCGGTTGGCTACGGCATTCTTTTCCCCGGTGTGCAGTCCAACAACATCGCTGCTTCCATGAACACCGCCTTTAATATCAATCCCTGGGTAACTGCAGTGGTAGTGACCGGCATTCTCGGCGTGGTGATTTTCGGCGGAACCCGGCGCATCGTCTGGGCGGCCGATTTGATGGTCCCGATCATGGCGGCTCTTTACATCTTGGTTGCAATTGCGGTGCTGGTGGTCAACTACGACCAGGTTATTCCCACCTGTCAGCTCATCATTGCTAGCGCATTCGGCAAAGACGCGGTCTTTGGCGGAATGGCTGGTGCTGCTGTGGCATGGGGCGTTCGTCGCGCCGTCTTCTCCAACGTTGCTGGTGTGGGTGAAGGTACCTACGCTTCCGCCGCGGCCTCTGTTCAGCACCCCGCGCAGCAGGGTCTGGTCCAGTCCTTCTCGATCTTCATCGACACCTGCATCGTGTGCTTCGCTACCGGTGCAATGCTCATCATTACCGAGTCCTACAACGTCAAGGATGCCGACGGAAACAACATCGTGGAGCACCTTTCCGGCGTCGATGCGGGATCTGCGTACACCCAAAACGCCGTGGATTCTCTGTTGCCGGGCTTCGGCTCCCAGTTTGTGGCGATCGCGCTGTTCTTCTTCGCATTCACCACTTTGATCGCATTCTTCTACATCACTTACACCAACTATGTCTTCCTTTTCGGCGGAAAGCCCAACAAGGTCGTGGATTTCGCAATTAAGGCTGGTCTGCTGGCGATGACCTTCTACGGTGCGGTCGAGTCTGCAGACGTTATTTGGACCATCGGCGACATTGGTTATGCGTCGCTTGGCTGGGTCAACATGATCTGCATCCTGTTGCTGATTCCGGTCGTGCGCAAAGTCATTGTGGACTACGACCGCAAGCGCAAGTCAGGTGAGGAAATGTGCTTCCGCCCCTCGGAGTTGGGCATCAAGGGTGCAACCTTCTGGGAGTCCACCTGTGAGGCTGAGCAGAATCGCCTTGACGAAATCGCCTACCAGCCGCACGTCGGCGCAGCATCTGGCGAGACCGGCGTGCACCCGGTGCCGAGCGCGGAAATCACCTTCCGTCACTTTGTGGAGCCCGATCCAGCACATCCGAAGCGCAAGGACGACTAACAAAAAGCTCTTAGGGCTTTGGAAAAAGGCTTTCTGAGCTGTGGTTACGGAAAAATCTACGAAAAACTGACAAAAACTAGTGCAATGTAAAATTTTACATGGTACGTTCAGAGACGTGGATCACTGCTAACCACAAACGCGGTGGTTGAGGCGGCTCCCTCAACCACCGCACCCCACACTCAACACACTTCCCCTTCCCGAAAGGACCACAACAATGGCTGAAAAGACCCAACCCTGGCACGGCGTACTCGTTGCAACCGCTCTTCCCTTCAAGGAAGACCTGTCCGTCGACTACGACGCATTCGCAGAGCATGTCGCATGGCTCGCTGAAAACGGCTGCGATGGCGTTGCCCCCAACGGTTCCCTCGGTGAATACCAGAACCTCACCGACGAAGAGCGCGCAAAGGTTGTTGAGGTTGCCGTCCAGGCCGCGCCGGAAGGCTTCACCGTGATGCCTGGTGTCGGTGCCTACGGCGGACTTCAGACCCAGCGCTGGGCTGAGCAGGCTGCAGAGGCCGGCGCACAGGCACTGATGCTGCTGCCTCCGAACTCCTACCGCGCCAACGAAGAAGAAGTTGTCGACCACTACCGCCGCGCAGCTTCCGCAGGCCTGCCGATCGTGGCATACAACAACCCCATCGACACCAAGGTCGACCTGACCCCGCAGCTCATCGCACGCCTGCACAACGAGGGCTACATCGTTGGTGTGAAGGAATTCTCCGGTGACGTGCGTCGTGCCTACGAAATCAAGGAGCTGGCCCCCACTATGGACCTGCTCATCGGCACCGATGACACGGTTCTCGAAATGGGTGTGGCTGGTGCAGTCGGATGGGTGGCTGGCTACCCCAACGCCTTCCCGCAGACCATGTGCGAACTCTACAACCTGTCCACCAGCGGCAAGACCGAAGACCTGGAGCGTGCGAAGAAGCTCTACGCAGAGAGCCACTCCCTGCTCCGTTGGGACTCTAAGACCGAGTTCGTTCAGGCCATCAAGCTGTCCATGGACATCGCCGGTCGAAAGGGTGGCGCTTGCCGACCGCCCCGTGGCCCGCTGTCCGACGCCATCCGCCAGCGCGTGACTGCAGACACCGAAAACGTGATCAAGCTCGGCTACAAGTAAGTAGCGTGACAACTCACGAGAGATAAACATTTCGGAAAGGAGGCTATGGAATGCGCACAACTCGCGTTTTTCACGCCGTTGATTCTCATACTGAAGGAATGCCCACCCGAGTCATCACCGGTGGCGTCGGAACCATTCCCGGTAACACCATGGCGGAACGTCGACTGTGGTTCATGGAGAACTGTGACCACATCCGCAAACTGCTGATGAACGAACCTCGCGGGCACTCAGCCATGAGTGGCACAATCCTGCAGCCTCCCACCCGAGATGACGCCGACTATGGTGTCCTCTACATCGAGGTTTCCGGCCTGCTCCCCATGTGTGGGCACGGCACCATTGGTACTGCCACCGTGCTCGTGGAAACCGGGATGGTCGAAGTCGTAGAACCCGTTACCACCATTAGGCTCGACACTCCGGCGGGTTTTGTCGTCGCTGAAGTGGCAGTCAAGGACGGCCACGCTGAATCCGTCACTATTAAAAATGTGGCGTCCTACGTCGACCGACTGTCAGCCACTGTGGATGTGCCGGGCTACGGCGAGGTTGCGTATGACCTCGCCTTCGGTGGCAACTTCTACGCCATCGTGGAAACCGAATCCTTGGGAATCGGCTTTGATCGCAAGAACAAAGACGAACTACTCAAGGCCGGACTTGCCATCATGGATGCCATCAACGACACCGATATGCCCGTCCATGTAGAGCGGCCC
The DNA here is from genome assembly GCF_001941445.1 of Corynebacterium aquilae DSM 44791. Classification (NCBI taxonomy): domain Bacteria; kingdom Bacillati; phylum Actinomycetota; class Actinomycetes; order Mycobacteriales; family Corynebacteriaceae; genus Corynebacterium; species Corynebacterium aquilae. Next base: position 2,427,085 of record NZ_CP009245.1, on the reverse strand, counting down.
GACATTCGAGAAGTGCATCACGTCTATCTTCAAGCGCCAGGATCTGACGCCAAGCATTCGCGGCACGCCATGGCTATTCATCCGGGATGGTTTGACCGGTCCCCCTGCGGAACCGGCACCAGTGCGCGCATGGCGCAACTGTTCAGTAAGGGTGAACTCGAACTCAATTCCGACTTCACCAACGAATCCTTCATTGGGTCGCAATTTATTGGCAGGCTGGTCGAAACCACCACGGTAGGCGATAAACCTGCGGTCATCCCCACGGTGACCGGACGGGCCTGGGTTACCGGAACCGCGCAATATTTCCTCGATCCCAGTGACCCATTCCCGGAAGGATTTCAGCTCTAACCGGTACGGATACCGCTGCACCCCTTTGGGGGTGCCTGCGAAGGTGAGCTTTTGAAGCCCGCTATGTGAAATGGCACCGTTGAACGTAGTGAGCACAAAAGCTCCCACCGGCGACTACTTGGAGGCACCATGCCACACCCATCAGTGAAACGGATCAAGCCGCGGCTTTCTCTTCGAGAAACGGTGGCGGAGCAATTGCGCACCGCAATCATCTCCGGCGAACTGGTTGAAGGCGAGCTGTACTCCGCCCCCGCCCTCGGTGAAGCCTTCGGAGTTTCAGCCACGCCAGTACGCGAAGCCATGATGGACCTTTCCCGCGAAGGTCTCATCGAAACGCTCAAAAACAAAGGCTTCCGAGTCACCGGCATGACTGATGCGGAACTCGAACACAACACCGAAATCCGGTTATTGCTGGAGCCCTACGCGGCGCGCAAAGCGGCAGAGGCTGTCGCGCATCGGGACCCCAAGCCCGGTGAATTCGACGCTATGAAAGCGCTTGCGGCAGAAATCGTCGAGGCTGCCCGTAAAGAAGATCTCATCACCTACCTCAAGGCCGACCGACAGTTCCATGAGGAGCTTCTCAAGCCCTGTGGCAATGAGCAGCTCATTGAACTAATAACCGGACTGCGCTGCAAGACCCGCCAATACGGACTGAAAACCCTGGCGAAGGATAAGCGGCTGGTCCACAACGCCGAAGAACACCTACAGATGGTGGATCTACTCGAACGCGGTCAGCCACAAGAACTAGAAGACCTCATCCGACGTCACCTTTCTCACGCGCGAGGAATGTGGAACGCCGGTTAACCACGAGGAGGGCGAATGCCATCCATCACCACACCCCAGGGGCGCACAACCTTTGACGTTCTCGTCATCGGCGCCGGCGTCGTTGGGGCAGCGGTTGCCTACTTCGCAGCCCTCGAAGGGTTGAAAGTTGCAGTCGTTGATAAAGGCGCTCCCGCCAGCGGCACGAGCTCATCGTGCGAAGGCAACATCCTCATTTCCGATAAAGAACTAGGGCCCGAGCTCGAGCTCACCAAATATTCCCTGCAGGTGTGGAAGAACGACCTTGCGGAATTCGCACACCTGTGGGAATTCGAAGAAAAAGGCGGAGTGATCGTTGCTAGCCGGGAAAGCTCCATTGCTTCGCTCGAGCGATTCACCGCCTCTCAGCGTGAGTACGGAATTCACGCAGAGCAACTCGATGTCGCTCGCCTGCGCGAACTCGAACCGCATGTGAACCCCGCAGCTCTGGGTGGTGCTTATTACCCGGAAGACTCCCAAGTGATGCCGATGCTGGTGGCCTTCCATCTCCTGCGTCTGGCGCGCAGTAAAGGTGCGGTCTTTGAAGGAGACGCACCTGTCACCGCTCTCATCCGCGACGGCGAACGAGTAGTAGGGGCCAAAACCCCCAAAGGCGACTTCTACGCAGAACAAGTAGTCAATTGCACTGGTCCATGGGCACCTGAAATCGCGAAGATGGCGGGAAGCGATTTGCCAGTGCAACCGCGTCGCGGCTTCGTCATGATCACCACGCCAATGCCACAGATGGTGCATCACAAAGTGTATGCCGCCGAATACGTTGACAATGTCGGAAGCGCTAGCGCCGACCTGCAGTCGTCTCCCGTAGTGGAAGGAACCCCTGCCGGATCCATACTGATCGGTTCCACCCGTGAACGCGTGGGCTTCGACCGAAACATCAGCACCCCAGCCCTGTCGGTCATGGCGAAAAACGCGATCGAGCTTTTTCCCTTCCTCGAACACACCAAAATCCTCCGCCACTACCACGGGTTCCGCCCCTTCTGCCCGGACCACCTGCCGGTCATCGGCGAAGATCCAGTAGCACCAGGACTATGGCACGCGGCAGGACACGAAGGCGCGGGCATTGGGCTTTCGGTTGGCACAGGAAAACTCCTAGCTCAAGCTCTTGCAGGAAAACCCACAGACCATCCCTTGGATGCTTTTACACCCGCACGTTTCGCCAAGAAGGAGCAGTCATGAAACAGCAGACCGTGACCGTGATCTTCAACGGCCAACCCAAAGAAGTCCCCGCAGGCAGCACACTTGCGGCATATCTGCTGAGCCAGGGGACCTACTCCTGGCGATCGACTCGCTTTCGGGGAGACCGACGTGGTCTCTACTGCGGCATCGGTGCATGTTTTGACTGCCTCATCGAAGTTGTCCCCGAAGGACAAGCAGCCAAACAAGAACGTGCCTGCATGGTGCGTTGCGCAGAAGGCCTACAAGTGAACTACGACGAAGAAGGAGGACACGATGAATACCTATGACGTAGCAGTCATCGGCGCGGGACCAGCAGGTCTTGCTGCTGCAGTGAATGCTTCCGAGCTAGGAAGCAGCGTCGTCCTCATCGACGCAAATGCCCGCCCCGGCGGCCAGTACTGGCGCCATCACGACGGTGACGACGGATCCCTGCACCATGGGTGGAAGCAGTTCTGCAACCTCAAGCAACGTTTGGACGCCGGCGTAGAGCAAGGGCACATCACCTACATGCCGAGTACACAGGCATGGATGGCGCAACGCATCCAAGCAACTCCGGAACTCGATAACTCACTGTCTGGTGAATTCATCGTTCAGCTCACCTGCTCCGACGCGTCGGATTCTTTGGGGCGGCCTTCGAGCGTTAGTGCGCACAAGCTCATCGTGGCCACCGGTGCGTACGACCGTCAGATTCCGTTCCCTGGCTGGGATCTTCCCGGTGTGATGGCCGCTGGCGGTGTCCAGTCCCTAATCAAAGGTGAGAAGGTACTGCCCGGGAAGCGTTTTATCGTCGCCGGCACAGGCCCATTCCTGCTACCCGTCGCCGCGAACATCGTCGCTGCGGGCGGTGAAGTCGTCGCAGTCTGCGAAGCCAACCGACTAAGCAATTGGGCACCTCACGTTGCAGCAGCCGCCAAGGTTCCCGAAAAAGCCCTTGAAGGCGCCGAATATGCGGGAGTCTTCGCGAAAAACCGCATTCCTTATCTAACAGGAATGGCAGTCACTCGCGTCGAACAGGAAAGTCATGGGATCTCGAAGGCTGTGCGCCTGGACCGGCTTGATAAAGACGGTGCCGTTGTCCCCGGGGCGGGAAAAACCTACAGCAACATTGACGTCATCTGCACAGGCTTTGGCTTCAACACCCAGGTTGAGTTGATTACCGGCCTGGGCGCAAAAGTCACTCGTGGCATCGATGGCGCCGAAGCCACGGTGGTGGATGACAAGCAGCAATCCACCGTTCCAGGACTCTACGTCGCCGGCGAAGTCACTGGAATTGGTGGCGCGTCACTAGCGGTGGCAGAAGGCATCGTCGCTGGAGTCTCAGCTGCAGGGCAACATCCAAACAAAGCCCAAGAAAAAGCAGTGCAGACCGCGAAGAAAACAATCAAAAACCATCGCGCCTTCGCAAAGGCAATGCACCAGGCTCACCCAGTCCCACAAGGATGGATGGACTGGGTGGAAGACGACACCGTCATCTGTCGATGCGAGGAAGTCACCAAGAAAACCATTGTGGACGCAGTCACCGATCTCGGGGCTGAGGATCCTCGCAGTCTGAAATCGGTGACCAGAACCGGAATGGGATGGTGCCAGGGAAGGACCTGTGGTTTTGCGGCACATTGCCTCACCACAGGAACCACCGATTATTCCGGTGTCGGGCGCACCAAACGCCCGGTAAGCATCCCAGTCGCACTAGGAGAAATCGCGGAACTTCATCGGCCGCACCCAGAAGACAGCATTCAACCTGAAGTTCTGACCGAACTTTAAGAACCTCAATTTTCAAGGAGAAAAGAAATGGTTAACCCCACCACCGAAGCTCAACTCGATGGCATTTTGACCAGCGCACAAAAAGCTAGCCGAGCATTTGCGAAAACCACAGTCGAGGAACGCGCACGCCTCATCGATGCCGTAGCCGATGCCTTGGATGCTGCCGCAGATCAGCTGATTCCAATCGCCATGGAAGAAACTCACCTGCCAGAAGGCCGCCTAACCGGTGAGCTAAAGCGTACAACCTTCCAGCTGCGACTGTTCAGCGAAACCATCCGTGAAGGTTCCTGCTTTGATGTTCGCGTCGACCATGCAGATCCCGATTGGCCGATGGGAGCGCCCCGACCGGATCTTCGCCGCTATCTAGTGCCCCTGGGGCCTGTTCTGGTTTTCGCCGCAAGTAATTTCCCCTTTGCGTTTTCTGTCGCTGGTGGTGACACCGCGAGTGCACTCGCCGCCGGCAACGCCGTCGTGTTGAAAGCTCACCACGGGCACCTCAAGCTCTCGGAGAAAACCGGAGAGGTAGTCAAAAACGCTCTGCAAGCAGCTGGAGCGCCCGAAGGGTTGTTTGACGTCATCTACGGGACTGATTCCGGCCGCATCGCAGTTCAGGATCCGCGCATTAAGGCAGCTGGATTCACCGGCTCCATTCCAGGTGGCCGCGCACTGTTCGACCTGGCAGTGTCGCGCCCGGATCCCATCCCGTTCTACGGCGAACTCGGCAGCAACAACCCCGTTGTGGTGACCAAGGCAGCAGCCGACTCGCGTTCACAGGAGATCGTTGATGGCTTCGTCGGTTCCTTCACCCTGGGAGCCGGGCAGTTTTGCACTAAGCCTGGCACCCTGCTGGTTCCTGCTGGGAGCGGTATGGAAGAACTACTCGAAGCTGCGGAATACCCGGGTGCACAAAAACTACTCAATGAGCGAATCGCCAGTGGTTACTGCGATACGCTGACCGAGCTGCGCGACCACTCGGATGTGCGAGTGCTACGGGAAGGCAGCATGGACGATGCGCCGACCCCGACGCTTTTGGCGACCACGGCAGAAGCTGTCCTTAACGATCCGGAGACGCTTCAGAAGGAGTGTTTCGGACCTACTTCTTTGGTTGTCGCCTACGACAGCGAGGAGCAGCTCCTGGAGTTGCTGGAGACCTTCGAAGGGCAGCTCACCGCGACGCTGTTTGCCGAGGAAGATGAGGATGTCTCGGCGACTGTTGAGATCCTTGCCCGCAAGGCAGGGCGAGTCATTTGGGGCCAGTGGCCCACCGGTGTTTCCGTGACCTACGCTCAGCAGCACGGTGGCCCCTACCCGGCGACTACCAACGATCAAAGCACTTCGGTTGGTACCGCTGCCATTGCTCGCTTCATGCGTCCGGTTGCCTACCAGGGATTCCCTCAGCAGCAGCTGCCTGATCAGTTGAAAGATAACCCGTCTGCACCGATTCCGCAGATGGTTAATGGAGAAAAATCCTAGAGAAGACACCCGAGGGCGGTGTGATGGTCCAGATTCACCACACCGCCCTTGAGCGACCGTTGTCTGCGGTCCTCATTCAAAGTGGGCTAACTGCGAGGTGGGATCGGCAAGCCCGGAAGATTTGGCATATTCGGCATGAGCGTGGGTATTGCCGCGATGAAGGCGAATATCACAATAAGGCGTTGGTGCTTTAACAGCGCTACTCATTTAGCATTAGGCCGCCTCATGGAGGTACCCAAAGGTGGCAAAATTTTCAGGCCTATTTGGACGTTGCTAAAGGGCCGGCAGCCAAATCCTCTGTCGGCTGCAGCAGTAGGCGAAAAACCTTTAGGGCAATATGGAAGCGTCGTTTTCCCGGATGCTCAACGGAGATAAGGCTTTAGGATTAAAAGTAAAGAGGTCGTCCACCAAAATGCGTTTGATGGCCGACCTCTTTTCGCGGCTCGAAATTATACTTTGCCGTCGAGTTTGTTAAGAGGAAAACGATGAACCGCCGGTGCCATTGGCGTTTCCGAGGCCCCGGGGAGCGGAATCCTTAAGGACTCCGCAGCTTACGGCTTTATCAAGAATCGTGTCGATGAAAGCTTCGCTGACACGGTTGATCTCGGCGTACGCGATCGGACGCAGCGTGGCCGCGAGGTCTGCATGTTCCTGCGCCGCAAGTCCGCGCAGAAACGCGCGAGCTTCGGCGCGATCTGAGAAGTTTCTAGAATCCACCTCGAGATCTGCACATGTAGCCTCATCAGCATAATTGCTGTAGTAGTTCTGCAAATTTGCGACGATTTCACGCTCTTCAGGTGTGAGGTCGTCAGCGTGGGCGACTGCTGTGGATCCAAAAAGGGTTGCGCTTGCAAAAAGAGCGACAACAGTGGTTTTAGAGAATTTCATAGAGGCCTTTCTAGGAGTTCTTCAGTAGCTTCTTGCCGACCATGCTAAAACAAGCATTCACGCTATGTTCATGAAATGAAATAACGCTTCGAAAAGTAACCCTTTTTCGGGAGCTGTAGGCTCCGTAGCATCCAAAAGAGGAGATTAGTAAAGCGCTCAATGTGAAGTGACGGCCCTGATTGAAGGGGCACGCGGGCCTATTTCAATTCACACTCGTTGAGACTGAGGGGCAAGCAAGGGCGAAGGTCCTTCCAGAGGCTCCTATTGATTCCTTAGAGATCGCGGTCAGCGGGCCAGGTTCGAAGATGCGAACAGGTTTATCCCAAAGGGGGAGCGGTTCATTGTCTTTTGTGCACTTCACGGAAGACGGCTCTAGGTAACGAGCAATCGTCATCTGGTTTAGAGCTGGAAACAGGTCTTTCGCCTACGCGTTTGTTTATTCGCAGGCGATACCATCTCCATCACCGTCGAGCTTGCTGCTGTAGTACGGGGATCCTTTGTGAATCGGTGCGATGCCCCGGGCGCGTGCTTCCTTGCAGTTTGCAACTGGAGATCCGGCGGCAGGTTCAGGTGCCGGTGGGGGAGGGGCGATGAAACCCTGCATGAGCTGAGGTGCGGGTTCTGCAGGCGGTTGCTCAGCAGGAGGCTGCTCTGCGGGTGTTGGTTCCTGGACTGCAGCCGGTTCGACCGGCGCTGGAGGAACGGTCTCGCTCAAGGGAGTTTCCGTGACCGTCTTTGTGCTGGTCACAGTTTTTGTGACCGTAGAAGTTTCCGTGACAGTCGTTGGTGCGACGGAGGTTTCTTCTTCGCTATCGCCGAAACCACAGGCAGAAAGAGCTAGGACCGATGCCATTGCGAAGATGACCGCTTGGCGTTGATAGCGGGCGCCGGTAGTGCGCGCAGGGATTTTGCGGAGTTCTAGTTGGTTCACGGCGTCCCTTAAGCGGTCTGATTCGAGAGATGTTATTGCCGCCATCAGCATAAACCGCTGCTGTATGGCAGACGCGCCATTCGCCAAAAAAATCCGAAGCAAGGAGGTTTACCTGTCTTGCGCGGCGCTGGTGCGCGCAGCAGCCGGTGGAGACATCCCCGGCTGGTTGGGTAGGCGTGCGGCCACGGCTGAAGGCGGATCTGCTGAGACTGGTTGTAGGCATTAGCCCGCGCATGTTGGTTTTAGATACTTGATTGCGGATTCGCCGTTTAACGCAATCGACTGTTTTGACTGTGTAATCACTCCAACGTTCAACGGCCGAGCAAGGTGAACCTTCGCAAATCTGCTGACAGGGAGAGATTTTTTTGCAACAATTCCCATCACGAGCAGCTGATACGACCAAGGGGAGTGCTCATGGAACACCACGAGGACAACACGTCCACTACTACTCGTATGCACGCAGAAAAAAGTGCCCAAAAGCTCATCAACGATTGGGCTAAAGGTGCAGCATATCTAGCACAGCGTTTCAAATGCCCGTCATGCAACAATCTTGGCTGCGAGGTCAGCCGAGTTCTTGGGCAAATCGAATGCTTGCACTGCGACTATTCAGCATGGTTGGCGACGCACGTTGCCGTCAAAAGCCGCCGCCCATCAGCGAAGAGCGCTTCTTTCAAGGCGCCCGTGATTCATGACCCTGAGCGGGATCCCCGTCTGCTGGACGTTTTCTATTTCGCATTCAACAGAGCCTTCACTCAAGTTCGTGCTTGGTATCACCCCGCAAAAGAACAATGCGCCGAGGAATACAAGTACAAGGCTCTAGACGTCAGCCTTGGGCAGCTAATCCCCGGAGTCGAGGATAGTAACACCCCGGTGCATCGTTTGATGTTTGACCTGACCCGCGCAGAGCACCCCGCGTTGCGGTTAATTTCTGGTGATACATCCACCCCAAGGACATTCGAGCTACCAGGTGTTCATATTCCTGAAGGAATTACCGACCGCCAACGGTGTATCTGCAAGTACGGGGCTGTTGAACGCCCACGCGAGGTCTATGACCCCAATAGTTGGGAGTGGGTGCAGCGTAGGCATGAAAAGAACAAAAAGGATGAAGCCCGTGCTGCAAGGAAGTCGCGCCTCGCAGCAGCCGCAGCGTCGGACTTAGAGGAAGCAACTTCCCAAAAGTCTGTGGCGGACGGAACTCATACCTCGACCGCTTACTGATTCCCGCAGGCACTGGTGATACAGCAGTTGCCGGAACCACATCAGGGTTTCGAACCGGGCAGACGAGGCTGCCCCGGATTCGTCTAGGTTCCAGCTACTGATCGGGCTGTGGCGATAGCCCCCAGTAGAACAGCATCCTGTCCATCGGTGAGTACGCGAACCTTAAGTTCGAAACCGGTGACAACAGGTTTTTGCCACAGCGGCGTCGAAGGAATCCTTCATGATTGGCCACGCCTTCAACACGCCGCCGCCAAGCACGATATCGGTGATATCGAAAAGCGTGGCGGCCATTTCGTTGCGCCCGAGGCACAGTTCGAAGATTGTCTGGCTGCTGCATTAGCAAGTCCCGTGAAGCCCTACTTTATTTCCGACTCGGGAGATAACCCTGGCGCTGGTGGGGCAGACGATTGCACCTTCACATTGGACGCTCTCCTAAAAAATGAAGAGGTCATCAATGGTTCCAAGCGAGTGGTTCAGGTATCAAACGTGGACCCTGCCGCGGTGGAAAAAGGCAGTCGCGGCTGGCATCGGGAGCGAAGTTGAGCTCAACGTCGGGGGCAAGATGGATACGCGCGCTCCCGGAGAGGTTACGGTTACGGCCACTGTCAAGGCTGTCGCGGAGGACCTTTTTGGTGGTACTTGTGTACGGCTAGACAAGGGGAATTTGAGCTTTGTTGTCACTGCGCAACGATGCCAATTCAGCACCCTCGACATGTATCGCCGGTTGGATATTGAACCAACCGAGATTGACATCATTGTCGTCAAAATCGGATACCTAGAACCCGAGTTGCATGCAATCCAACAGGATTGGATGCTGGCACTAACTCCAGGTGGTGTTGATCAAGACCTCATTCGTCTGAATCATCGAAGGATTAAGCGGCCAATGTTCCCGTTCGATCCGGAAATGGAAACAGAGCTCGTCCTGCACCATTAGCCTTCGGGATTTTGGCGCTAACTAGTTTTCGGCTGGTTAGCGCCATTGCTGCATTTCGGGTGTAGAAGTGTGCCGCAGCAATTGTGTTGAGAGTGGACTTTCAATACGAAAAGCTGAGGTGTAAGCGGCAGGTGGGGCAAAAAGGAATTAGTGGTTTTGGCTTTTACCCCTTGGCTTACCCCCGTTTAGGTTAAGCCGGATATGCGGGGTTAAAACATTTTTGAAAGATATCCCGTACCGGATCTAGAGAAGGCATCATGACCCGCAACAAGAAGCTCGTTTCGCTGTTCGTCAGCGCATCCGTTGCTGTCTCCCTGGCAGTTGCACCCGCACACGCTGAAGAAGCTGCACAGCCGGAGAACACCGCCACCACTGCTCCTGCAACCGACGCTCAGGCGGATCCGGCTGCTAAGGATGCTCCCAAGAATGAAACCCCGGCCGCTGATGCGCCGAAGGAAGATGCCGAAAAGGAGTCCGCCAAGGACGCTCCGAAGGAAGAGACTCCGGCTGCGGAGGTTCCTAAGACTGAAGCCCCGAAGACCGAGGCACCCGCTGCTGAGGCCCCGAAGACCGATACTCCGGCACAGCCCGAGAAGCCTGGTACTGAGGATCCCAAGGAAACCCCTGCTAAGCCTGAAGGCTCCTCCGAGAACACCGGCGTCATCATCGGTGTTGTCGTCGCACTTGGTGTCATTGGCGCCATCATCTTCGGTATCACCAACTTCCTGCGTGATGTCGCCACTGGTCGTGTGCCGAACCCGCTGCCGGGCATCATCCCCGGCCCCGCACCGGCTCCCGCACCCGCACCCGCACCTGCTCCCGCTCCGGCTCCTGCCCCGGCTCCCGCACCTGCACCTGCTCCCGCGCCGGCACCGGTTCACGTTGCTCCGGCACCGGCACCTGCCCCGGCTCCTGCCCCTGTTGCCCGTGGACGTAAGATTCCGCCGGCAGGTTCCTACTTCAAGAACTGCGCCGCTGCTCACGCACAGGGCTATGGCCCGATCTACGCTGGTGAGCCCGGCTACCGCGGCAAGCTCGACCGTGACAAGGACGGCATTGCCTGCGAGTGGTAATTCACTGAGGATTTCACTCCGTTAATTTTTCAAGGGCCGCAGCCCCCGCATGGGAGCTGCGGCCCTTGACTGTATTCATCCTCGATCTGTCATTGAGTCAGGTGGGGTTGCGAAGATGAGGAAAGCTAGGAAGACAGCGACGACCCCGAGCCACCGGTCGGGGTCTGACCCAGGGCCGGTGGGGGAGTGGAGGCACGTTTGATCACTCCACACTCGGCGGCCTTAGCGGCCAGTGCAGTGTTGAAAGATCCCCACGCGGCAAGCTGCCCGGCAGCGTACTCGGTAGAGGCATAAGCCCCACCTGGAATTCCATACTTTCGGTCGAAATGGCGGCGGGATTTCTCCGCGAACACCCCGCGGCTATCAGTGGGTTTTACCCCTGGAACCTTTCGCAAATCGGTGCAGGTAATTGTCGGCAAACTGCGGTTGAGGAAAGCGCGATATTCGGCGAGCTTCTTGCGTTCGGACGGGCTCATTTTTTCGGGGATGACCGGATCTGGGTGATGGGGCCGAATGCCCTGTGCCTGTTGTGCGGTGGCGGTATTCGCAAGCATCGGCAGGCAGGTCGTCGTGCAGGCAAGCGCGCACAAAATGGCGGCAGCCTGACGTTTCGTGGTGGTTAAAGCCATAACTTTCCCTTTTCTTTCTTGGTCGGAAGGCCACCTGTGACATGAGGGCCACGGTGGGGCACCTTGTGAAAGCTGGGGGAGTAAAGCAGACAATGAGGTGCATGATTTTGCTTCGAGGATAATCGCACTGCAATACAATGCGAGGGTATGACAGCCGCCCAACAAGGCGATCGCGCACGCGATCGCATCGTCGAATGTGCCCGCGAACTTTTTTCCGCGCACTCCTATGCCGATGTGTCGGTGAAAGACATTGCCGACGCCGCCGGGGTCAGTACTTCCCTGGTGATGAAACACGGCGTGAGCAAAGAGCGCCTTTTCGAGATGACCTTGGATTTCTCCGTGTCGGGGCAATCAATGTTTGGCGGAGATTTCGCAACCCTGGGTCGCGATGCCGTGCGCGAAACACTCACCGCTCCCGTGGACGCGCCCTATTCGATGGTGCGCATCCTGTGCGTTGCCGGCGGGTCAGATGCCACCCTTGATGCCATGGGGATTCGCATTCGCCAAGACATTGTCAGTCGGCTGGAAGAACAAATCACCGCCCACGCCCCGGATGGCAGTCCTTCCCCGCAGTTGCGGGCCCAGTCCGCCGTGGCTTTGCTCATCGGGTTGTCGTTTATGCGGCGCGTGGGTGATCCGGATTTCGATCAGCACTCTTTTAAGCAGTTGGAGGATTACTACTCCACGCTGGTTCAAGACATCGTAGAAGGCCGCGGTTAGCAACAGCTAGCGGTGTGCGGGGGTTTTCGGGCTTTGGTGGGTGGTGTGAGTTTTGTGCCCCGGCACCTGGGAAGGTGTCGGGACATAAGACATGTGGGGTGTTATCGCATGAGTTCCACGCCGGTGAGCAGGATCAGCAGGACGATGATGGGCACCACGATGGTGACCATGGCGATGTCCTTGTAGGACTGCTTGTGGCTCATGTTGCACACCAGCAGCATGGTCAAAATTGCGCCGTTGTGGGGCAGCGAGTCGAAGGACACCGATGCCATTGCGATGATGCGGTGCAGGGTTTCCACGGAAATGTTTTGCGTTGCAGCCATCGTTTGCAGCTGGTCGGCAAATGCCTCCATGGTGATGGATAGACCACCGGAGGAAGAACCGGTGATACCGGAAATCACCGCGGTGGAGATCACGCCGACGATCAGGGCGTCGCCACCGATGTTGAACATCTCGGTCTTAATGGCGGCGAACACGGCCAAGGATGCGACGACCGCGCCGTAGCCGACCTCACTGGCGGTGGTGAAGCACGGCAGGATGGCGTTTTTGGCGCCCTCGGACAGCTCGGTCATCATCTGCGGGATCATCTTGGGGCGCATCGCGAAGATGAGGATGATGGCGGTGACAATGGCGACCACCACGGACCACACACCCTGCACGGCGGTGATGTTGGTTTCTCCGAACTTCTTATCGGCCAGGTAGGAGAAGTCCATGTGCTTGGTGAAGAAGAACAGGAATGCGTAGTTCATGCCGATGACCACGGCGACGGGCAAAAATCCTAAGAAGGCGCGCAGGCCCCACTTGTCGTCGTGTGCTTTAGCCACCACGTCGTGGTGGGTGTGGGCGTCTGGCTGCTCCACGTGGGTGGCGAGGTGCCCGGGCTCTAAGTGGGGGTTGGGTTCCACGTCGGGATCCACATAGGGGCTTTCGTCCGGGGAGTGCTCTACGTCTTCGACGCCTTCGGGCAGGTACAGCTCGCCTGCGGCTTTGAGGGTGCGGATGCGGTACTGCAGCCACGCCATGCCCAGGCCGAACATCATGACCGTGCCGATCAGGCCCAGCACCGGGGCGGCGTAGGTGGTGGTGCCGAAGTACTTGGTGGGGATGACGTTGTGCACCTGGGGGCTACCGGGCAGTGCTGCCAGGGCGAAGGTGATGGTGCCTAAGGCCAGGGCTGCGGGCATCAGGCGTTTGGGGATGCCGGCTTCCTTAAACAGGGCGGAGGCGATGGGGACGATGGTGAAGGCGACCACCCAGGCGCTCACGCCGCCGTAGGTCAGAAGTGCCGTTGCCAGCACGGTGGAGAACATCGCCTTGCGTGGTCCCATGATTTTGGAAATGCCGTGCGCTAGATCGGCGGCCAAACCGGAGGAGCTCATGAGCTTGCCGAAGATGGCGCCGGCGATAAACAGCGGGAAGAAGCTGACGATGAATTTGCCGAGGGCCGGCATGAAGATTTGGGTGTAGGTGGCCAGCAGTGGTGCGCCGGAAAAAATCGCTGCAACTAGTGCCGCGATCGGTGCGACGGCCACCACGCTGTGGCCACGGTAGGCCAGTACGAGCAGCACCGCCAGGGATACGACGATGCCGATGACAGGAAGTGCCATGGTTTTTAAGCCCCTTTGTGTTTACAAACTTCGTGGATGAGGGATGAAAAATGGTGCGCCTTTAACGCGCGCACGCCCCGCGTCCCGTACAAAAGCCAGGTGTTTATTGTTGGCTGTTTGGATGAGAAAGCGGGGCGTAACCTGCGCACGCGCTACGCGTGCGCAGGGAAGTGAAGAAGAAAGGGTGAGGGCTTGTTAGGCCTTGCGCTCGCGGAGCTGTTCGTAGACGACGGAGAAGTCCTTAGCGCCGAGTCCGTCGTCGGCGAGCTTGGAGTAGATCTCGGAAGCAAGCTCACCGAGGCGGGCTTCGGTGCCGGTGGCTTCGACCTCGCTCATGGCCAGGCCGAGGTCCTTGACGATGAGGTTGGTGGCGAAGCCGGGCTCGAAGTTGTTATCGCTGGGGGCCTTGCCGAGCACGCCCGGGGCGGGGCAGTTGGTGGTCAGTGCCCAGCAGGAGCCGGTGGAGTTGCTGACCACGTCGAAGAATGCCTGCGGGTCCAGTCCGAGGCGCTGGCCGAGGACGAGGCCTTCGGCGATTGCGATCTGCTGCACGCCGAGGATCATGTTGTTGCACAGCTTGGCGGCGGCACCTGCGCCGACAGGACCACAGTGGGTGGTGGAGCGGCCCATAACATCGAGGATGTCCTTGGCTTCTGCGAGATCAGCGTCGGCGCCGCCGACCATGAAGGCCAGGGTGCCGGCGGCGGCACCGGCCACACCGCCGGAGACCGGCGCGTCGATGTAGCGGGAGCCTGTGGAGTTCAGGAACTCGGCGTTTTCTTTGGCTTCGCCCACACCGATGGTGGAGGAGTCGACGTACAGCTTGCCTTCGCCGGTGGCGCACTCTTCGAGCACATTGCGGACCAGGCGGCCGTTGGGCAGCATGGTGACGACGATCTGGGCGTCCTTGGCGGCGTCGGCTGCGGAGTCGTGCAGGGTGACGCCGGCTTCGGCGGCTTTTTCGCGGGCGATGTCGGTGACGTCAAAGCCGTGGACGGTGTAGCCGGCGGAGACGAGGTTGGCGGCCATGGGGCCGCCCATGTTGCCGAGGCCGATGAATGCGATGGCGGGCTTAGACATAGGTGGTGTCCTTTGCTGTTTGGGGGTTGTGTTTTGGGGTTGTGAAGGAAAAAGAAAAACGACAAGACCGATAAGACGAAAAAAATCGTCTGGGGCCAGCGCGCAGAAGTTGTTGGGTGAGAAAGCGTTATTTTTTGGCGCTGGTGGGGGCAACAAACCCCCACCAAAAGTGGCCTTGAAGCAGTGGGGCTGCTTGGGCGATGTGTTTTTCAGTGGGGGTTGTCTGTGGCGGGGAAGTGGGGGTGCTTCCCCGCCTGTCAGGCGGTGGAAAGTGTTTAGTCCATGACCGGCATGACGAAGGAGGCGCCGACGTTTTCGGCGTTTTCCAGCCAGCGGCTGGTGACCGTCTTGGTCTTGGTGTAGAAGCGGAAGGAGTCCGGGCCGTGCTGGTTGAGGTCGCCGAAGCCGGAGGCCTTCCAGCCACCGAAGGTGTGGTAGGCGATCGGAACCGGAATCGGAACGTTGACGCCGATCATGCCGACCTGGACGCGCTGTGCGAAGTCGCGGGCGGCGGCACCGGAGTTGGTGAAGATGGCGACACCGTTGCCGTAGACGTGCTCGTTCGGCAGGGCGAGTGCTTCTTCGTAGGACTCGGCGCGCATGATGCATAGCACGGGGCCGAAGATTTCTTCGGTGTAGATGGACATCTCGGGGGTGACGTTGTCGAACAGGGTCGGGGCGACGTAGTAGCCGTCGGCGAGGGACTCGCCGTTGAATTCTGCGTCGTTAGCGCCCTTGTCGCGGCCGTCGATGAGCAGGTCGGCGCCGGCTTCGACACCTTCGTTGATGAGGGTGTGGATGCGCTCCTTGGCCTGCGGGGTGATGACCGGACCGTAGTCGGCCTGCGGGTCGAGGGAGTGTCCGACCTTGAGCTTCGGGATGCGCTCCATCAGCTTGTCGCGCAGGCGGTCGGCGGTTTCCTGGCCGACGGGCACGGCAACGGAGATGGCCATGCAGCGCTCGCCGGCGGAGCCGTAGGCGGCACCGACCAGGGCGTCGGCGGCCTGGTCGAGGTCGGCGTCCGGCATGATGATCATGTGGTTCTTGGCGCCACCGAAGCACTGTGCGCGCTTGCCGTTTTTGGCTGCGGTCTCGTAGATGTACTGGGCGATGGCGGTGGAGCCCACGAAGCCGACTGCCTTGATGGCGTCGTTGTTGAGCACGGCGTCGACGGCTTCCTTGTCGCCGTTGACGACGGTGAACACGCCCTTGGGGCCGCCGGCCTCCATGAACAGTTCGGCCAGGCGCAGCGGCACACCCGGGTCGCGCTCGGAGGGCTTGAGGACGAAGGCGTTACCGGCGGCGATGGCGGGGCCGGCCTTCCACAGCGGGATCATGGCGGGGAAGTTGAAGGGGGTGATGCCTGCAACGACGCCGAGCGGCTGGCGCATGGAGTAGGTGTCGATGCCGGTGCCGACGGAGTCGGAGAACTCGCCCTTGAGCATGTGGGGTGCCGACAGTGCGAACTCGAGGACGTCCACGCCGCGGATGACATCGCCCTTGGCGTCGTCGAAGGTCTTGCCGTGCTCCAGGGCGAGCAGCTCAGCCAGCTCGTCGAGGTGCTCGCCGATCAGGGCGATCCACTTCATGAGGATGCGGATGCGCTTCTGCGGGTTGGTGGCGGCCCAGCCGGGGGCTGCTGCGATGGCGGTGTCGATGGCGGCGTTGACTTCGTCGGTGGTGGCCAGGGCGACCTCGGCGGAGGCCTTGCCGGTGGCGGGGCAGTAGACGGTCTGGGTGCGGCCAGAGGTGCCGGCGACGCGCTCGCCGTTGATGAAGTGTCCGTAGACGGTGCTCATGGAGCCTCCTGAAAGAAGTATTAGGACTGCAAACGATGACGTTTGGTGTGTTGGGTCACAGCCTAATGTGATTCAGGCTAAAGCGCGCGGTTTTTCGTGACTGTGAACACTATTCACCCCAGCAGGCGCCGAAAACCCCAGGCCGACCCCGGTTGCCGTGGGGGTGAATGCGACAGTGCGGCAAGCGCCGCGCCCCCCACATCCCCATGCGTGCTGCCCCATAAAAGTTGTGCTGGCCAGCAGGAAAAGACCACCATTCCAAGCGCTATCACGCCATTTTTCCCGCCGGAAAGGCATCCGGTGCGTCAGGCAAGCCCCGTAAAACCCTCGCGCGCACGGCGGGTGAAACCATGCGCGCACTGCGCCGTGCACTTGCGACGGTGTGCGCTCGCGACATTGTGCCCGCGCAACAACACCACCGTGCCCACACGGCAGCATCACTGTGTCCGCACAACAGCACCACTGTGCCCGCGCGACAACATCACTGTGTGCGCGTAACAACACCATCACTGTGCCCACATGGCAGCATCACTGTGCCCGCACGACAGCACCACTGTGTGTGCATGACAGCACCGTGCCCATACTTCGCCGCGCGCTTACTGGGTTGCGCCTCCTCGTGGATGGGAGGTGTCGATGCTGGCCGCGCCCTGTGGTGGCGGCTGGTATCGCACGGCGGTGTGGCCGGTGGGCTAGCTGCTGCTGGCGAGGATCCCCATGCCGGCCCATGCCTGCTGGATGCTGGCGTGTACTTCCTCATCGCTTTCGCCGGGAAGCTTTTTCTCCAGGATCAGCGTTGCGAGCCCGTGGGTAAAGGCCAGCAGGCTGGTGGCGGCAGCATTTACCTCCTCGTCACTGGGGTGGTCCAGGGTTGCCGCCACGATGCCGCGGCAGGTGGTGGCCAGTGCCTGAACCGCCTGGACGCGCTCAGGGGAGTCGGGGTCGCAGTCGGTGGTGAACATCAGTGAAAAGGTGGCGGCGTGCGTGCGGGCAAAGGTGACATAGGCGCGGGTTAAGGCGATGAGCTCTACGGGGTGGTGGACGTTGTTGCCGGCTGCGGCAAGTTGGTGGGTGAGTTGCTCGTATCCGCGGGCAGCCAGGGCCGATTCGAGGGCTTTTTTGTCTTTAAAGTGCCGGTAGGTGGCGGTGGGGGAGACCCCGGCTTTGGTGGCGAGTTTGCGCAGCGATAGCGGCTGGCCCTGGTCGAGTGCTTCGGTGGCGAGGGTGAGCAAGGTGTTTTTGAGATCCCCGTGGTGATAGCTCTGCGCTGCAGCGTCGGTGGGGTGCGGGGAGTGCGTGGGGTCGGGCGAGTGGGCAGATGTTGACATTGTTAACTTCCTTCATTAGTCTGCGATGTAAACAACGTTAACATCTGAGTTTGGAAAGGCCCACCATGACCACCACCCCCACCGCAGACCTCTTTGCCCCACTTAACCTCAACCGCGGGATGAGCTTGCCCAACCGCATCGTCAAAGCAGCCATGGAAGAATCCATGGGCACCGACGAACACGTCCCCGGCCCGGAAGTCCTTCGCCTCTACTCCGCCTGGGCCAAGGGTGGAACCGGCACCCTGATCACCGGCAACGTGATGGTGCACGACGCCGCCCTGACCGGCCCCGAAGCCATGGTGCTCGACGAGCTGCAACCCATCGGCCCCTTCGCCCAGTGGGCCGAAGTTATTAAGGCTGAAGGCGCCCGCGCCATCATGCAGATCAACCACCCCGGCCGCCAGGTCGCCGACGGCCAGCCCGGCGTGGCCTGGGGTGCTAGCGACAAACGCGTTGAGACGGACACCAAGGCTGTGCGCTTTGCCCGGCCCGTCGCCATGAGCGGCCAGCAGGTCGAAGACACCATTACACGCTTCGTCACCACCGCCACCCTGGCACAAAAAGCAGGCTTCGACGGGGTGGAAATCCACGCCGCCCACGGCTACCTCATCAGCCAATTTCTTAGCCCCCTGACCAACACCCGCAAGGACAGCTGGGGCGGCAGCCTAGAAAACCGCGCCCGCTTCCTGTTGGAGACCGTGCGGCGCACCCGCGCCGCCGTTGGCGAAAACTTCATCGTCGCCGTCAAACTCAACTCCGCCGATTTTCAAAAAGGCGGCTTCGACATCGCAGACGCCAAACAGGTCCTCGCCTGGCTGCAGCCTGCCGGCGCGGATTTTGTGGAACTCTCCGGCGGCTCCTACGAATCCCCCGCCATGACCGGCAACGCCGCCGACGAAAAAACCAAGGCCCGCGAAGCCTACTTCCTTGACATGGCAGCCCAACTCACCCACGACACCCCGCTGCCGCTGATGGTCACCGGCGGCATCACCCGCTACAGCGTCGCCACAAAAGTTCTGGCCAGTGGCGTCGACCTGGTCGGCATCGGCACCGCACTAGCCGCCGACCCGGCGCTTCCCAACGCCTGGCGCGCCGGCAACCACGGCGCACAGCCGCACATCCCCACCACCACCATCACCAATAAAATGCTGGCGTCCGCGGCCTCTATGGCGTGGGTGCGCGCCGCCATGCGGCGGCTCGGCAAGGGCAAAAAGCCCCGCTTAAACCTCGACCCGCGGGCCGCGCTCGCCCTGGAACAAGGACACGGACTTGGCGCGAACAAGGCTTATGAAAACTGGCTCTACCAGCGCCACATCCACCCGGTGGACAACAAGAAAGTCCTCTTCGTCGTCACCGCGGCCGACCAATGGCGCCTCAAAGACGGCACCATGCACCCCACCGGATTCTGGGCAGAAGAACTCGCCGTCCCGCATGAGATGTTCACCCACGCCGGATGGGACATCACCATCGCCACCCCCGGCGGTGTGCGGCCCACGCTCGACGAACTCAGCCTCGGCATCAGCGGCGGCGCCCCCAGCACGCGCACGCACGTTAAGCAATACTTGCACAGCATCGAGGAACAACTCGCCCACCCGGCGGTGTTGGAAAACATCGACCACAACGACTTCGACGTGGTGTTCTACCCCGGCGGCCACGGCCCCATGGAAGACCTCGCCCACAACCACAGCAGCGGCCAACTGCTGGCTGAACGGGTCGCCGCAGGCCGCCCGGTCGCACTACTGTGCCACGCGCCCGCCGCCATCCTGGCCGCCGACACAGACACCGGCGCAAACGCCTTTGCCGGCTACACCATGACCGGGCTATCCAACCGGGAAGAACTGCTCAACCCCTTCGCGTGGAAAGCCGAATGGCTGCTAGAAAACGCCATGAAAGACGCCGGCGTGAACTACCGCAAAGGCCTGCCGCTGCGCCCCTTTATCGTGCGCGACGGTGCGGTCTACAGCGGCCAAAACCCCCAGTCCTCGGCGGCGCTGGCACACCGCATCATCGCCGACCTCGGCTAGGAAACCACCCACACCAACCAGGTATCCGCGCAAGTATCCGCGCTCATATCCGTGGCAATAGCAGTGGCCGCGCCACCTCAAAAGTCCCCAACAACACTGTCTGGACTTCCCAAACGGTGGCGCGGCCAACAGTGCTGCTGGTGCGCAGGCTCGGCCTACTGCGGATACGCGCCCATGCCCGGGTGATCCAGCAAACGCTCACAGCTGCCCATTGTCGCCGATGCGGAACCAAAAGAACTGAGATAGTTTTGCGCAAAATGGTGGGCCTTTTCCGGAGCAGACTCCTCCGCATAGCCGACCACATAGCCCAAAAACTTGCCCCCATCATCAGTGACCGGGCAGCGCACAGACAACACGTGCTGCGGATCGGAATAGTCATCAGGCGCTAGTGGAATAGCTGCAATATCGGCCGCGGTCTTCTGTCCCGCACTATCGGAAACACCCGATAGGGGCGCGGCGTGATAACCCACCGCGCCGCCGATCGCCGCCCCCGCAAGCAACAGCACGCCACCCAGCGCAACCAGCTTGACCTGCAAAGGCTTGGCGATATCTGACCAGCGCGACAACGCACCAGAACGATGACCCGCCGGTGGCACCGGCGAGCGATCATTGGTTGGGAATTGCTCGTTGCTCGACATCGAAAAACTCCTCACACAGCAGATGGGTGGGGGACAAAGACAACTTTAAAAAAGCGGTGACACACCCCAGTGTGCCACCTAAAAATCCCCCACCGCAGGCTTTTGCGACCCATCGGTGCACCCCAGGCGGGGCGGGGCGCGGGCAAGTCGCAGGTGGGTTTCACGTCCAAAAACCCTGCGAAGCCTGCCGGCAAAAAAGTAAACTGGGTCACATATTTTGGCGCGTGTTGGCGCCGATATCCCCTTGCATCCCACAGAACAGGCCACGCACCATGAGCACCCGTGACCCCCGATTCGAGCCCACCACGAAAGCCCCCGACCACTGGGAAGCCGACGTGGTCCTGGCCGACGGTGCGGTCGCCAACCTGCGCCCCGTGCGAGCCGGCGACGTCGACGAGATGATCGAGTTCTACCAGGGAGTATCCGAGGAATCGAAATACTTGCGCTTTTTCGGCACCCACCCCGACTTAAGCGAGGATGACCTCGAACACTGGTTGCACGTCGACCACGACGAACGGGTCACGTTGGTGCTCACCGAAAAAGAAAAAATCATCGGCACCGCCCGCTACGAAACCGTCGAGCAACTCAAACCCGCCAAAGTCGGCGACGTGTCCTTCCTCGTCCAAGACGCCCACCAGGGGCGCGGGGTCGCCAACGTGCTGCTGGAACACCTCGCCCACATCGGCCGCGAAAACCACGTCGAGCGCTTCTTCGCCGAAATGCTCACCCAAAACCGCTCCATGGTGCAGGTGTTCAAACGGGCCGGCTACAACGTCGCCCCAGAGCTCGAAGACGGCTTCATCGTCGTCGACTTCCCCATCGACCCCACCGCCAAATCCCGCGAGGTCATGCTCGCCCGCGAGCATAAAAGCGAAGCCGCCGCCATCCGGCGCATCATCGAACCGCGCTCCATTGCGGTCATCGGCGCAGTGGAGACCATGCAGCACATCATCACCGCCATCGTCGGCGGCGAATACGCCGGTACGCTGCGCATGATCACCCTCGGCGCGCACGCCGACACCCACACCGCCGCCGAAGCGCTCGACTCGATTGCCGAAGACGTCGACCTGGTGCTCGTCCAATACGAGCCCGACACCCTCGACGAAATCCTCGCCGCCACCGCCCGCAAAAACGCCCGCGGCGTGGTGGTGCTCGCCCGCGGACAAAACCCCATCCTCACCGCCGAAGCCAACACCAACTTCGTCGCCGCCGCCCGCACCCACGGGGTGCGCGCCCTAGGGCCCGCCTCCCTCGGCATGATCAACACCGCCCCGACCATCTCCCTCAACGCCACCGCCGTGCCCATGCCGCGGCGCGGGCACGTCGGCCTGTTCACCCAGTCCGCCGGCGTTGCCGCCCTCGCCCTGACCCGCGCCTCCAAATCACACTGCGGACTATCCAACTTCTTCGCCACCGGATCCTTCGCCGACGTCACCGCCAACGACGTCATCCAATTCTGGTCCGATGACGAACACACCCACATCTGCCTGCTGTCCCTGGACGCCATCGGCAACCCCCGCAAATTCTTCCGCGTGCTGCGCCGACTGGCGCTAGAAAAACCCGTGGTCATCTTCACCCCCTCCCGGGCGCTGCGCTCCGCGCGCTACCACGACGGCCATGACCTGCCCACCGCCACCGCCGGCGCACTCGACGAAGTCATCGGCGACGCCGGAGCCATGGTCGTCTCCCAGCGCGACACCATGTACAACATCGCCCAAATCCTGGCCCGCCAACCCGTGCCCCAAGGCACCCGCGTCCACGTGGTATCCAACTCGGCCGGCCTGAATGAACAAATGATGGCCGCCGCCCGCCGCTTCGGGCTCACACCAGCATTCACCACCGTCGGCGGCGACCCCGCCGCAGGCGTATTAAAACGCACCGAGGAAGTCTTAACAAGCGGGGAAGCCGACGCCGTATTGTGCGCCATCGTCGAAATCTCCGACCCCGTCTTCGACGCCGTGCACTTAAGCCTGGAAAACCTAGCCCGCCCCACCACCATCCCGCTGCTTGGGGTGTTTGTGGGATTTTCCGACCTGCCCACCCCACCCGAAGGGGAGGAAACCCAAGGGCAGCTGCCCATCTTCGACGCCTATGCCGAAGCGCTCGAAGCGCTGTCGCTGATCGTGCACAACGAACACCGCCGATCGCTTGCCCGCCCCCACCCAGACGACGAAACCTACACCGGCGACACGCACGCCGCCCGCGCCTTCGTCGATGGGATCCTCGCCGATAGCCCGCAGGGGCGCTGGCTCAGCGACGAAGAATGCGTCGACCTGCTGCGCAGCTACGACATCCCCGTCACCCCCTGGCAACCCGTGGCCAACCTCGACGAAGCCGTCGCCGCCGCCGAGCGCTTCGGCTGGGACGTGGTCCTCAAAGCCACCAGCCCCATCGTGCGCGGACGGCCCGAACTTGCCACCATCATCCGAGCCATCGAAACCCCCGAAGCCATGGCCCGTGCCTGGCGCGTGCTCAACAAGGCCGCCACCGCACTGCTGCCCGAAGAACACGCCGCCGACGCCTTGAGCCACCTGGGGCTGACCGTCCAGCCGGAAGTCCCCGCCGGCTCCTCCTGGACCATCAAAGCCATCGAAGACCCCGTGCTCGGGCCCATGATCTCCTGCGGTGCCGCCGGCATGGCCAGCGACCTGCTCGGCGACATCTCCTGGCGTGTGCCCCCCATCCGCCGCAGCGACGCCGGCGGCATGCTCCACAAACTCGGCGCCGCACCCCTGCTGACCGGCTACCGCGGCACCCGCAGCGCCGACATCGCCGGCATGGAATCCATCCTCATGCGACTCGGCCAACTCAAAGACGACCTGCCCAGCATCGTCGAAGTCGAACTCACCCCCGTCATCGCCGCCGCCGACACCACCAACGTCGTCGGCGCCCGCATCCGCATCGCACCGATTTCCGCCCAACGCGACCCCCTCGCCCGCAACATCGAAAGAGGCTAGCCATGACCAGCCCACACCCCCGGTCGCTGCTCGTCTACGACGAAAAACTCACCAACTACTCCTACGGCGACACCCACCCCATGGGGCCCGACCGCGTGCGACTATCCGTCGAACTCGGCGACTACTTCGGGCTGCTGGACTACTTCGACTTAGAAACCGCGCCCGAAGCCGACCCCCAGCTCATCGCAAGTGTTCACGAAGAGGAATACCTCCAAGCGCTAGCCAGCGGCCAAGCCCACCCCGACAAAGGCATCGGCACCCAAGACCAACCCGTCGTCCCCCACCTGCCAGAAATCGCCGCCCACGTCGTCTCCGGCACCGTCACCGCCGCACAAGCCGTCTGGAACGGCCGCTATAACCGCGCCATCAACCTCGCCGGCGGCCTCCACCACGCTGGCGCCGGCGCCCAATCTGGCTTCTGCATGCTCAACGACGCCGCCGTCGCCATCCAATGGCTGCTCGACCACGGCGCCACCCGCATCGCCTACCTCGACCTCGACGCCCACCACGGCGACGGCGTCGAACAAATCTTCTGGAACGACCCCCGCGTGCTGACCATCAGCATCCACGAATCCGGCCTCTACCTGTTCCCCGGCACCGGATTCGGTGGCGACATCGGCGGCCCCGACGCCCTCGGCACCGCCATCAACGTCGCCCTTGAACCCGAAACCCAAGACCTCGACTGGCTGTACTCCGTCCACGGCATCGTCCCACCCATCCTCCAAAAATTCCGCCCCCAAATCCTCATCACCCAACACGGCGCCGACGGACACCTCAACGACCCCCTCACCCACCTCCAACTCAGCGTCGACGCCATGGCCAAAAGCTACCGCAGCGTCTCCCGCTGGGTAGACCGCTTCTGCGGCGGCAAATGGGTCGCCCTCGGCGGCGGCGGATACAACCGCGACTCCGTCGCCCGCACCTGGGTCCAGGTCATGGCAGCCGTCGCCGGCGTCAAACTCGACCCCCTGGCCACCATGCCCACCCACTGGGCCGAACGCACCATGACAAACAACCCATCGGCCACCCTCGGCGACATCGGCGCACTCAACGTGCTCAAGGAATACCACCCCGAACGCGTCCTGTCCGACACCCCCACCGCACCCGTACTCACCACCTCCAAAGCCGTGTTCCCCTACTGGGGGCTCGAACCATACCGGGGTTAAACACGCCCCAAAAAAGGGGCCTGCCGCCTCCCAACAAAGGGAAGCGACAGGCCCCAGCCGCATTTCTAGGTACGCGCTAGCGCGGCGGCATCCGCAAAGAACCATCCAAACGGATCGTCTCACCGTTGAGATACGGATTATCGACCAACATCTCCACCAAACGCGCATACTCCTGCGGCTTGGCCATACGGTGCGGGAACGGCACTAGGCGCTCCAACTCCTCACGGAACTCCGGTGTAATCGACGCCATCATCGGAGTCTCCACAATGCCCGGAGCAATCGTATTCACACGAATACCCTTGCTCGCCAAATCACGCGCCGCAGAAATCGTCAACGCCTGCACCCCACCCTTACTGGCGGCATACGCAGCCTGACCCACCTGGCCCTCAAACGCCGCCACCGACGCCGTTGTCACAATCACGCCACGCTGACCATCAGCATCCACCGGCTCCTGGGACGCCATCGCCTCCGCCGCAAACTCCATCACATGGAACGTGCCCGTGAGGTTCACCGCAATCGTCGTCGCAAACAAAGCTGGATCATGCGGACCATTACGACCAATGATGCGCTTAGACGGGCAAATACCAGCACACGCCACAGCAACACGCAGCGGCGCAGCCGCAGCAGCCTGCTGCACCGCAGCACGCACCGCATCCGGATCCGTCACATCAGTCGGCACATAGGTCACCCCCTCAACCGGGGACTCCAAATTATCGATACCGGCCTGAAGATCCAGCGCAAACACCTTCACCCCAAGCTCAGCAAGACGCTGACACGTCGCATAACCCAAACCACTCGCGCCACCAGAAACAACAGCGCTGGCAGCACCAGCGTTCAACAAGGCAGAAAAATCAGACATCGAAAATCACGGCTCCTGAACAGGACACCCTTCACAAAGAAGAGAAAAAGAAGAAAACAGACAAAAAGAAAGACAAGCGGCAGGGGAGAAGCAACAAACCCCTCCCCTAAAAACCGCTGGATACAACTAGACGAAAGCGCCAGTACCCAAAATCGCGCGACCCACAATCAGAGCATTGATCTCATAGGTGCCCTCGTAGGTGTAGAGAATCTCCACATCGTTAAACAGCTTCGACAACTCGTGCTCAGTCACGATGCCATTACCGCCACCCAGGGAACGCGCAAGCGCTGCAGACTCACGGGCATAACGCGTCGCAGTGGACTTCGCCATCGCCGCATGCGGCATATCGAAAGCACCATTTTCCTGCAGCCACGCCACCTGAGCCATCATCGCCAAAGACGCACACGCATTGGATTGAATCCGCGCAATCTGCTCCTGCACCAGCTGGAACTTCGCCAACTTCTTACCGAACTGCTCACGCTCCAACACGTACTGGCGCGCACGATCCATGATCGCCAGCTGCACACCAGCACCCTGCCAACCAACCCACGCGCGAGAATTCCGCAACATCACATTGGTGCCAGCAAAGGTGGTCGCGCCGGGCATCAGTGCGGATTCGGGGACGACGACGTTGTCGAAGGTGATGTCGGCGTTCTGCATGATGCGCAGGCCCATCTTGTGTTCAATCTTGGAGGCGGACACACCTTCGCGGTCCATCTCCACGA
This sequence comes from Corynebacterium aquilae DSM 44791, assembly GCF_001941445.1. Classification (NCBI taxonomy): domain Bacteria; kingdom Bacillati; phylum Actinomycetota; class Actinomycetes; order Mycobacteriales; family Corynebacteriaceae; genus Corynebacterium; species Corynebacterium aquilae. Next base: position 2,400,932 of record NZ_CP009245.1, on the reverse strand, counting down.
TGAAGCCCTTGACTTCCTTGTCAGCCACATCGCGGGCGAAAACCACCGCGAAGTTGGCGAAGGTGCCGCCACCAATCCAGCGCTTTTCACCGTTGATGACCCAGCCGTCGGCGGTCTTTTCCGCGGTGGTGGCCAGACCGCCGGCGATATCGGAGCCGTGATCGGGCTCGGTCAGGGCAAAGCAGCCCACCTTCTTAAAGGTGCGCAGGTCATCCAGCCAGGTGTCCTTGTGCTCCTGGGAGCCCAGCTGGTCGATGGCACCAATGATCAGTTCGTTGTGGATACCGACGAGTGCGGACAGGGACACGTCTGCGCGGGTGACCTCGGCGTACAGCAGGCCTTTGAGCAGATTGGAGAAGCCGGACAGCTCAATTTCTCCCAGGCCGTACTCGGCCAGCTTCGGCAGCAGATCGAAGGGGAATTCTTCCCGGTCCCAGTAGCCACCGACGTTCGGGCGAACCTCGGTCTGCAGGAAGGTGCGAACCTTTTCCAGGTGGGCCTTTTCCTCGAGGCTTAGGAGATCGGCGACTTTCAAAAGATCCGGGTCGGGGAAGGAAACTTTGGACAATAGGTCGGGGTTGATGGGGGAGCAAGACATGAAGAACATCTCCTTAAGAGAAGAAAAAGCTGGTAGTTCCCGGGCAGGTGCCGCGGGGGCTGCTGTGGGGTACAGCGGTTTGTGAGTTGTTGGGTGAAAAAGTGCTACGGCCCAGCGGATGGGTGGGCTGTTGCTCTTTTTTGTTGGGGTGCGTGGCCTGTGATGTTGGGCAGTAGAGGGAAGAAAAAGCTCTGGGTGCCCGTGGGCCAGTGTGTGCAAAAGTGTATCGCTCATCACTGTCGTTCGTGGCGGAAATAACAACGTTTACCCCCAGTGGCAGCCCCCACACTTCTATCTTTGTGGTGTCGTGGGTCATTGCAACTTGCGCGAGAAGGGGTCTTTCCTAGGGCGCCTGAGGGGCTGCGGCGGGGGCGTGATGGGGGATTTTGCCCCCGCCTAGGCTTGTCTGATGTCTCGGACTTCTTCCGCGTGTCCTGCGGGGATGGTGGATGGGGTGGGGATGTGGTGGGGGTGAATGTCGTATCTGTTTCCCAAACCCGCCCCGCTTGGTGACATGCCCCACTATGCTTCATGTCACACATCACATTTAGGCGCGGTGAGGGCCTGGCCCACACTTACGGCATCCCCCGTACCGATCCGGCGGGTGTGCACCTGCCCCCACCGCGCCGCAATGTCGAACGATTGTCCCATCCGTCCCTTTTACCCCGCACCGCGGAAGACGAACGCCACCACGCCCCTTGTAGGCACTGGCCGACCGCATCCCTTCTTCTCACACCCGCATGGAGGACACATGACCACCACCCTGAGCGCCAACACCGAAAAGTTTAAGGCAGCCCGCGACCGACTACTCGCGCTGCGCGAGGACTACGAGGCCGCGCGCGAGGAATTTGTCTGGCCCCGCTTCGAGGAATTCAACTTTGCCCTCGACTGGTTCGACTACCTCGGCACCAACCCGGAAACCAAGGACAACGAAGCTCTGGTCATCTCCGAAATGGACGGCAGCGAAACCCGCCGCACCTTCGCGGAGCTTTCTGCTCGCTCGGGCCAGCTCGCCAACTGGTTCACCTCCATCGGCGTCAAGCGTGGCGATCGTGTCATGCTGATGCTCAACAACCAGGTCGAACTGTGGGAAACCATGCTGGCCTGCATCAAGGGTGGCTTCGTGCTCAACCCCGCTACCGCAATGCTGGGTCCTGCCGACCTGGCGGATCGCACCGAACGAGCCAATATCTCCTGGGTTGTCGCCAACCCGGAGGATGCCGAAAAGTTTGGTGCGGTGCCCGGTGATTTCACCGTCATCCAGGTCGGAAACGAGGCCCCCGCCCAGGATTCCCACCCCACCTTGAACTACAGCGACTCCTTCGAAGCGCCGGTCGAGTTCACCCCGACCCAGGCAACCAAGGCCGATGAGACTTTGCTGTTGTACTTCACCTCCGGCACCACCTCCAAGGCCAAGCTGGTGGAGCACACCCACACCTCCTACCCGGTGGGCCACCTGTCCACCATGTACTGGATCGGCCTGGAGCCGGGCGATGTGCACCTCAACGTCGCTGCCCCCGGTTGGGCGAAGCATGCCTGGTCGAACTTCTTCGCGCCGTGGATCGCTGGCGCCACCATCTTCTTGTACAACTACGCCCGCTTCGACGCAGCGGCGCTGATGGCGAAGATGGATGAGGAAGGCGTCAGCTCCTTCTGCGCGCCGCCGACGGTGTGGCGCATGCTGGTGCAGGCCGACCTGTCCAAGCTGAACACCCCGCCGAAGAAGGTCGTTGCTGCCGGTGAGCCGCTGAACCCGGAGCTGATCTCCGTGGTGGAGCGCCAGTGGAACACCACCATCCGCGATGGCTTCGGCCAGACCGAGTCCAGCGTGCAGATCGCAAACTCGCCCAGCCAGAAGATCAAGCCCGGCTCCATGGGGCGCCCGCTACCCGGCATGGATGTGGTGCTCATTGACCCGGCCACCGACGAGATCGGCGATCACGGCGAGATCTGCCTGCGCCTGGACCCCCGCCCCGTCGGCCTGACCCCGGGCTACTACGGTGATGAGGCCAAAAACGCCGAGACTTTCCGCGACGGTTTCTACCACACCGGTGACATCGCAGAGCGCGACGAGGATGGCTACCTGACCTACATCGGCCGCTCCGACGATGTGTTCAAGGCCTCCGACTACCGTCTTTCCCCGTTCGAGCTGGAGTCCGTGGTGATCGAGCACCCGGCCGTCGCCGAGGTCGCGGTGGTTCCCTCCCCGGATCCGGTGCGCCTGGCCGTGCCGAAGGCCTACGTTGCGCTGGCCGCAGGACATGAGCCCAACGCTGAGACCGCAGAGTCGATCCTCAAGCACTGCCGCGAAGGGCTCGCACCCTACAAGCGCATCCGCCGCCTGGAATTCTTCGAACTGCCAAAGACCGTGTCCGGCAAGATCCGCCGCGTTGAGCTTCGCAAGCGTGAGGATGTCATCCACGCAGAAGACCAGGGCGCCAACAAGGCCGGCACCGAGTTCGCAGACAGCGACTTCCCGAGCCTGCGTGGCTAGCACGATGTAAAAAAGCGCAGCACTTCAAAAGGTGCACCACAATGGGGTCGGAAGAAACCACAACACTTCCGGCCCCATTGTCTATGCGCTGCCGCCACTTTTCCCGTGACAACCTGACTTTTTGCCACAAGTGTTCGCAGGTGAGAAACGGGTGGGGGAGTAGTTGCTCAAAGTGCTGGTGCCGGGTCTTGTTTTTTTACAATGAGGATGTTTTGCCGCCGCTAAAAATCCATCAAGGTCAAGGGCGCGTCCCCGATGGCCTGTGGTGGATACCTATAGAAAAAGGTTGTTGTCATGACTATTGCTAAATCTTTTGCCGCACTGGCCTGTAGTGTGTCTTTGCTAGTGGGCACTGCCTCAGTTGCTCTGGCTGCTGAGGCCACACCAGAGCCTGCGAAGAGTTTGACTTCCTCCCAGCAGCAGGCAAACGGGCTGACGGACGCGGAGAAAGAAAAGGCGCGTCTGGCCATGACCTACGGGTCCACTGATGCTGAGTCCGCGAAAAAGTGTGCTGAAAAGCTGCACAAGGGTGGCGGTGTGCAGCCGAAGATTCACGTTGAAGAAGATTGCTCCTGGGTGGAGAACTCCTTCGGTGATGTGGCCCAAGCCTGGTTGGGATCCTCCGCCTACCCGGGCGAGGCATTGCAGGCCATCGTGCACAACATTTTCCGCATCGGAATCATCGTGGTGCCCTTGGCGATGCTGCTCTCCCCGTTCGTCGTTGGTGGGGTGAACCTGCCTGCACTGCCCGCCTTGCCCCGCTAGGTGAAAAGCTGGGTCTGAAGGGCGCCTAGCTGGGGTGCCCTAAAGCTACCTATGTAAGGGTTTAGCAGCCCTGACATTGTGAAAGCCCGCCGTGGCAAACCTGTGAACTAAAGGTCTGCCACGGCGGGCTTTTGCGTGCGCAGCGGTTGGTGGTGGTTTACAACCTTTCAAGGGCGGCGTAACTGGTGGCGGCGATGTAGATTCCTGCGATGGCTGCAATCCACAACAGGGTGACCTTTGACTGATACTCCAGTTCCGGAATCCAGCGGGTGACGGTCTTGAGCAGCTTCGGGCCGATGAGCATGGCCAGTGCGGCCATGCTGGCAGCTGGTGCGATCATGATGAGGCAGTAGGTGGCCATGATGATGATCTTGGCGATGAAAGGTGCATCGAGTGTTTCGATCATGCCGATGGCGGCCAAGTAGGGGAGCATGGTTGCCGCCTCAATGACGCAGGCGCCGAGCGCGAGGCTCGCAATGGCTACAGGGGAGGAACCTTTGGCGCGCAGCTTTGTCGCTGTTGGGTTCTCGCCGCTGTAGTGCTCGCGCTTTTTCGGGGTGGGGGCGAGGATCCCGTAGGCGGCGAGTGCGATGCCGATGATCAGCATGGCAGTGTTGAACCACTTGCTGTCCGTGGCTGCAGATAAGTGGGAGAAGGCGGCCGAAAAACCCAGTAGCAGTGCCATTCCGAGGAGGAAGTAGGCGATGGTAATCGTGGCGAGATAGATGCCGAGGAGGCGTGCTTTGACGCCTTTCCAGAAGATGATCAGTCCGAGTGGGATAACGAAGGTGCCCAAGCTGAGGGAGTCGACAAGGGCGAGTCCGGCCAGTGGTAGGAGGTGCATACATATCCTTTCTCATACGACCGTATGAATTAATACGACTGTATGAGAATGTAGGCTGTTGGTCAAGGAAAACCATGGACATTACGCGCGAATACCACTTCACCCACGCCGCACAACACATCGCAGACGCGGCACTAACAGTCCTCGTTCGAGACGGATTCGATGCCCTCAGCGTGCGCACCGTCGCCAAACAAGCAGACGTCGCCCCAGGCACCGTGCAGTACCACATGGGCACCCGCGACGAACTGATCGCAAAGGCCTTCGTCCGATCAATACAGCGCCAACAACAAAGAACCGCAGCAGCGGCACAACACACCACCAAAGACGGCTCCTTCGCACTAGTCCTCGCCGAACTGCTGCCCATCGGCACACAACAACGAGAAGACGCAGCTACCTGGGTCATCATCGGCGCAGCCGCCTCCACCAGGCAGTGGCTAGCCGAGCTCTACAACACAGAACTGGAATACTTCCAAACCCGCGTCCAGCACTACCTACGCGACGCCGAAGCCCAAGGCGTGCTGCGCGAAGGACTCAGCCCACAACGCGGAGCCCGCCTCATCACCGCCCTAGTCAATGGACTGACCCTCGACAGCCTGAACAACCCCGGTGTCACCCGCGAAGACATCATCGGCGACCTCGAGGCCGGCCTTTCTCTCCTTCGGCGATAACCACCGCTAGACACGCGAAAAACGGGGCGGTCACCACAGATGTTGTGGTGACCGCCCCGTAAGAATTCGGTCGGCGTGAGCCTTTTAGCGGTGCTTGAAGTTTGCTTCGCGCTTTTCGACGAAGGCGGACATGCCTTCCTTCTGGTCCTCAGAGGCAAACACGGAGTGGAAAACACGGCGCTCGTAGTTGATGCCCTGAGCCAGCGTCATCTCATAGGCCGCGTTGACGACCTCCTTAACCATGATGCCGGCAACCTTCGACTTATTAGCGATGGTCGCCGCCGTCTTCAACGCATCGTCGAGCAGCTCTGCGGCCGGAACCACGCGGGCCACCAGGCCAGAACGCTCGGCTTCCTCCGCGCCCATCATGCGGCCGGTCAGGCACATCTCCATGGCCTTGGACTTGCCAATAGCGCGAGTCAGTCGCTGGGAACCACCCATACCGGGGATAACACCCAGATTGATCTCGGGCTGGCCAAACTTCGCCGTATCGGAGGCAATGATGAAGTCACACATCATGGCCAGCTCGCAGCCACCACCCAGCGCGTAGCCGGACACCGCCGCCACGATCGGAGTCTTCACGCGGGTGAAGTTCTCCCAGTGGGCGAAGAAGTTGCTCATGAACATCTCCGTGGCCGACTGGCTAGACATCTCCTTGATATCAGCACCAGCAGCAAAAGCCTTCTCACTACCGGTCAGGACGATGCAGCCCACGCCGTCATCGCCATCGAGCTCACCAGTAGCCCGCACCAGCTCCTCCATGGTCTGGCTATTCAAAGCATTCAGCGCCTTCGGGCGGTTCAACGTGATCAGGGCGACGCGACCGCGACGCTCAACGAGGATGTTGTCAAAAGTGGACTCAGTCATGGGGACTCCTAAAAAAGAAAAGTGAAAAAAGTAGAAAGAAACATCGGCCACAAAGCCTCAGCGGCCACAGGCCCCGCACTCGCCGGCACACGCCACCGGCACACACGGCGGGGCCCAACAACCGGCGACTAACTCAACCCGAGCTCGCCGAAACGCTCATCAACAACCGGCCCAAGAATCGCCGCCACATCATCATGAGTGACCTCCTCGAGGGTTGCCGGAATCCAGGAGGGGTTGCGATCCTTATCGACCAACTGGGCGCGCACACCCTCCACAAAATTCGGGTTAGCGTGCATATTCAGCGAGGTGCGGTACTCCTGGTTCAACGCCTGCGCCAAATCCAAATCAGCAGCATTATTCAACGCCGCCAACGTCACCTTCAACGCCAACGGGCTACCACGCCGAATACGCTTAGCCGCATCCTGAGCAAACTCCGAACCATCCTTATCGAGATTGTCCAGAATGTCCTCGACAGTCTCCGCGTCATAAGCGGACTCAATGATGTCGTAAGAGTCAGCAAAACCCGGGCCACAATCACGCGCAAAAGACTCAATGGCCGACACATCACCGGTCTCTGCGAGACGCTCCACCAGGGCATCCAGATCCTGCTCGGGGACATACACATCAGCCATGCCACAACGCAGCGCCTCAGCAGGGCCAACATGCGCGGCAGTCAACGCCAAATGGCGTCCCAAATGCCCCGGAGTATGGCTCAACAAGAAAGTGCCACCCACATCAGGCACAAAACCAATCCCAACCTCCGGCATACCAACCTTGGTCGAATCAGTCACCACCCGGTGCGAAGCATGCGCGGAAATACCAATCCCGCCACCCAGCACGATGCCATGCATCAACGCCACAATCGGCTTCGGATAGCGATTAATCGCCAAATTCAGCTCATACTCGGTGCGCCAGAAATGCTCCGCCTTATCACCATGGCTCTTGGCCTCGTGGTACAGCATCACCACATCGCCGCCGGCACAAAAAGCACGCTCGCCCTCACCGCGCAGAACAACAACCTTGACGTTGTCATCCCCACGGAAACGCTCCAGCGCCTCAGCAATCAAATCGACCATCTCTTGGGTCAACGCATTAAGCGCCTTGGAACGAGTAAGGGTAATGATGCCGGCACTGCCGGACACGGTAGTAGAAACGGGAGAAGTCGCGGTGGAAGAAGTCACGAGAAAAGGCTCCTAAAAAAGAGTCGAAAAACAAACAAAAGTTATGGCGTGGGCACTACCTGGAAACGACCCACGGGGGCTAAGCATCCTCAAGCAACAGGGCCTCACCCTGGCCGCCACCGCCACACAAACCAACAGCTGCACGATGCGACTTACCAGCAGCAATCCGGTGCGCAGCATGCACCACCAAACGAGCGCCAGAAGCACCAATCGGATGGCCCAAAGCCAACGCACCACCAGCCGGATTCACCGTGGACATATCCACCCCCAACTGGCGCGCAGAGTGAATCACAACATCAGCAAACGCCTCATTAATCTCCACATGATCCAACTCCGCAGCAGACCAGCCCTGACGAGCCAAAGCCTGCTCAATAGCGTTCGCCGGCTGCGCCTGCAAGGAAGAATCAGGGCCCGCAACCTGCCCCGCAGCACACACCGTCGCCAACACCGGCCACCCGTTATCCTGCGCGGTGCCGCGCCGGGTGAGCACCACGGCGGAGGCGCCGTCGGAGATCTGGGAGGCGTGCGCGACAGTGATTGAGCCGTCCTTGACGAAGGCGGGGGAGAGCTTATCCAAGTCCTGCTGACTCAAGCCGGCGCGAATGCCCTCGTCGCGGGACACCACGGTTTCGCCCTTGCGGGTGCTCACCGTGACGGGTACGACCTCCCGGTCGAAGGTGCCGTCCTCCCACGCGTCGTGCGCGGCCTGGTGGGAGTGCAGCGCCAGCGAGTCCTGCTCCTGCCGGGTCACCGGGTAGCGATCCGCATGGGTTTCGGTGAGCTCGCCCATGGAAATCCCCAACCGGGCGCAGGTCAGGCCGTCGGACTCCATGTGGTCTTTCATGGTGGCCGCACCATAGCGGGTGCCGGTGCGCGAATTGCTCAACAGGTGGGGCGCATTGGACATGGACTCCATGCCGCCGGCAACTACCACCTCGGCGTCGCCCACCTTCAACATGCGGGAACCGTCAATGATGGCGGTCAGGCCAGACAGGCAGACCTTGTTGACGGTGTTGGTGTGCGCACGCTGTGGCACCCCAGCCCCAAGCGCGGCCTGCTTGGTGGGGTTCTGGCCGGCACCAGCCTGCAGCACCTGGCCAAAGACCACCGCGTCGACGCGGTCCGGGTTGACCCCGGCCTGCTCCAGGGCACCCTTGATGGCGATAGCGCCCAACGCGGTAGCGGGAAGGGATGAAAGGCCACCGAGGAAACGTCCGGTGGGGGTGCGTGCGGCACCAACGATGACGATGTCATCGGGAGTGTGTTGGGGGTTTGCCATGGTGTTTTGCCTGCCTTGAGGTTGTGGAGGTCAACAAGAAGAGAAAGAAAAAGAGGTGACACCGGTGCGAGGGGCCACCGGCTAGGGGGCGGGGAAGTAGCCGCACACCGCCACGGTGTGGGGTGCTGGGAAACGCTTAAAGGTTTTCCGTACCTATGTGGCGTGTGTGCCACCGACTCGAAACGGCAAATGTGATGGGGGCTACTTTCCTTATGTGTGGCGATGCTACCGGTGAATCTGTGATGGGTGCCACGAATTGGCAAAATATCTGGCTGCGCCACACCCCCTTGGGGGTGAACTTCATACACGCACCCACAGAAGATCGACCCCCAACTTTGGGGGTGGGATTAGCCTGGGAGACAGCAGGAAAAACTTCCCAAGGCCTGCTTGAAGGACGAGGAATTCACCATGGTCGCACAAGACACTGCGCAACGATCCGTACTTTTTGTGGCCTCGGCTGCCGACAAGTTGACGCTGAAAGATGGCAGCACCAGGCCGACGGGCGTGTGGGCTGAAGAATTAGCGGTCCCGCATCGCGTTTTCCGCGATGCCGGATTCGACATCACCATCGCAACCCCGGGCGGTGTTGCCCCCACCATTGATCAGTTCAGCCTGAGCATGGCCGGGGGACTTCCCGGTAAACGCGCCAAGATTCGTTCCTACCTGGACTCCATCGCCGAGCAGCTGGACAATCCCGTGCCACTGAGTGAGGTGGATCAGGCGGATTTTGACGTCGTGTTCTATCCGGGCGGGCACGGCCCCATGGAAGATCTTGCCGAGGACCTGGACAGTGGCCAGTTGTTGGTCAAGCGCCTAGCATCGGGCAAGCCGCTGGGCATGCTGTGTCATGCGCCGGCTGCGATGCTCAGTGCGAAAACGCCCCACGGTTCTAATGCTTTTGCGGGCCGCAAAATCACTGCGCTGTCGAATAAGGAAGAACTGCTCAATCCCTTTTCCCTCAAGCTCATTTGGTTTTTGGAGGATCGGCTTAAGCAGATCGGGGTGTCTTATCAAGCTGGTTTCCCGCTGCGCCCCCACATTGTGGTTGATGGCAACCTGTACACCGGGCAAAACCCCCAATCCAGTGAGCGGTTGGCGCGCGCGATCGTGGCGGATCTGGCGTCGAGCTAGTCGGGCACTCACCGAACAAAACTGTCGTGAGTCTTACCCCCGTGGGGGGACTGGTTCTCGTTAGGTTCGGCGCGTCGCTATGCTCTGTTCTGTGCAAACACCCCCGCTGTGTCGACAAAAGTGGCCGGACGTTCGCCGCTTTGCGTTCGCACGCCAGGCGGCGGTTTTTGGGCAAGCTTTTTATCCCCGCACCGTTTAATTCATAGGGAGACACCGTGGCGCGAGTAGTCGTCAATGTCATGCCGAAGCAAGAGATTCTGGACCCGCAGGGCCAGGCTGTTCACCGCGCACTGGGTCGTATTGGGGTCACCGGCGTGACCGATGTGCGACAGGGTAAGCGTTTCGTCATCGACACTGAGAAGGATCTGTCCGCCGACGAGCTGCAGGAAATTGCTTCCAAGCTGCTGGCGAACACTGTGATCGAAGACTTCGACATCGTGGTTGAGGGGGCGTAACCCTATGGCGATCACGATCGGTGTGATCACCTTCCCCGGCACCCTGGACGATGTTGATGCCGCCCGCGCATCCCGCATTTCCGGCGCGAAGGTTGTTGACCTGTGGCACGCTGACAAGGATCTGCGTGGCGTGGACGCGGTGGTGGTCCCGGGTGGTTTCTCCTACGGTGACTACCTGCGCAGCGGTGCGATCTCTGCGCTGGCCCCCATGATGCAGGCCGTGGTGGAGGCTGCCGGTAAGGGCATGCCTGTTCTTGGCATTTGTAATGGCTTCCAGATTTTGACTGAGTCCGGCCTGCTGCCGGGCGCGTTGACCCGTAATGAGGGTCTTCACTTCCACTGCGAGGACACCTACCTGACGGTGGAAAACAACACCACCGCGTGGACGAACCAGTTTGAGGCCGGCCAGAAGATTCTGATTCCCGCCAAGCATGGTGAGGGCCGTTTCCAGGCCGCCCCGGAGACCATTAAGGAGCTGGAGGATTCCGGCCGCGTGGTGTTCCGCTACACCGACAATTTCAATGGTTCCGTTAACGCGATTGCTGGCGTGTGCAGCGAAAACGGCCGCGTGGTCGGTTTGATGCCCCACCCGGAGCACGCCTGTGAGGCCCTGACCGGCCCGTCGATCGACGGCCTGGGCCTGTTCGTATCCGTCGCAAAGGAGATTGGCCGATGATGAACGATACTGTTGAGCAGGCACAAGCCAACCCGGACCTGGAGCAGCCGTACGCATCGCTGGGCCTGAAGGACGACGAGTACGCCCGCATCAAGGAGATCCTGGGCCGTCGCCCCACCGACGCAGAGCTTGCGATGTACTCGGTGATGTGGTCGGAGCACTGCTCTTACAAGTCCTCCAAGACGCACCTGCGCTACTTCGGTAAGACCACCACTGAGGAGATGGCCTCGAAGATTCTGGCCGGTATCGGCGAGAACGCCGGCGTGGTGGATGTCGGAAATGGTCACGCCGTGACTTTCCGCGTGGAAAGCCACAATCACCCTTCCTATGTGGAGCCCCACCAGGGCGCTGCGACCGGTGTGGGCGGTATCGTCCGCGACATCATGGCGATGGGTGCCCGCCCGATCGCGGTGATGGATCAGCTGCGCTTTGGCCCCGCTGATGCCCCGGATACTCAGCGTGTGCTGCCCGGCGTGGTCGACGGCATTGGCGGCTACGGCAACTGCCTGGGCCTGCCGAACATTGGTGGCGAGACCGTCTTCGACGAGTCCTATGCCGGCAACCCCCTGGTTAACGCCCTGTGCGTCGGCACCTTGAAGGTCGAAGACCTCAAGTTGGCTTTCGCCTCCGGCCTGGGTAACAAGGTCATGCTGTTCGGTTCCCGTACCGGTCTCGATGGCATTGGTGGCGTGTCCGTGCTGGCCTCCGACACTTTTGAGGAGGGCGCAGAGCGCAAGCTTCCGGCCGTGCAGGTCGGCGACCCCTTCGCCGAGAAGGTGCTCATCGAGTGCTGCCTGGATCTGTACCGCGCTGGCGTGGTCGTCGGTATTCAGGACCTTGGTGGCGCGGGCCTGTCCTGTGCCACCAGTGAGCTGGCAGCCTCTGGTGATGGTGGCATGAGCGTCAACTTGGATGCGGTTCCGCTGCGTGCAGAGAACATGACTGCGGCAGAAATCCTTTCCAGTGAATCCCAGGAGCGCATGTGCGCTGTGGTGAAGCCGGAAAACGTTGAGAAGTTCAAGGAAATCTGCGCCCACTGGGATGTTCCTTGCGCGGAGATCGGTGAGGTCACCGATGGCAAGCACCTGGTGATCACCCACCACGGTGAGGTCGTGGTGGATGCTCCCGCGCACACCATCGCCAACGAGGGCCCTGAGTACCAGCGCCCCTACGCCCGCCCCGAGTGGCAGGACGACGTCCAGGTGTATACCCCGGTCGCTCGCCCTGAGGATCTCAAGCAGGCTTTGCTGGACATGGTCAGCTCCCCGGCACTGTGCTCTCGTGCGTTCATCACCGAGCAGTACGACCGCTATGTGCGTGGCAACACGGTGCAGGCCAAGGATGCGGATGCCGGTGTGCTGCGTATCGATGAGGAAACCGGCCGCGGTGTTGCTGTGAGCGCTGACTGCTCCGGCCGCTACACCTACCTGGATCCGAACACCGGTGCCCGCCTGGCGCTGGCCGAGGCCTACCGCAACGTGGCCGCTACTGGTGCGATGCCGATCGCTGTGACCAACTGCCTGAACTTTGGTTCCCCGGAGAACCCGGATGTGATGTGGCAGTTCAAGGAGGCCGTGCACGGCCTGGCCGATGGCTGCCACGAGCTGGCTATCCCGGTTTCTGGTGGCAACGTGTCCTTCTACAACCAGACCGGTGACGTGCCGATTCTGCCGACCCCGGTGGTTGGTGTGCTCGGTGTCATTGAGGATGTGCACCACGCTATCGGCACCCGCGTGGCCGCCGGCCAGGAGCTCATCGCCCTGGGTGAAACTTTCGACGAGTTCGGTGGTTCCATCTGGCAGCAGATCTCCGGTGGCGGGCTCAACGGCCTGCCCCCGCAGGTGGATCTCAAAAACGAGGAAAAGCTGGCCAAGCTGCTCAACAGCCAGGCCGTCGAGGGCGGCCTGATTGCTGCCGCTCACGACGTTTCCGAGGGTGGTCTGGCACAGACCCTCGTGGAGATGGCTATTACCTCTCGCGTCGGCCTCGATGTGGATGTCACTCGTGTTCACGAGGATGCTTTCGTGGCGCTGTTCTCCGAGTCCGCATCCCGCATGGTGATTGCTGTTGACCCGAGCAACGCCGAGAAGGTCATCGCCCTTGCAGGCGAGGCTGGCATCCCGGCCGTGTCCTTGGGCACCACCACCGCCGGTGAGACGGTGAACCTGGGTGCAGTCCAGGTCGGCCTGGAGGAAATCTCCACCGCGTGGCGTGAGACTTTGCCGAACATGTTCGGCCACGCCGTTGGTGCGAACTCTGTGGTGGAGTAACCACCAGCCGAAAAACTACGAAACACCCGCTGTTGTCCATCCTGGATGGCAGCGGGTGTTTTCTGCCTAAAAATGGCCAGTGTGCTTCGCCCGTGGAGTGTGCGATGACCGCCTATTGGGGTTGGGTGGGGGAAAGTCTTTAAGCACGCACTCGGTGGGGATTAGGGTGGCGAATTCGCGGTGCAGGTTCGTCGCGCTCACGCGCATGATGTCGTGGGCGGGGAGGATTTCTGCCGCGGGATCCGTGCGGTCGAAGGCTTGGTGCGCATCGCTGACTATGAGCGCCGGGGGTGTGGTTATGCCTGCACCTAGAAGTCCGAATACGCCTGTGCCCGCGCGGTGTTGATCCGTGCGGGCACAGGCGTGTCTAGGAGAAAACTGTGGGGGCTTTTAGGAGGTGGCGGCCATGGCGGCGTTGGCGTCGTCTGCTTTGAGGCGGCGGATTTGGCGTTCCTCGCCGATGCTGACGATCAGCATGAGGATGATGCCGCCGACCAGGGCTGCATACAGCACGGTGAACATTGCACCCCATCCGTGGAGCAGGTGCCCGAAGACGGTCAGGCCTTTTTGCTCCGGGTCGGCGATCATCGCCAGACCAACCTTGGCCAGGGAATCACCGAAGAGGTAGCCGAAGGTGCCGGTCATGCCGTTGGCCACCGAGATGGCTTTCTTCGGCACGAAGCCAACCAGGGACACACCGATGAGGAGCTGGGGGCCGAAGATCAGGGCGCCAAGGACAAACAGGGAGATGTTGACCTGGGATTCGGTGGTGGCGTTTTTGTAGAAGCCGACGGCGAAGAACAGGACGGCGAAGGTGGCGACGGCGACGAAGGCGCGGCGTCCACCCAGCAGGTCGGAGACAAAGCCTCACACCATGGAGGCGACGAAGGCGCCGATTTCGAAGTAGAAGATGGTGTCGACGGCGGCTGCGGTGTCGAAGTTGAGGGTTTCGGTGACGTAGAGCGGTGCCCAGTTGTCGATGCCGATGCGCACGATGTAGGTGAACACGTTGGCGACGCACAGCAGCCAGATCCAGGGGTTGCGCATGATGTACTTGCGGAAAATCTCGAACTTGGTCATTTGTTCGGATTCGATGTTGCGCACCTCGACGGGTTCTTCGAAGATTTCTTCCGAGGTGTTCCAGCCCAACTCCTGGGGGTCATTCTTGCCGATGAACATGCCGGCGGCACCGATGATGATGCCGATGACGGCGGGGAAGACGAACATGCCGACGACGTTGCCGTGGAAGAACTGGTTGGCGCCCCACAGGGCGATCACGCCGGCGAAGGCGCCGCCGATGTTGTGGGAGGCATTCCAGAACCCGAGGTAGCGGCCGCGCTGGGAGCGGGGCGTCCAGGAGGTGATGGTGGAGTAGGAGCCGGGGCCACCGACGGACTGGAAGGCGCCGTTAAGGCCCCACAGGGCGACGAAGATGCCGACGTGGGAGCCGAAAGCCGCCAGGAACAAGCCCAGCGCCAGCACCGTCACCGAGGATGCCAGCAGCAGGAAGGAGACGATCTTTTTGGTGTTGCGGCCGTCGATGACGTAGCCCAGGGCGGTTTTGCCGATGCCGTAGGTGATGGAAAACGCCAGGCCGATGTAGCCCAACTCCAGGGTGGTCAGCCCGTATTGCTCTTTGAGCAAAGGCTGGGCGGCCTTGAAGTTATTGCGCACCAGGTACATGCACATGTAGGCGACAAAGACCACGAAGAAGGCTTTGAGGAAGTTTTTCAGCCACAGTTTGCGCTGTTGCTCCAGGGTGAGCCCGCTGTGTGGTGGGCGTTGAAGCTCGAAGAACTTCATGTCGTGTCAGCTCCTTTCGGGTGAGGCGCCTCGTCGAAAACTTGCGGGGTGAGGCCGGTGTGTATTGGCCTGCCGCGAGGCTGTGAAAAGTGTTGGTTTTTGTTGGATAGTTGACAGGTTATGTCCAGTCTTTTTTGAACTGCAAAAACCGTGGTGAAAGGTATGTATCTTCAAAAGGTGCAGGTAGGGCAGGGTTTTTTAAGGTGATGGCGCGTGGCTGGGTTTTTGTTTGACCAAAAATGTCAACACGGGCAATAGGTTTTTGTGAACTATCGGAAAATGCTCTTTGGGGGCGAAATATTTGGCCCCGCTTCGGAAGTGAAGCTGGGCCTGCGTGTTCTTTGTGGCACGGGCGTGCCGGCCGGTGGGGCGTGGGGGAGGGGTGTGTGGCTGGCCGGTTGGGTGGTTGCGGTGGGGTTTTGTGCAAACGTTTGCCCGGGTGTGACAGGGCGCGGTGTTATGTGGGGGTGTGAGGGCGTGGCGGCCACGCGTTAGGTGCCTCGCGATCGGGTGCGCTGTGTGACGCGAGTTATAAGAAAACCTTTCCACAGCGCACATCACCCGTTAGGATGAAGATCACACTGAGACCACGCCAACACACGCGCCGAAGCGCACCGAGGTGTCCACATCTTCAGTGTGTCAGCGCAAGAGCGTGGTGTCCTTTCTCTTTGTCCACTAAGGAGTCCACATGCGACGACACAACCATCGCGCACCACTCATCGCGCTCATGAGCGCCCTCGCGTTGAGCATGCCTCACCTCCACGCAGTGGCAGCTGCAGCGGAAGAACATCGACACGGCTTCGACCTCGCAGTCGGTGATACCACCCCGAGCTACACCACCCACACCATCGCCGAAGGCGGCAGCGGGGACTTCAACTGCTACCGCATCCCCTCCCTGGGCGTGAGCAACGACGGCACCGTCCTGGCCAGCTACGACGGCAGGCCCGCCAATTGCCAAGACGCCCCACAAGCCAACAGCATCATGCTGCGCACCTCCACCGACAGCGGCCACACCTTCACCCCGGAAACCCGACTCGCAAGCGGACAGCCAGGGGACAACAAATTCGGCTACTCCGACCCCAGCATCCTCATCGACCGCGAAACCGGGAAGCTGTTCAACTTCCACGTCAAATCCTTCGACAACTCCTTCCAAACCTCCGAAGCAGGCGTCGACCCGACAGACCGCAAGGTCCTCCACGCGGCAGTCTCCCGCTCGGACGATGGCGGAAAAACCTGGAGCGAAAGCCAAGTCATCACCAAAGACATCACCCCCGATACCAGCGTGAAATCCCGCTTCGCCACCTCCGGCAACGGCATCCAACTCACCATGGGCCAACACGCCGGCAGGCTCGTACAGCCCGCCCTGATCAAAACCGCCGACGACACCTACCAGGCGGTGATGTGGATCAGCGACGACCACGGAAAAACCTGGCGCAGCGGCACCCCCTTCGGCACCGGCATGGACGAAAACAAAGTGGTGGAACTCTCCGACGGGCGACTGATGAACAGCTCCCGCGCCTCCGATAGCACGCGCGCCCGCAAAATCTCCTACTCCACCGACGGCGGCGAAACCTTCAGCGAACCCACCGTCGAAGAGCAACTGCCCGACCCCCACAACAACGCCTCGCTCATCAAGGCATTCCCCACCGCACAGCCCGAGTCCAACCGCTCCAAAGTGCTGCTATTTTCCAACACCGCCAGCGACCACGGGCGCGTCAACCCCACCGTGCGGTTAAGCTGCGACGACGGCAAGACCTGGCCAATCGCAAAGAAACTCGACGTCAACGAGGTGCAATACACCTCCATGGCCGTCCTCCCCAATGGGCGCGTAGGCCTGCTCTACGAAGGCCACAACCAGGGCAACAAAAACAACATCTCCCTCGCCACCTTCAACGCCGCCTGGCTCGGCGGCGCCTGCCTCGGCGTCGACGACCACGAACTCACCGTCGCGCCGGGTCAAGAAACGACCAGGGAGCTGCTCATCGCCGACCCGATGGGTGTGGGCCTAAAGGCCACACCCGTGAGATTCGAGGCGCCGGAAGGCTGGGAGGTCAGCGCCACCCCCATCACCACCTCCGCTGAGCCCGTCTACCTGCAGGTCAAAATCTCCGTGCCGGAAGGAACCGACTTTGGCTCCTACCCGGTAACCATGTTCACCGACGGCCCCACCCGCACCGTCACGCCCTTTGCCGTCGAGGTCGCCGAACCGAAGCCGATCCTCGAGATGAGCGAGGTGGAAGTTATGGCAGGGGAGAAAACTGAGCTGGCCGCGCACGTCAGCTTCCTCGACAAGCCCCTGGAATCAGCAAAGGTCTACTTCAACCAGGACCGCAAGACTCCCCTCGGGGAGGCGACCAGTGACATCAACGGCAGAGCCGCCATCGAGTACACCCCGCCCAAAAGGCCCGGAACCTACACCATCACGGCAAGAACACCGGTGAAACAAGGCGCGGATGAGATGGTCGAAACGACCACCATCATCACGGTGAAAGGCCCAGAGATCCCCGCCGACCCCAACGACCCCAAACCCATAGGAAACGACGGGCAGGACGGATCGGACACCTCCGGCAGTTCACAGCCCGCAAGCCTGCTGATGGTCATCGCCCTGCTGCTTGGCACGGGGCTCGCCCTCTTCAAGGACGTGATCTTCCCGCAGTTCAAGGCCTAAGCAAACACCTCCAACACGTGTGGTGAACCCCCGGTCCACGCAGGATCGACACACACCACAGACCCACGGCCGGCGCCACGGCACCCGCGCGCACCGGCCGTGGGTCACTTCATGCGCGCCCCACCACCCGATACGAACAGCAGTCCTTTTAGACTTAAACGCTATGAATCGATTCCGGCATTTTCTGCGCCGCACCACCGACGCTTTCTGGTTCATCCCCGCAGTCCTGGTGGTCGTCTCCGTCGCCCTAGCAGCCAGTCTGATCTGGGTGGAGAAAAACCTCCCCCAACCCGAATGGCTCGACTTTATCTACGCCGGCGGCGAATCCGGCGCCCGCAGCCTGCTCGGCGCGGTCGCCAGCGCCTCCATCGGTGTTGCCGGCACCGTCTTTTCCATCACCATTGCCGCCCTATCCTCCGTGGTCTCCTCCATGGGACCCCGCCTCCTGCACGGCTTTTTGGCCGACCGCGGCATCCAAACCACCCTCGGCATCTACGTCGCCACCTTCGCGTTCTCCCTGTACTCGCTGCGCGCCGTCTCCGGGGGCGGCATGGCCGACGACGAAGTTTTCGTCCCCCACTACAACGTCTCCGTCGTCATGCTCTACGCCGCCGCCTGCGTCATCTTCCTCGTCTACTACATCGCCCACATGGCGCGCAGCATCTCCATGACCAGGGTCGTTAACCTCCTGGCCGACGATTTGACCACCGCCATCGACGCCGGCACCGAACTCGCCGAAGATCAAGCCGGATTCAGCCGCGCACCCGAAGGTTACTTCCTGGCGGCAACCCCCATCGCCGCCCAAGCCAGCGGCTACATCCAATACGTCGACTACGGCTGGCTGGCCAAAGCCGCCGACAAGCAAGAATCCGCCGTCGAACTGCTCATCCGGCCCGGCGACCACGTCCTCAAAGGATCCCCCATCGCCCGCGTCGTCGGCGACATGGACGCCGACAAAATCAACGCCGCCCTCATCATCGGCAAAGAACGCTCCGACGAACAAGACCTCGAATTCAACGTCCGCCAGCTCCTCGAAGTCGGCGTCCGCGCGTTAAGCCCCGGCACCAACGACCCATTTACCGCCATGGACGTCATCGACCGCTTCGCCCAAGGACTCGCCCAGCTCCACAACCGGGCCCTACCCCAAGGCGTGATGGCCGTCGACGACGTGCTGCGCGTCCAATACACCGTCACCACCTTCGAAGGCCTCATGGACGTCATGTTCCACCAGCTGCGCCAAAACGCCGCCGGCACCACCGCCGTCTACATCCGCATGCTCGAAGCCTTCGCCCAGGTCGCCACCGTCGTCGACATCCCCGAACGCGTCAACTACATCCAACACCACGGCGACCTCGTCCTCGCCGACGCTCAGCGCCTCGTCGACGCCGAAGCCGACCTGGCCGACATCCAGGCACGCTACGAGCAACTGCGTGAAGTCACTACCAACTCCACCCTCGACCACGCAGCCCAGAAACAGCACACCCGCCGCACAAACAGCTAAAAACCACCCCAAAAAATATCCCCGCTGTCAAAGACCAATTGGTCATCAACAGCGGGGATATCCATATGGCACAGCCTAAGTATTCGGCCTGTTCGCCCGGCCATCCTCCAACTCCTTACGCGTTTCCACCGCACGGAAAATGATGTAGGCCAACAACCCGACCACCGGAAACACCACACAAGCGCCACTAGTCACCACAGCCCGCAGCGTCGTCGCGTCGCGGCGCAGCTCGATGACCAACACAATCGTGGCCGAAGCCACCGCGAAAAGAGTCAAAGCAGTGGTCAGCAATGTCAGGGAATACATGAGTAACTTTCTACCGGAATAAAAACAGCACCGAAAAGGCGAAAAGCGACAAACAGCCGACAGCGCACAATGAGTCGGTGAGGTGGTGAGACGGTGAGAAGGTGCGTTGAGCCACACCAGGCGCTCAACGCAGCGTCACACCCAACCACGCTTCATCATAAACGCCGAAGCGCCCCACCCTGTCACCCGCGAAAAAACACCTGCGCGCCTAGTGATGCCGCAACGACAGCCCCAAAGACTCAGCAGCCTCAACAGCAGCATCCCGGCCCGCCTGCAAAGCACCCTGAATACTCGCATGCTGAGCATCAGTCGCCACAAACACCCCTGCAGGAGCCTCCGGCAGCGGTGCTGCACCCACCCGGGGCAAAGCATGATCAACCACATCCGCCCGCAACAGGCGCCAATCATCACAACTCGACCCCAACAGCGCAGCAGCATCCGCCGCCACCGCATCAGCCTGCCCCTGCGCATCAGCCACCGCACCCACCACCGTGGCCTGCACCAAATGCTGACCCGCCGGCGCATAAGACGGCGCAGTATTAGACACCACCACCGCATGCGCCAAACGCGCAGCAGCATGCGTCGGAACATGCAAGAAACGCGACCGCGTCGGACGAGTAGGGGTAGCAAACCACCACGTCGTCAACCCACCCGCAGTCTCCAGCGGGCTACCCAACAACGCCGCAGAAGCCCACGGGCCAGCAGCCAACACCACAGCCCGAGGCCGCAAAGAACCCTCACTGGTATCCACCCGCAACCCCTCACCAGTGCGCGCAACCGACAAAACCTCAGTATTCAACCGCACCGGAGCCCGCAAATCCTCCGCCAACTGGGCAGGAATCGCAGCCATACCCTGCGCCGGCACCGCCGGAGCACCCAAAGCAAAATACTTCAACAACGACTGCCCATAACCAACCGGGCACGACAACTCCCTATCCGCCACCACCCCAGACAAAAAGTTCCACACCAGCCGCTGAATAGCAGGAGAAAAACCCGCCGCCTGCACTGCAGAACCCAAAGAACCCTCCTGGCCCGGGCGGATAAGACGAAGCACCGCCAACACATCAGCCGGCGACAAAGACTGAAACGACGCCTTCACACTGCGAGGAAAACGGAAAGGATCCGCCAACACCCGGCGAGTAGCGCCCTCAACAGCAACCACACCACGCGGGAAATGCTGCAAACCCAAAAGCGAGAAATCCAACTCCCAACGCGCAGCAGGATACGCCGGATTCAACAACTGAAAACCCCGATCGCACGTAAACCCCTCCACCACATCAGTAGTAACCCGACCACCCACACGATCAGCAGCCTCAACCACCACGACCCGGGCGCCGGCATCCTCCAACTCACGGGCAGCAACCAAACCTGCCAAACCCGCACCAACAACCACCACATCCGGCTCGGCAACGCCAGCATCGGGGGACAAAGAACTACCGGACTGCGAACGCTCACTCATCTGGACCTCAACACCTCAATCGGAAAAACTACGACAAAAACATCAGTGACACCATCATGGCAAAAACCCCACCACCGCGCCGGCGCCCCCACACCCAAACAGCCGCAAACCACGCCATGAATATTGGCGATATCCTAAACAAAACTGTCCACAATACTGGCCACACACCCCACAAACACCGAGGACGAACCCCATGGACACACATAACAACCCCACCCCACCACAACCCACAGAACCCACAGAACCCACAGAACCCACAGAACTCGCAGCACACCTCGCCACACACCTAAGCCCCCACATCGCCCCGCTGCGCACCCTGGACGAACAACTAGCAAACCAACTAGCAACAATCGTCAACCAACTCAACACCACCAGCACCAGCAGGCTCAACGACCTCGCCCAAGACATCGAAAACACCCTCAAACCACAGCGCGACTTCTACCTCTACGACGCCGCAAACACCTGGGCCGACAACGCCAACGACACCATCAACACCCTAGGAACACTCGCCCACAAGCACCCCAG
This sequence comes from Corynebacterium aquilae DSM 44791, assembly GCF_001941445.1. Lineage (NCBI taxonomy): Bacteria > Bacillati > Actinomycetota > Actinomycetes > Mycobacteriales > Corynebacteriaceae > Corynebacterium > Corynebacterium aquilae. The sequence continues at coordinate 2,379,442 of NZ_CP009245.1, read as the reverse complement.
CAGGGAAGTCATAGCCCTCATCCAACTAGCCATGACATACGCAGCAGACACAACCGCGCGATCCGACAGCTCATTAGGGCTACACACCCAGCTGGTCGAAGAACTCATGGAAAACCACGCGCACGCAGTAAACAACGTCCGCCCCAAACTCAACGAAACCGAACAACAACAATTAGTCCACTGGCTCCACCAATTCACCTACCAAAGCGAACAAGACCTCTTTGACCCCAACATCGTCAACTACACACCAACACTGGGCGCAGCCGCACTGGAGGAATACGCCAACCTCTTCGCCCAAGAAACAAACCGCACCATCCCCACCGACGCACTCACCCGCCTCGCAATAGCCCAAGGCGACGCCGAAAAACTCATAGAACTCGCCCAACCCGACTGGAACAACAGCCACGCAATGGCGAAGCTCGTACACAACCTCCAAGAAGCAGGACACCTACAACGAGCCATCGACATCGGCGAAGACGCACTCACCCGCCTCAGCGAACACCCCGGCAGCCAACAACTCGCCGAACAACTCGCAATAGCCCTACAAAAAGCCGACCGCGCCGAAGAACTCATCGGCATATGGATCCGCGCCTACCAAGCTGCCCCCACCATCACCATGCTCACCCGAATAGAAACCGCAGCACAACAACTCCAAGGCAAAGACCGAACAAGCACCGAAGAATTCATCCGCACCGAAGCAGAACCCCAACTTGCACACAACCAACCCAACGCCTACGTCCTAAGACTCATCCGCACCGGCCGCATCCAACAAGCCCGAAAATTCACCCAGCAAAACCAAGACGCCCTGCTCGAAGACACCCTAAAAGCCCTCGAACAAGCAGAAAAAACCACCTAAACCCCACACAAAAACCCGCCGGCACCAACACCGGCGGGTCAACAACACCCCGACTAATCAATCTCCATCGGATTCGTCCGCGAAATCAACGGCAGCGGATGATACTTCGCACGCAACTCACGCAACACCGCCGCATGACCAGCCAAACGCTGATCCTCCTCCGTCCGCGGAATATACTCCCGCGCCGGCAACGGCTGGCCATCAATATCGACCCCAACATACGTAATCGTCGCGTGAATAGCCTCCTCCAACGCACCACGACCACCCGTCGGCGCACCAGCACGCACATGCACACTCATCTGCATACTGCGCGCATCCGCACGCATCATCCGAGCATCCACCTCAATCAAATCGCCAATCTGAATCGGACGATAAAAACGAATACCACCCGCATACACAGCCACCGTATGCTCCCCAGAAAACTCCATCGTGCACGCCGTCGCAGCCTCATCAATCCACTCCATGGCAGTACCACCATGAACCTTGCCACCCCAGTTCACATCCGTCGGCTTCGCCAAAAAACGAGTAATCAAACGCGGCGCATCAGACGGGCCATTGTACGTCTGCTTCTCCATCTCAACCTCAATCGCCTTACGCAACTCAATGCGAGACTCAGCAGCCGCATACACCCGCTCCTCCTCCTCATTACGAGGAACGAACTTCGGCACCTCCATCGCCTTACCCGTCGCCGGATCCTTCGCCACAAAAATCACCAAACAATCACACGCCCGAGTAAAAACACCCTCACGCGGATCCGCAGACAACACCTCATTAATGATGTGCATACTCGAACGGCCAGTCATCGCAATCCGAGAACGCACCTCCACCATGTGGCCAGAAGGAATCGGGCGCGTGAAATGAATATGACCCACATACGCGGTCACACAATAAGCACCAGACCACCCAACAGCGCACGCATACGCCGCCTTATCGATCCACTCCAACACACGGCCACCACCCACACCGTGAGAACCCGCCAAAATAATATCCGTCGGAGCCGCCAAAAAACGCAGCGTCACCTCAGGAGAACGATCAACAGAAGACAAAGCAGACATGAAAAAAGACAGCCTTAAAGCAAAAAGAGGATGAAACAAACACACGCCCCACCAACAACCACAACAGCAACAACGCCTAGCAGGCGTAAGGCAGGGGAGGGGCGCGCCGGGGAGAGGGGCGCTTAATGTGTCCTACCGCACTTTACTAGGATCGCAGGTGTGAGAAAAGCCCCAGATCCCGTTGAAACCAGAACTGCAGTGCTGGCCATTTCCGACTACATCCGTGGGGAGGTTGATTCCTGCGACCGAAAGGCCCTCGCCGCCGCCGTACGGTTGACTGCGCGCACAGTAGAACATGCGGCGCCAGGGCACACCGTGGAGTTGCGTGTCCCACCATTCGTGGCAGTGCAATGCATCGAAGGGCCGCGCCACACCCGCGGTACTCCACCGAACGTGGTGGAATTAGCGCCCCTGCATTGGTTGCAGGTGGCTACCGGCCTGAAAAAACTACAGGATGTGGCGCAGGAACCCGGAGTAGAGGTTTCGGGGACGCGAGCGCTTGAGGTCGCGCATTTTTTGCCGATCGTCCCACTATGAGTTGTTAGCAACAGTTTGCAGACAGACAAACGCCGATCGGGTTACTTTCTCCCCTTGAGGGGGAGAGCCACCCCCACGGGGTGAGCACGATTCTAGCGAGCAGTGGGTTTTTCCCACTACCATGTGGCGCGTGGCTTTAAAGCGAAATGCGATGCCGGGTTTATCGGCATCGAACAGCACATCTGACCGTTTTTCGTATTCCCCCTACGACGACCACGGCGAGACTGCCCCCCGCGAGGAGTGCGGCGTCTTTGGAGTGTGGGCGCCTGGGGAGGACGTGGCCAAACTGACCTACTACGGTCTCTACGCTCTGCAGCACCGTGGGCAGGAGGCCGCAGGTATCGCCGTCGGTGACGGCGACCAGGTGGTCGTGTTCAAGGATCTGGGTCTGGTGTCCCAGGTTTTCGACGAACAGTCCCTCGGTGCCCTCAAAGGTGATGTGGCTATCGGCCACACCCGCTACTCCACCGCTGGTGGGGCTTGCTGGGAAAACGCCCAGCCAATGTTCCGGATGGCCTCCGATGGCACCGACGTGGCTCTCGGGCACAACGGCAACCTGGTTAACTACCTCGAACTGCTCGATGAGGCAGCCTCGTTGGAGCTGGTCAACAAGGAAACCCACCCTTCCGACTCCGACGTCATGTGCGCCCTGCTGGCGCATGGGGTGAGCGAGAATGTTTCATTGGTGGAATCGGCCAAAGCGCTTTTGCCCCGCATCAAGGGTGCTTTCTGTTTGACCTTCACCGATGGCAAAACCTTGTACGCCGCCCGCGACCCGCACGGGGTGCGTCCCCTGTCCATCGGGCGTCTCGACAACGGTTGGGTGGTTGCCAGCGAGACTGCGGCTCTTGACATTGTGGGCGCGTCCTTCGTGCGCGAAGTCGAACCCGGCGAGTTCATCACCATTGATGCCTCCGGTGTCCGCTCCGAGCATTTCGCGAAGACGACCCACAAGGGCTGCGTCTTCGAATATGTCTACCTGGCCCGTCCGGACTCCATCATCCGCGGTCGCGCCGTCAATGCCACCCGCGTGGAAATTGGCCGCCAACTGGCCAAGGAATGCCCCGCCGAGGCGGACATGGTGATCCCCGTGCCGGAATCGGGCACACCCGCGGCGGTGGGCTACGCCCAGGCGTCGGGGATTCCTTTCGGCCAAGGGCTGATGAAAAACGCCTATGTGGGCCGTACCTTCATTCAGCCTTCCCAAACCATTCGCCAGCTCGGTATTCGCCTTAAGCTGAACCCTCTGCGCGAGGTCATTGCCGGCAAGCGTTTGGTGGTCGTCGACGATTCGATTGTTCGTGGCAACACCCAGCGCGCACTGATTCGGATGCTGCGCGAAGCAGGTGCTGCCGAGGTTCATGTTCGCATCGCCTCTCCGCCGGTGAAGTGGCCCTGCTTCTACGGCATCGACTTCGCCTCCCCGGGTGAGCTCCTCGCCAATTGCGTGGAGGGCGATGACGAAGAAGCCATGGTGAAGTCCGTGTGCACCGCCGTCGGTGCGGACTCTTTGGGATACGTTTCCGTTGACGCCATGGTGGAATCCACCAAGCAGGTCTATCCAGAACTATGCTGCGCCTGCTTTGATGGTGTGTATCCGTTGGGTCTTCCTGCGGGTAACGCGAACGCCGATTTGGTTCGCGCTATGCAAGGCACCGGTGGCGATGACGTCGCTGGCTCCTAGGCTGCCGAATCGTCGCGCTTTCTCTTCCTTTTTTCACGTTTTCTCACACGATTGCTGACACGACTATGACTGACCAGAACACCGACGCCGTCTCCTACGCCGCTGCCGGCGTCGATATTGAGGCTGGCGACAAAGCCGTCGAGCTTTTTGCACCCCACGCAAAGCGCGCCTCCCGCCCGGAAGTCCGTGGCGGACTGGGCGGATTTGCCGGCCTTTTCGCGCTCGGCAAGTACAACAACCCCTTGCTCGCTGCCGGCTCCGACGGCGTGGGCACCAAGCTCGCCGTGGCGCAGGCCATGGATAAGCACGACACCATCGGCATCGACCTGGTTGCCATGTGCGTTGATGATCTTGTGGTGTGCGGCGCTGAACCGCTGTTCCTGCAGGACTACATTGCCATCGGCAAGGTCGTCCCGGAACACGTTGCCGAGATCGTCAAGGGCATCGCTGAGGGATGCGTGCAGGCCGGTTGTGCGCTGCTTGGTGGCGAGACCGCGGAGCACCCCGGCGTGATGGAGCCCGGACACTACGACGTGTCCGCTACCGCTGTTGGTGTGGTGGAAGCTGATGAGGTTCTCGGCCCGGACAAGGTGCGTTCTGGCGACGTCATCATCGGTATGGCGTCTTCTGGCCTGCACTCCAACGGCTACTCCCTGGCTCGCCACGTCCTGCTGGAGAAAGCAGAGCTGTCTCTCGACGGCTATGTGGATGAGTTGGGTCGCACCTTGGGGGAGGAGCTGCTTGAGCCCACCCGGATTTATGCTTTGGACTGCCTGGCGTTGGCGGCCGAATGTGACGTGCACACCTTCTGCCACGTCACCGGTGGTGGACTTGCCGGAAACCTGGCGCGTGTGATCCCCGAAGGTTTGACCGCGAAGATTTCCCGCGCCACCTGGACTCCCGGCCAGATCTTCCGCACCATCGCCGATTTGGGCAAGGTTCCCATGTCTGAGATGGAGAAGACCTTCAACATGGGTGTTGGCATGATTGCCGTTGTCGCCCCCGAGGATCGTGATCGGGCTCTGGCTATGCTGACCGCCCGCCACATTGACGCCTGGGAGCTGGGCACCGTGACCACCGCAGAAAGCGATGAGCGAGTGGTCATGAGCGATTCCCACCCCAACTGGTAAATCGCTTATCCTGCGCAACAGACCGCCCGCCACCTCCCCGATTGTTCGGGGCTGGGGCGGGCGGTTCTTATTGTTTTAGGCAGCAAAAAGAGATCCTGATCGATCGACCAGGATCTCTGTGAATGCTGTCCTGGTGAGCCAGGAACGAAAAGGTTGTGTTAATGCACTCACACGGACGGCTGGCTAGCGCCAGTCGTCCTCATCGGCCCACTTCTCGTAAGAGTTATCGAACTCAGAGTGGTCATCCGACTTTTGCACGAGCTCACGTTGGAGTGAGTCAAGGTCCATTTCAGGAGTGCTGTACTTGAGCTTGCGAGCAACCTTGGCCTGTTTCGCTTTTGCACGACCGCGACCCATGGTTGGACCCCCTTGGTTTGACCGGGGTGCGCGGGAGTTCGGCAGCCCCGTTGAGTTTCAACATTATCTTCCTGCATGACACAATAGCGGTAAAGCAAAAAATTTGGCTAACATTCCTGGTCATGGCGGGTGCACCTGGGGGGAATTCGACGAAAGTCTATGCGTAAAGCTTCACACAACAGCCCTCGTATTTAGGGGCGGGTGATTCCCGGTGGCCGTGGTGTGGGGTGCTTCGCACAGGTTGCTACAGCTGCCCTTTGAGGCGCTGTTGGGCGAGTTTGCCGGCTTTGGGGCCGGAGTCTTCAGGAAGGCTGTCGCGATCGATCGTGAGGGCTGCTTGTTCGCACTGCAAGGCAGCGGAGCCCAATGCGGACCGTTTGATCATTGCCAGGCCAACGGGTCCCCATTCGTGGTGTTGCGCGATGGTGCCGAGGAATCCCACCGGGCGTCCGCCACTGGTGATGGGGGCACCGGGGGCGGGAAGCTGCGGGCAGGAGCCGTCCAGGAGTACCCGGACGAGTGCGCGGGGGGATTGGCCGATGTTATCTACCCGGGCGACGGTTTCCTGTCCGCGGTAGCAGCCTTTGTTCAGGTGGACTGCATTGCGCACCCATTGGGGGTTTTCGTGGGGGATGGTGCGTTCGTCGGAGTCGATGCCGGTTTGGGCGTCCATGGCGAACACACGGTGCGCGGTGAAGGTGAGTAGTCCGGCGGGGTGGGCACCGCGATCGGAGAGGGCGCGCGCGAAGGCGTCGGTGTGTTCGCGGGGCAGCAGGACATCGACGCGGGCCCGGGGTCCTTCGGGGATGGGGCGGAGGATGCCGCCCATGGAGTCGAGGTCGTCGGGGGTGATGGTGGCGGGGTGGGTGGTGGCGCCGCAGTCGCGGGCGAGTGTGGCCAGGTGGCGGGTTTCGGCGACGATGTCGGCATCGGGATCGCCCAGCAGGGTCATGATGCCGAGGGGATGTATGCGTACTTCGGCGTCGTTCCAGAACACCATTTTGGTGATGTAGTCGCTCAGTTGGTGGGCGTGGGTGTCCTCTGCGGTGAGCAGGATCAGGTTGTCGCCTACTACCACGTGGGCGTGGTGGAGGACGCGGCCTTGGGCGTCGAGGTTGAGCGCTTCGGTGAGGGTGCCGGGGGCGGCGTCGTCGAGTTTTTGGCTGAGCAGTGAGTTGCAGAGCGTGGCCGCATCTGCGCCGGTTATTGCCACGGTGGCTAGGTGGCTGCGGTCGATAAATACGGTGGTTTTGTGTTGTTCGCCGAGTGGGTCGCCGTAGTGCCAGGCGACGCTGCCGTGTCCTTCGAGGGCGGTGGGGTCGGTGGCGGGTGCTGCGCCGGGCCAGTCGAGCAGGGCGGAGCGGTAGCGTGCGGTGGTGTCTTTTTCGGGTATCGACTCAGTCACACCTGCCATCGTAGTGGGCGGGGTGGGGCTGGTGGCGCTCTATGCTTGTAGCATGACTACTTCAGGGCCTAACGCTGCGGATTGTGCCGCTGGTTTCGATGTGGATGTGCGCTTGGGGCGGCATCGTTCGGGGGCGAAGAAGGATCCCGTCATTGTGATTGTGGAGCCTTATGGGGGGTCGACGCGGATGCATAGTCCGAGTTTGCCGCACGTGTATTTCGATGATGCGTCGGTGACGCGTGGGGATGGCGTTTTTGAGACGTTGTTGATTCGTGGTGGGCGCCCGGTGAATGTGGAGCGGCATGTGCGGCGTTTTGCCCGTTCGGCGGAGTTGTTGGATCTTCCTGAGGTGGTGGAGGAGACGTGGTTGAAAGCGACGTTGGAGGCGGCGCGGGCTTTTGGTGATGATCAGGATGGTTCGTGTTCGTGGACGTTGTCGCGGGGGCGGGCGGCTACGGGGAATGCGACTGCGTGGATTGTGGTTCGTCCCTTGCCGGATAGTGTGTATGAGCAGCGGGAGAAGGGGGTGCGGGTGATGCTTGCTGAGCGGGGGTATGAGTTGCCGGGGAAGAAGAATCGGAAGAAGTTTCCGTGGTTGGCGGTGGGGGCGAAGAGTTTGAATTATGCGGCTGCGATGTCGGTTGTGCGTTATGCGCATCAGGAGGGGTTTGATGATGTGATTTATGTGCAGGGGGAGACGGTGTTGGAGGGTGCGACGTCGACGGTGGTGGTGACGCGGGGTAATAAGTTGCGGACTCCGTTGGGGTTGGATTCGATTATGGAGGGCACGACGCAGGCGTTGTTGTTTGAGTTTGCGCAGGCCCAGGGGTTGAGCGTGAAGGCGAAGGAGTTGTCTGTGGAGGATCTGCGGGCTGCTGATGGGGTGTGGTTGGTTAGTGCGGCGCGGACTGCGGTGAAGGTGACGCGGTTGGGTCAGGAGAAGTTGCCGAAGAATAAGGATGCTGTTGATGTGGCGGCGTTGTTGGATCGGGCGATTGCTGCGCAGGTGGGTGCTTGAGGGTAGTTGGGGTGTAAAAAAGCCGTATCCCGGGGTGGGGATACGGCTTTTTTGGGGGTGTGGGTTAGCCGGCGACGCGGCGTAGTTGGGCGGACATGCGGGGTTTGAGTGCGCCGTCGACGAGGCGTTCGTCGACCCAGCCGAGTTCGTTGGTGGGCAGGAGTCCGTAGAGGCGTTTGCCGGGGCCGAGGGTGGTGGGGCCGGTGGCGGTGACCATGGTGGAGGCGCTTTCGAGTTCCCAGGCGCGTTCGTTGAGGGGTTGTCCGTAGAAGATTTCGACGATGCCGCTGGAGTGGGTGCAGATGAATTCGATTTCGTCTTTGTCGGAGATGCGCCAGAATCCGGTTTCGCGTTGGTCGAGGCCGGCGGGGTTGCCTTCTTCGTCGAGGCGGTAGATGCGGGATTCGTAGCTGAGGTAGTTTTGTCCGCAGTGGGAGACGGTGATTTGTTGGCCGAAGGCGAAGGGGCCGTCTTCGCCGGTGTCTGCTTGGCCTTCGCCGCGCCATACGCCGACGAGGGGGAGTAGTGCTAGTAGTCCGTCGTGCAGGTTGGGGCCTTGGCGGAGGTTGGCGGTGTCTTCGGCGACGGGGAGCCCGGGGAAGGGGGTGATGTTTTTGTCGCTGGTGGTTTTGGCTTGTTCGGCGGCGAGGTTGACGGCGTCGTTGCCGGATAGGGGTGCCGGCTGGTTGCTGTCGGGGGTGTTCGTGGTGTTGTCAGACATGTTTCCCAGCCTAGCGTTTGTTGTGGGTGGGGTTGTGTGGCTGGGTGGGGTGCGGGGTTTATTCGACGGTGAATAGTTGGGGGTTGAGGTGGGTTGGGTGGGGGTTTTGGGATTCGAGGAAGAGGGATCCGCCGCGGACGAGGAAGGAGACGATGTTGCCGACGATGGGCAGGGTTGAGCCGGGGGCTGACCAGGTGAATTTTTCCTTCACGGCGGTGTCGTCGTTGCCGTTGAAGGCGCTGCAGGTGGGGTGGGTTTCGACGGTGGTGGGGGTGATGTGGATGGTTTGGGCGGTGACGCGGAGGTCGGCGATGATGGTGGCTGGGCTGCTGCAGCCGGCGGGGGTTCCGGAGAGCCTGACGTGGGCGCGGGCGGCGGCTGAGGGGGAGACGTCGTCGGGGTTGGAGATGTCGATGTCGTCCATGTCGAGGATTTTTCCGACGGCGGCGGCGTCGAGGGAGGCGGAGCGGGTGACGTCGTGGGCGTCGAGTCCGTCGAGGTGTCCGGCGCGGATGTCTGCGCTGCTGCCGGTGATTTGGTGCCCGGAGGTGGTGACGGTGATGGGGCCGAAGGTTTCGGTGGGCACGTCGATGAGGCGTACTTCGATGTGGGCGAGTTTGCCTTTGCGTGCGGACAGCAGGAAGGAGGGGGCGGCGAAGGAGACGCGGGGGGTGACGGATTGGGCGCCGGCGGGTTCGGCGGCGCGGATTGCTTCGCTGGCGGCGTGTTCGGCGGTGATGGCGGCGCCGGTGTCGATTGCCCAGGCGCTTGCGCCGAGGACTGCGCAGGTGGCGGCGAGGGCGATGGCGGGGCGGGGAATAGTTAGGCGCAACACGGTTCTTATTTAAGCAGGTAGATTTCAGCCTAAGTAATAAGACTGCTTTTTAAGGATGTGTTTGTGTTGATGTTTGATGTGGTTTCTGTGCAGTTGCCTGTGGAGGGGGATGTGGCAGGCCAGGTGCAGTCGGTGATCGATGAGGCTTTCCGGGTGGATCGGGTGGAGCCGTTGTCGGAGGCGTATGTGCGCGCGGTGCGGGAGGGGGTTGCCGATGGTGCTGAGGGGGCGCGGTGTTTTATCGCGACCCTTGCGGGTGAGCCGGGCCGGGTGTGTGGGGTGGCTGTGGTGTTGCCGGATCGGATGGGGGAGATGGTGGTGGATCCGCGTTTTCGGCGGCGCGGGGTGGGGGATGCGTTGGTGGATGCGATGCGGTCAGCGGGCGTGGTGGAGGGGGTGTGGGCGCATGGAAATGTGCCGGCGGCGCAGGGTTTTGCGTGGTCGCATGGTTGGTCGGTGCAGCGTGAGTTGTTGGTGATGCGGATTGAGAATCAGGAGGCGCGTTTAGCGGTTGATGAGTTGGCGGCGCGGCCGGTTGCGGGGGATTTGGTGTGGATGGATTATCCGGGTGCGGTGCAGCGCTTTGGTCAGGATTGGGTGCATGAGCAGTGGCTGCGGGTGAATAATGATGCGTTTGATTGGCATCCGGAGCAGGGCGGGTGGGATGAGGCCCAGCTGCGGCGGTCGATGGCTGCGCAGTGGTTTGATCCGCAGGGGGTGTTGTTGTTGGTGGATGAGCAGGCTGGCAGGCTGGTTGGTTTCCATTACACGAAGTGGCATGGGTCGGTTCCTTCCGGGCAGGGCAGTGTGGTTCGTGGTGAGGTGTATGTGGTGGGGTTGCATCGGGATTATCAGGGGCGGGGTTTGGGCTCCCCGCTGGTGGCGGTGGGGGTGAAGCACTTGTTCGGTAGGGGGGCGGCTGAGGTGATTTTGTATGTGGAGGCCGATAATGAGGCGGCGGTGGCGACCTACGAGAGGATGGGTTTTGGGGTGATTGAGCGCCACGTGGTGTACGCGGTGTAGTGCTGGTGGTGTCGGGGGTGTTGGCTGGCTGCCGTGGGGTGGCGGTGGGCTGGCGGGGGTGGTGTGTATTTGGGGGTGTGGTGGGGTGGGTTTGTGCAGCGTGAGGTCTATTTGTGGGGTTTTCCGATGTGTGTGGGCGGGGTTGCGTTGAACGGCTTATTGGGGGTAGTTGAGGGGGTGGGCTGGGATGTATTTATTGGTGGGCTTTGGGCGATGGTGGGGGAGGCGGGGATATGGGGCAATTTTATAATGGGAACTTTCCAATTATGGGCAATTTTTTACCCAATGCGGGGGTAGGAAAATGCTTTAAAATGTCACCTAAAAAAATGGGTAAATGCCCATTAAACTAATTAACTGCGCAGGTCAAAGATGTAGTTGTTCTCCAGTTACTAGGAGGTTAACCAAGTGTTTACCTAAAACTTCTGGCCTTTTCTATAAACGCAATTACTGTGTCCTTTAGCCGCTCCGTCACGCTCTGATCAGCTCGTGGGGCGGCGCTTCAAAAGAATTCAACTCCTGCATTTCGCACCCCCGAAAGCAACATTTTTCTTCGCTGAGAGGACCAGCAATGACTGTTCACACCCACCGCCGTTATGCCCGCGCAGCCCGCACCCTCGCCGCACTGACCGGTGCCGGCGCGGTCGTCTTCGGGCTCGCAGCATGCTCCGATGGGCCGAGCGACGCCGAGAACAACACCGTGTCCGACGCAGCCCAGGAGAAGCTCTCCAAGGCCACCGGCACCCTCGTCGCTGAGGGCGCATCGAGCCAGCAGAAGGCGATGGACATTTTCGGCAACGCCTACTCCAACGCAGTCGACGGCGCGTCCTTCTCCTACACCCCCTCCGGTTCCGGCGCGGGTCAGAAGCAGTTCATCGCCGGCCAGGTTGCTTTCGGTGGCTCCGACTCCCCGCTCAAAGACGAGCAGATCGAGGCGGCCGCCAAGCGCTGTGGTGGCAACGAGGCGTGGCACCTGCCCATGGTCATCGGTCCCGTCGGTGTCGCCTACAAGCTGGACGGCGTCGACAAGGTCACCCTGACCCCGGAGCTCATCGCCAAGATCTTCAAGGGCGAAATCACCAACTGGAACGACCCGGCCCTGGCAGCTATGAACGACAACCTGCCCGATAAGCCGATCAGCGTCATCTACCGCTCCGAAGAGTCCGGTACCTCCGACAACTTCCAGAAGTTCCTCAAGGCCGCCACCGGCGGATTCTGGGACACCACTGGCAAGGCTTTCCCCTCTGCCACCGGTGCTGGCGCTAACGGCTCCACCGGTGTCGTCGGCCAGGTGCAAAGCATCGACGGTGCCATCACCTACGTGGAGGCCGGCTTCGCCACCGAGGCGGGCCTGAACATCGCTGACATCGACTTCGGTGAGGGCCCCGTTGAGCTCAACCCCGAAAGCGTGGGCGTGGCGCTGAACAACCTGACCTTCAAGACCGAGGGCCACAACATGGTGGTCGACTCCACCAAGCTGTTCGAGATGAAGACCAAGGGTGCCTACCCGCTGGTGCTGACCACCTACGAGATCGTCTGCTCCGCAGGCTACGACGAGAACACCAAAAACCAGGTCAAGGACTTCCTGACCGTGGCCCTGGAGTCCCAGAACAGCGACCTCGAGGAAGCCGGCTACATCCCGGTGTCCGGTGAGTACAAAGACAAGCTCGCCGCAGCTGTCGAAGCCATCAACTAATCACAACCCCTCGCGGGCTTCCCCACACACCGGGAAGCCCGCCCCGTGTTCGCCACACCCGCTTTCCCGTGAAGTACGGCGAACAACGCCCCTCGCACTAAACAACCAGTTCAGCCCCCTCTACGTGGAAGGCCACACCTATCGTGTCCAGCGATATCCTCACTAGCGACTCTGCGGTGACCACCAACACCACGCCCGCCCCCGCCGGCGCAGACACCGCCGCACCGAAACGACGCTCGGTGGACCTGCACGGCTCCCCCCACCTGGGAGACCGCCTGTTCCTCGGCGCAGCTCGCTCGAGCTCCATCGCCATCACCGCGCTGATCGCCGCCATCGGCCTGTTCCTCGTCTGGCGTGCCGTGCCCGCCCTGAACAACAACACCGGTGGGCTGTGGGGCTTTCTGACCTACCGCGGCGACTGGAACACCAGCAACCCGCAGGCCATGACCTTCGGCATCGCCAACCTCTTCCTGGTCACCATGAGCATCGCGACCCTCGCCCTGCTCATCGCGATGCCCGTCGCCCTCGGGATTTCCATCTACCTCACCGTCTACGCCCCAGCCCGTCTCAAAGGCATCCTCGGCTGGCTCGTCGACATCCTCGCCGCCGTGCCCTCCATCGTGTACGGCCTCTGGGGCGCAATGGTGCTCGGCCCCGCCCTCGGCCCCTTCTTCGACTGGATCAACAAGCACGCAGGAAACATCTTCCTGTTTGAGCACTACGCCAACTCCCCGGCATTCGCCACCAGCCGCAACATCTTCACCGGTGGCATCGTGCTCGCCATCATGATCCTCCCCATCATCGCCGCCACCGCCCGCGAAGTCTTCGCCCAAACCCCCAAGGGGCACATCGAGTCCGCCCTCGCCCTCGGCGCCACCCGCTTCGAAGTCGTCAAACTCACCGTGTGGCCCTTCGGACGCACCGGCTTCGTCTCCGGCTCCATGCTCGGCCTCGGCCGCGCACTCGGCGAAACCATGGCCCTCTACCTCGTGGTCAGCCCCTCCAGCGCCTTCCGCGCCTCCCTGTTCGACGGCGGCACCACCTTCGCCACCGCCATCGCCAACGCCGCCCCCGAATTCAACGACAACCTCAAAGCAGGCGCCTACATCGCCGCAGGTCTCGTGCTGTTCATCGTCACCTTCGCCGTCAACGCCGCCGCCCGCGGCATCGTGACCCGCGCAGGAAAGACCAAATAAGCCACAGACTCACCAAGACCCCCACCCCACCAAGGGATCTCCACCGGTGTGGTCGCCCCACACCACCCGAATCTGTACGACCGACCCACGCACAAAGGACACGCCTTGACCACGAGTATTAGCCCCGCGCCCAACAATGTCAGCGCCGGCGTCACCTTCCAACAGCCCTCAACGCGCCGCAAACTCACCAACAACATGGCAACCGTCATCATCACCGCCACCCTGGGCCTCGCGCTCATCCCGCTGGTGTGGTTGCTCACCGACCTGATCACCCACGGCGCCCACGCCATCGGCAACTCCAGCTGGTGGTCCTACAGCCAAAAAGGCGTGCTGCTGAGCAAGCCCGGCGGCGGCGCCGCCCACGCCATGGTCGGAACCTTCATCCAGGTCGGCATCACCGCCCTGGTATCTGTCCCCATCGGCATCCTCGTTGCCGTCTACCTCGTCGAATACGCCGGCAATAACCGACTCGGCCGCATCACCACCTTCATGGTCGACATCCTCTCCGGGGTGCCCTCCATCGTTGCTGCACTGTTCATCTACTCCGTCTGGATCGTCCTGTTCGGTTTCGAACGCTCCGGTATCGCCGTGTCACTGTCGCTGGTGCTGCTGATGCTGCCCGTCATCATTCGCACCACCGAGGAAATGCTGCGCATCGTCCCCGCAGACCTGCGTGAAGCCTCCTACGCACTCGGCACCCCGAAATGGCTCACCATCGTCAAGATCGTGATCCCCACCGCCGGATCCGGCATCATCACCGGCATCATGCTCGCCATCGCCCGCGTCATGGGCGAATCCGCACCGGTGCTCATCCTGGTCGGCTCCACCCAAGCCATCAACTACAACCCCTTCCACAACCCGCAGTCCTCCCTGCCCCTGATGATGCTCGACATGTACAAGGCAGGCTCCGCCGACGCAGTCATCGCCAAGATGTGGGGCGCCGCCCTCACCCTGGTGCTGCTCATCGCGGTCCTCAACATCGGCGCCCGCATCATCGCCGCCCGCTTCGCCACCGGCCAGCGCTAAAACCCACCCCACCTCAACCCACCCAACGCCACCCACTGGCACCCCACAAAGGAGAAAAGACCACCATGACTGCAAGCCTGATGGCTCCCAGCAACCTGGCGCTGAAACTCGAAGACGTCAACATCTACTACGGCGACTTCCACGCCGTGCGCGACATCAACCTCGACATCCCCCGCAACGCCGTCACCGCCTTCATCGGCCCCTCCGGCTGCGGTAAATCCACCGTGCTGCGCAGCCTCAACCGCATGCACGAAGTCACCCCCGGCGCCCGCGTCGAAGGGCGCATCACCCTCGACGGGCAAGACATCTACGGCGCCGGCGTCGACCCGGTGGCAGTGCGCAGCACCATCGGCATGGTGTTCCAGAAGCCCAACCCCTTCCCGACCATGTCCATCGAAGAAAACGTCGTCGCCGGGCTCAAGCTGGCAGGCGTCAAGGACAAGGCCCGCCTGAAAGAAACCGCCGAACGCGCCCTGCGTGGCGCCAACCTGTGGGAAGAAGTTAAAGACCGCCTCGACAAGCCGGGCGGCGGCCTGTCCGGTGGACAGCAGCAGCGCCTGTGCATCGCCCGCGCCATCGCCGTCCAGCCCGAAGTTCTCCTCATGGACGAGCCCTGCTCCGCGCTGGACCCCATCTCCACCCTGGCCATCGAAGACCTCATTGCCGAACTCAAAGAGGACTACACCATCGTCATCGTGACCCACAACATGCAGCAAGCAGCACGTGTGTCCGACCGCACCGCCTTCTTCTCCCTGGAAGCCACCGGCAAGCCCGGCAACCTGGTCGAGGTCGACGACACTGAGGTCATCTTCTCCAACCCGAACCGCCAGGAAACCGAAGACTACATCTCCGGCCGCTTCGGCTAAAACCCCGCACGCCGGGCACCAAAAACAACAGCAAAGCACTATTTAATGTCCGATTAGTGCCCGCTATAACCCCCGAATGAAGTCACCCAAAAGGGAGCTTCCCTCGGGGGTTTCTCCATGGGCTAAGCCAATAAAAACTGGCCGCCTCCCTCGAAAGGGAAGACGGCCAGTGAAACTGTGCTAACGCTAGGAGAACTGATTCCGGAAACGTTCCTCCAACGCCAGAATCTCGTCATGGAACTGGGAAGCTTCCTCCATCTCACGCTCCCGCCGGGCGAGATAATCCTTGTGGTGCAAGCCAGTCGCCAAATACACAATCCGCGTACCAACGCTGACCGCATGGTCGGCAAAACGCTCAAAAAACCGGCTCGCCAACGCCACATCAACAGCCTCAACCGTGCTGTGCGGCCACACCTCATCGGTCAACTTGGTCATCAAATAGGCGTGCAGCTCGTCGATCGCGTCATCCTCATCCATCAGCTGAGATGCCAGCTCAGGGTCGGGATTTGCCAGCACCATGCGCATGGTGCGGGTCAACGAGGACGCCACTTTGCCCATCTCGGTGAAATAGGGGACAAGCCGTTCCGGAACCGCAGGCTTCGGGGAACGCCGCGCGGCAATTTGAGCAATGTGGCGGGCCAAAGCGGCCATGTGCGCGAGATCCTCCACGATATAAATGGAGGACACCACCTGGCGCAGATCGCGGGCGACGGGACTTTCCGTCGCTAAAAGCTTCACCGCGCGCTCCTCGCAGGACTCCCGCAAGGCAACTTCCTGCTTCTTTAAATCCAGTGCTTTATCCGCGCGAAACCTATCGGCGCGGCACAGGGCGGAGGTGGCATGCTCCATCGTCTCGGAGACAATGTCCGCGAGAGAACACACGTTATCTGAAAATTCTGCAAGGGATTGGGCGTAAGCATCGCGCATAACCCCAGATTGTAGTAGTTGGGATGAAAACCATTGCCAAAGGGGGTGAAGGCGGGGGTGGTGTTTATCCGCCGGAATGCATGATGTCCGCGCCCTCGGGAACAGTGACATCCTCCGGGTCGTCCAACCACCCTTCCGGCAAAACCACCTTGGAGGGGGAGCCCTGACGGCCACGTGGGCCTTCGGCATCGTCGGCCAGCGCATCAGAATCGCGCAAAGGATCAAGGATACGAGCCAACTCATCCAACGTTTTCACCGTCGCCAACGCACGACGAACATCGCCCCCCACCGGGAATCCGCGAAGGTACCAGCCCATATGCTTACGCAAATCACGGCAGCCCTTTTCCTCACCGTCGTGCTCGACGAGCAGCTCGGCGTGGCGGCTAATGATGCGGGTGACCTCTCCCAAGGTCGGCTCCGGGGGCAAGGGCTTCCCGGACAGCTCCGCCGCCAGGGAAGCAAACAACCACGGGCGGCCCAAACAACCCCGCCCGATCACCACGCCATCGCAACCGGTCTCCGCCATCATGCGGGACGCATCAGCTGCCGCGAAAATATCGCCGTTGCCTAAAACCGGGATGCCGGTATGAGCCAGGTGCTCCTTCAACCGTGCAATCTCCGACCAGTCGGCCTCCCCGGAATAGCGCTGCGCGGCCGTGCGCGCGTGCAGTGCCACCGCGGCGGCGCCCTCCTCCACGGCAATGCGGCCCGCATCCAGGTGGGTGTGGTGCTCATCGTCGATGCCGACGCGGAACTTCACGGTCACGGGGATGTCAGTGCCCTCGGTGGCCTTCACAGCGGCCGCCACGATATTTCCAAACAGTCGACGCTTATAGGGCAGGGCAGAGCCGCCACCACGACGCGTCACCTTCGGAACCGGACAGCCAAAGTTCATGTCGATATGGTCCGCCAGATCCTCCTCGACAATCATTTTGGCTGCCTCATACGTCCAGTGTGGATCCGTGGTGTACAGCTGCAAGGAGCGCGGCTGCTCGTCGGGAGCAAATGTCGTCATGTGCATTGTCTTCTCATTGCGCTCGCACAAAGCGCGCGCAGTAATCATTTCGCACACATACAAGCCGGCAACGCTGCCGAAAGCTTCGCGTTCGAGTTCGCGACACAGGGTGCGAAAGGCCACGTTGGTGACGCCCGCCATGGGGGCTAGCACCACCGGTGAAGACAAAGAAAGGGAACCAATTTGCACTGACATGAGCCGAATTCTTCCATTAATCCAACCAGCAAGAGAAAAACGTCAGCGCAGCAAACCCCCTCGCCCCGAACTGGAGCCACCTTGGGGCGAGGTTAATCAGGGGGCGTCTTAACAGCTGCGGGGGCATGACAGAAGCGAAGAAAGCAGGTTCGCTAGCAGCGAACGACGCCAGCTTTTAACAAAGGTGCTGGTTGGGGGTGCTGCTGGGGGTGAATTGGGGAGAAAACTGCCAAAAAGCAGGGGCAACAAGGCCCCACATCTATTAATGTGGTCACAGTAACTACAGCGCGAATCGCGTATGGTGGGTCACACTGTGGTGTCAGCGCTGCCAACGTTGCAACGTTTGTACGCCATGCCCCGCACTCGCGAGGACCATCTTTAGTAAAGAATCAAGCCCTCCCGCACTGCACACTGTGTGCGTGGGGGCCTTCCCAGGAGGAATACATGTCTGATCGGATCGCTAACGCACAGCTCCGCAACAAGGTCATGACGGCTGCAGAAGCCGCTCAGTTCGTCAACCACGGCGACAAGGTCGGTATCTCCGGCTTCACCGGTGCCGGCTACCCCAAGGCACTGCCGACCGCCATCGCAGAGCGTGCCAAGGAAGCACACGCCCGCGGCGATGAGTACATGATCGACCTGTTCACCGGCGCCTCCACCGCGCCGGACTGCGATGGTGTCCTCGCTGAGGCTGACGCCATTCACTTCCGCACCCCCTACCAGTCCGACCCGATCCTGCGCAGCAAGATCAACGACGGCACCAGCTATTACATGGACTACCACCTCTCCGAGTCCGGTATGTACGTGCAGCAGGGCTTCTTCGGCCAGATGAACGTCGCCATCGTTGAGGCCGTCCGCATCACCGAGGAAGGCCACATCGTTCCTTCCTCGTCCGTCGGTAACAACGTCGAATACCTCGACGCCGCCGAGAAGATCATCATCGAGGTCAACTCCTGGCAGTCCGAGGAGCTCGAGGGCATGGCGGATATCTACCGCATCGCCCCGCTGCCCAACCGTCAGCCCATCCCGATCACCGAGCCGGGCCAGCGCATCGGTAACACCTACATCGACATCGACCTTGACAAGGTTGTCGCAGTCGTCGAGACCGACGCCCCCGACCGCAACGCACCGTTCAAGCCGATCGACGATCAGTCCAAGCAGATCGCCGGCCACTTCCTCGACTTCCTGGAGGGCGAGGTTCGTGCAGGTCGCCTGACCTACGACGGCTACATCATGCAGTCCGGTGTCGGTAACGTGCCCAACGCTGTGATGAGCGGCCTGCTCGACTCCAAGTTCGAGAACATCAAGGCCTACACCGAGGTCATCCAGGACGGCATGGTCGACCTCATCGACGCAGGCAAGATGACCGTTGCTTCCGCAACCTCCTTCTCCCTGTCCCCGGAGTACGCAGAGCGTATGAACAAGGAGGCCTCCAAGTACCGCGAGACCATCATCCTGCGCCCCCAGCAGGTCTCCAACCACCCCGAGGTCGTCCGTCGACTCGGCCTTATTTGCACCAACGGTCTGATCGAGGCCGACATCTACGGCAACGTCAACTCCACCAACGTGGTTGGCTCCCGCATGATGAACGGTGTCGGTGGCTCCGCTGACTTCACCCGTAACGGCCTGGTCAGCTCCTTCATCACCCCCTCCGACGCTAAGGGTGGCGCCATCTCCGCCATCGTGCCGATGGTCTCCCACGTTGACCACACCGAGCAGGACGTCAAGGTCATCATCACCGAGTACGGCTACGCGGATCTCCGTGGCCTGGCACCGCGCCAGAAGGTCGAAAAGATGATCGCCCTGGCTCACCCGGACTACCGTCCGATGCTGCAGGACTACTACGACCGTGCACTGGCTGAGGCCAAGGCCAACAAGACCATGCAGACCCCGCACCTGCTGGATGAGGCTCTGTCCTTCCACCAGCGCTTCAAGGAGACCGGCTCCATGAAGCTGTCCTAAACCTTTAGGACCCCAGGAAGTGCCTTCTCGCGCTTCCTAG
Organism: Corynebacterium aquilae DSM 44791; assembly: GCF_001941445.1. Classification (NCBI taxonomy): domain Bacteria; kingdom Bacillati; phylum Actinomycetota; class Actinomycetes; order Mycobacteriales; family Corynebacteriaceae; genus Corynebacterium; species Corynebacterium aquilae. The sequence continues at coordinate 2,359,901 of NZ_CP009245.1, read as the reverse complement.
AACCACGACGCCCCTTACCCTTGTGGAAGGGGCGTCGGTGCGTTGAGACCCGGTTACAGGCCCGTTGGGGTGGCCTGGTGGCGGCTCCAAAAAACTTATCGGCGTGTTCCGTTTTGATGTGGCCGAAAAAACCGGTTACGATATACAGCGGACTACGCACTAGTTGCGATTGTTCCGTGGGCCTTTAGCTCAGTTGGTAGAGCTACGGACTTTTAATCCGCAGGTCGTGGGTTCGAGCCCCACAGGGCCCACCAAACAAGCTCCCTTTCACTTCGGTGAAAGGGAGCTTTGTCTTTTCCTTGCCCGGGCGGTTTCAAACCGTCGTTGCACCAGCGGACACACTTTTTGTCCTATAGGCCCCAATAGGGCGTCCGGGTGCGGGGTCAGGGCGCTAGGCCGTAACTGTCTGGGGTGCTGTGACGGGGATGGTGAGGGGTGTTTTCTCATCGTGTCGGCTTCATCTTTGATCGCATACGTTTTTTATGGTGCTTTGTTGGTTGAAAAATGCGCTTCAACCGGCGTTTTTTGGTCTTTCGCTCATGTCGTGTACTATGAACGAAGTCGCAAAGCAGCAGGTGCTACACCGCTTCTTTATGACACGCTCCCATCGTCTAGGGGCCTAGGACACTGCCCTTTCACGGCAGCGACACGGGTTCGAATCCCGTTGGGAGTACAAGGCTTTATTTTCATAAGGCCAGTGGCCCTGTGGCGCAGTTGGTTAGCGCGCCGCCCTGTCACGGCGGAGGTCGCGGGTTCGAGTCCCGTCAGGGTCGCAGGCAGCGCCAGTAGAGAAAATCTACTGGCGCTTTTTGCTGTTTGCGGGTTTATGTGAACCTCGCGTGGGGTGGGGGTTATGCGACAAAATGTGTGTCTGTACGGCGTGTCGTGGATATAGGACAAAAAGTGTGTCCGGTTTTAGCGGGGTTTGCCTTTTCGGATTCCTATAGAGCGGGTGTAGCCGGTGTCGATACCGGTGTCGTATTCGGCAGGAGCTCCAGTGGGGTTGCTGTCGGTTAGTGCTTCGGTGGCTGTTTTAACTTTGGCGAGTTCGTGAGTCCCGAAGTCGTGTTGCCTGGCGATTTCTATGAGGTCGCCAGGCTTTTAGTTCTATAGGGCAGGTGCGTTGATGTTTGGTGGTGGCTTTCCTTGTGGGGCCCGCTTGCGGAGGTTTGCTGGTGGTGTGGTGGGTGGGGGAGTATGCGAAAAAGGGTTACATGCTGCTGATTTGTGTCATATTGCACTTCCTGGGTAAAGTACTTCCTCGTGCACAGCGCAAGGCAATGAAATATTTTCACTGCTTGGTGCGAGTGTCACGGCCCTGTGGCGCAGTTGGTTAGCGCGCCGCCCTGTCACGGCGGAGGTCGCGGGTTCGAGTCCCGTCAGGGTCGCCATTCCTTAACTGGTATAGTTTTGGGATATGGCCAGATAGCTCAGTCGGTAGAGCGTTCGCCTGAAAAGTGAAAGGTCGCCGGTTCGATCCCGGCTCTGGCCACAGTTAAAGCCCCACACGAAAGTGTGGGGCTTTTCGCGTGCCACGTGATTTTTTCTGGGGGCCGTGGTTGCGAGACATGTATGAGGCGGCGTTGTGGGGCCGTGTGGGGGCGTGTGGTGCGTTTTCTGCGGGATTGTGCATCTTTGCCTACACTGGGCTGTCACGCGCGTCACAGCGCCTTGTGTGGGTGTGTGGCGGCGTGGGGCCCGCGTTCGCGGGCTTTGAGCACGCTGTAAAGAAGGAGTTTTCATGCTTGAGCATGCTGAGATCGTTCACGAGCCGGATAATGGCCGTTTTGCACTCATGGTGAAGGGTAATCTCGCCGGCTATGCCGACTATGCGGAGGGCTCGGATGGGGTTCGCGACTTTAACCACACTGTGGTTCTTGATGAGTATCGCGGTCAGGGCCTGTCCTCCCCGCTGATTAAGGCGGCCCTGGATGATTCCCGTGATGCTGGTGTCAAGGTGAAGGCGACGTGCTCTGCTGTGGAGCACTTCATCGCTAAGAACCCCGAGTATGCGGAGCAGCTCGCGGAGTAAGACCATGAAAAAAGTCCCTGCCATCTGAGTTGAGAACCAGGTGGCAGGGACTTTGTGCATCCGTTGGGTTAGATTTCGAAGGTTCCGGCAACGTAGCGGTCGGGGTCGACGAGTTTGAGGCACTCGTTTTCTTTGCGGGGTCGGTTTTTGGCGGGAATGCCGATGGCGATGTGGTTGTCGGGCACATCTTTGGTGACGACGGCGTTGGCGCCAATGGCGCTGCCGCAGCCGATGGTGATGGGGCCAAGGACCTTCGCGCCGGCGCCGACGGTGACGTTGTCGTGGAGGGTGGGGTGGCGTTTGGTTTGGGTGAGTACCTGACCGCCGAGGGTGACGCCGTGGTACAGCATGACGCCGTCGCCGATTTCGGTGGTTTCGCCGATGACGATTCCCATGCCGTGGTCGATGAAGAAGCGTCGCCCGATGGTGGCGCCGGGGTGGATTTCGATGCCGGTGAAGAATCGGGTGGCTTGGGAGAGGATGCGTGCGGGGGTTTTGAAGCCGCGCACCCATAGGGCGTGGGCGATGCGGTATGCCCAGATGGCGTGTAGGCCGGAGTAGACGATGGCGTTTTCGACGTCGCCGCGGGCGGCGGGGTCGTGTTCGCGGGCGTTGTGGAGGTCTTCCCGGATCATCGCAATGAGGCGCTTCATGGCTGCCTACTCTATCAGCGTGGTGGGGTGGTGGTTTGTTTGTGGTTGGGTGCGTTGCGGTGGTTAATAAGGTGCACCGCCCCCGGGCAGCTGGCGCGGGGGCGGTGTGAGTGGGGTGCTAGGAGTTAGAACTCTTGGCGGATGTCTTCGAACAGCGGGGTGGAGACGTAGCGCTCGCCGTAGTCGCAGGCGACGGTGACGATGGTCTTGCCTTTGTTTTCTTCCTTGGCGGCGAGTTTGAGGGCGGCGGCGATGTTTGCGCCGGTGGAGATGCCGCCGAGGATGCCTTCCTTGGCTGCGAGTTCGCGGGAGGCGTTGATGGCTTCTTCGTTACCGATGGTCAGCACGTCGTCGAGGACGCGACGGTTGAGGACGTCGGGGATGAAGTTGGCGCCGATGCCCTGGATCTTGTGGGGGCCGGCCTTGCCGGTGGTCAAAAGGGCGGAGTCGGCGGGTTCGACGGCGAAGATTTGGACGGTGTCTTTGCGCTCCTTGAGGACCTCGCCGACGCCGGTGACGGTGCCGCCGGTGCCGAAGCCTGCGACGAAGATGTCGACGTTGCCGTCGGTGTCGCGCCAGATTTCTTCGGCGGTGGTGGCGCGGTGGGTGGCGGGGTTGGCGGGGTTGGCGAACTGGCGGGCGAGGATGGCGCCGGGGCGCTCCGCGACGATTTCGTTGGCCTTATCCACGGCGCCCTGCATGCCGGCGGCGCCGGGGGTGAGCACGATTTCAGCGCCGTAGGCGCGCAGCATGATGCGGCGTTCCATGGACATGGTTTCTGGCATGGTGAGGACGACGTTGTAGCCGCGTGCGGCGCCGACCATGGCCAGCGCGATGCCGGTGTTGCCGGAGGTGGCCTCAACGATCGTGCCGCCGGGGGTCAGGGAGCCGTCTTCTTCGGCGGCGTCGAGGATGGCGCGGCCGATGCGATCTTTGACGCTGTTGGCGGGGTTGAAGAATTCGAGCTTGACGAGGATTTCGGCGTCGAGGCCCTCGGTGAGTCGGTTGAGGCGCACCAGGGGGGTGTTGCCGATGGTTTCGGTGATGTTGTTTTTGATGTTGGACATTGTCACTTGCTCCTGGGATTGGTGGTGCGCCCGCTTGCGGGTGGGATGTTGGGCGCTGCAATGATGCTCACTATACACCCAAAAAATAGACAGGCAATCAGACAGAGCGGTCTATAAATGTGGGATCTGTGCAGGTGGGCGCGGTAAAAGAGCGTTCGAAGTCCTAAAGCTTGCGTAGTGGATGTGAATAAACAGCCGAAGGTGGACCCAAGGTGTGTCCGGTCACTAAAGGGGGGAGGTGTCCCGGAGTATTGGTCTCCCACTAAATGAAAACCTGCATGTGTGCGCAGATAATGGAATGCGGAAATATGCAGCAAAATTGAGCGCCAATGACAAAACCTGGCTGCCGAGTGACGGGAAAACAGTCCCCGAAAAAGCTTGATTTCGGCTACCCCCACATTGCTTTTCTTTTATGTTATTGCAGGTTGGGGGCGTAAATTTGTGCCCGTTGCAGTGCTCGGGAATGCCGATGAAAATTCGGCAGCGGCCCTCGCCACTGTGAACCCGCGTGCACACCGCCGCTTTTTCAATAAGGCGTCAATTGGCGGTGCGCGCCATGCAGAATTCCACCACGACCCCTCACGCAGGCACCGACGTGGGAAGGACTTGTGCCACCACCCGACCGCGACAAGGTTTCGCGGTCCACTGCGGTGGTGCGGTATCGCGGGTAAGCCAGGAGACCGGCTGCAACGCTTAAGAAGTTGTGACATCCATTTCAGGCCCACGAGGTGTCGGGCCACGTTCACGAAAGAAGTTCATCATGCACATTGCCGAGGGTTTCCTTCCCGTCGAGCAAGCCATTGGTTGGGGCGTCGTCGCCGCACCCTTCGTCATTCATGGCGCATACTCCGTCAAAAAACAGCTCAAAGAGCACCCCGATGCGGGCATGCTCCTCGGAGCCGCCGGCGCGTTTAGCTTCGTGCTGTCCGCCCTGAAAATCCCCTCCATCACCGGATCGTGCTCCCACCCCACTGGCACCGGCATGGGTGCCGTGCTGTTCAAACCCCCAGTGATGGCCTTCATGGGTTCCATCGTGCTGCTCTTCCAGGCACTGCTGCTGGCCCACGGTGGCATCACCACCCTCGGCGCGAACATCTTCTCCATGGCCATCGTCGGCCCCTGGGTCGGCTACGGCGCCTGGGTGCTGGCACGCAAAGCCGGCCTCAGCTTGAGCTGGGGTGTGTTCTTCGCGGCCTTCTTCGCTGACCTGTCCACCTATGTCGTGGCAGCCTTCGAACTCTCCCTGGCCCACCACGGCAGCGGCTACGCCACCGCCTTTTTCAACTTCCTCATGCTCTACGCACCCACCCAGGTGCCGCTGGCCATCATCGAGTCCATCGTGACCGTGCTCATCTTCCAGAGCCTGCGTGTGATCGCCACCCGCGAACTGCTCGACCTTGGCGTGCTCAAGCGCAGTGAAATTCCCACCACCCCGACCGCAACCCCGGTCGCGGCCTAAACATCTTCACCGCCAACAGCACCCCCACACAAAAAAGGAAAATCCATGAGCAGCAACAGCACCCCAAAGACCAACAAAGGCTTGACCGTCGGCCTGATCGCCCTGGCCTTCGGCATCGCCGCCTTCCCCATGTTCTTCAACCTCGGCGACAAGGACGCTGAAGAACAATTCACCGGCACCGACGACGGCGCCGAAACCATCGTCGAGGAAGAAAACCCCGACTACGAACCCTGGTTCAACCCGCTCATCGGCGAACTGCCCGGCGAAGTCGAATCCGGACTGTTCGCACTGCAAGCTGGCCTCGGCGCCGGTGTGGTCGGCTACGCCCTCGGCAGCTACCGCGGCCGCCGCAAGGCAGAAGAAGCCCTCGGCATCACCGTCGACGCCACAGGCGCCACCAGCTAAGCGAACCCCCAAGGACACCACCGACGTGAACCCCCTGGAACTCGCCGCGGCGAACAACCGATGGGCATACGCATCAGTGGGGGAGAAAGCACTGGCCATCCTCGGGCTGCTGATTCTGGCAATCAGCGTCCCCGTATGGCCAGTGCTTCCCGTCGTTGCAGCAGCCATCCTCGCCCTCGCGATCGCTGCCCGCGTGCCGGCCAAACTCTACGCCGCACTCATCCTGGCCCCCGCCAGCTTCATCGCCCTGGGACTGGCACCCCTGATCGTGGCACTCACCCCCCACGGCTTCGTCCGCATCGACGGCGGCGTCCACGACGCACTCATCGTCCTCGCCCGCTGCACCGTAGGCATGAGCGCCACCATGCTGTTCGCCCTGACCACCCCCATGGCGCAACTCCTGGTCTGGCTGCGCAAACTCGGCTACCCCGAAGAGCTCGCCCACGTCACCATGCTGATGTACCGCATGGTCGGCACCCTCATCGACACCGCGCGCACCATGTGGCTCGCCCAGGCACAACGCCTCGGACACACCAGCATGCGCCGCTGGATCACCTCCGTAGCCAGCCAAGCCGCCAGCCTGTTTGTCATATCCCTGACCCGGGCAAAAACACTGCAAGAAGGACTCGAACTGCGCGCCCCCATGGGATCGTCGGCAACACTCGACCCCTACACACCGGCCCGCCCGAAAGTCCTCATCCTCACCGCCGCAGCCCTCATCGCCCTCGCCGCCGCAGGCATCGTGTGGCGTTAATAGCTCACCCAAGGAACCCCCGTGGCCACCACACCCCCACCAGCCGCAAAAGACACCCTCCTGCGCTGCGCAGACGTGCACTTCACGCACGACAACGGATACCAGGTCCTCCGCGGCATCAACCTCAACATCCGCCCCGGCGACCGCATCGCCCTGCTCGGCGCCAACGGATCCGGCAAATCCACCCTCTTTCGACTACTCGCCGGCGCCTGGGTCCCCACCCAGGGACACATCATCCACCGCGGACAACCCGTCACCTACAACCGGGCCGGGCGCGACGCCCTGCGCCGCAGCGTTCAACTCGTACTCCAAGAACCCGACGACCAAATCTTCGCCATGTCCGTCGCAGCCGACGTCTCCTACGGGCCCACCAACCAAGGCCTGAGCGAAGACGAAGTCCGCCAACGAGTCGCCGCCGCCATGGAAGCCGCAGAAATCACCGACCTGGCCCACCGCGTGCCACACCAACTGTCCTACGGCCAACGCAAACGCGTTGCTCTGGCAGGTGCCTTAGCCATGCAGCCAGAAATCCTCCTCCTCGACGAGCCAACCGCAGGACTTGACCCGGCAGGCAGCCGCCAACTCCACCACACCCTAAACGCCCTACACGAGCGGCACACCGCAGTCGTCCTATCCACCCACGACGTCAACATGGCCTACGAATTCGCCACCACAGTAGCCGTCCTAGTCGACGGAAAACTCCACGTGGGATCCCCAGGCGAGATCATGACCGACAAGGAACTCATCAGCCGGGCCCGACTGGAACTGCCTTGGGCGCCAGCCGTCAGCCACGCGCTCGGGCGCACCATCGAACACCCAGAGCAACTCCTCTAAAGACCCCCACACACCAAAACCCTGCCCCCAAAAGGCAGGGTTTTGGCGTAAAAAGACAAAAAAATAACTCCCCAAAAGCACATGCCCGCCGATAGCTCGACAAGAGACCATCGACTGCACTAACCGTGACTTGAAAAAGGGGAGAAAAGCCACAACCGGATGTTGGAGAATCCAGTGCCATCACCCCGCACGCCACGGCGCGCGAAGCGAAGTGCAATCAATTATCACCGACGATGCCTATCCACGGGCATGTAACGGGACACAACGACAACCATCACTTCCCACCGCAGCAAAATCTACGCAGCGAAACCATTGCGCCCGAGCCACGTGCAACAACAAACGTTGTCGCCAGGGTGCCGCCCAGTGAAACGGGAGCAACGACACCGCGAGCAAACCTCAGCGATGGAAACTTTCCCACCTGACAGCCAGTAGCTGGGAAAGAAAAGCTATGAGTTGAGGTGCGCCGAAGACCCACGAAAACGACGTCGGCGCACACATGTTGTGACACAACAGGCAGGTATCGGGCTTACACAATCATCAAGGAGATTGATCCCTGTGCTTACCGTTGCGGGACAGCTCCGAAATTGCATCGGATTCCCTCTTGCGTCGGCCGCGTCAACCCCGATCCCGAAAAGCGAGCTTAAAGCGCACAAACAACCACCGTGCCGGATGGAAAAATAGTGCGCGCACCGCTCAACGATCGAAATGCGGGTATGTCACGGGCGAACCATGTTGCAAGGAGTAATTGTAGCGCTTTTCAACCCTCCGGGGGAAGTCCACCCTAAGCCAATGCGGCCCGGTACCCCCGGGGCTAACTTGCGGGTGCGCCCGCGGGGGAGGGGCATAGGGCACGCAAAAGTTTCCGTTCGGACATCGACGCCGGGGCAGGCAGGGCAGATATGTGAAAAAAACTTGTGTAATTCACCCCACAGGGGTGGGTGTTCTGCATGACTATGACAACTTTGGGGGTGCTTCACGCGGTAGGGGGCATCCCATGTGGCTACCCCCGCGACTTCCCGCCATAAACCCCCGGGGGTTTCCTATAAGAAAAACCCTACTGCCAGCAGTTTCCTGGGGGTGGGAGTACTTTGTGGGGGTGGTGACTTACGGACTTTCCATGCAAAAAATTTGGCCCAAGGGGTGAAAGCGAGGGGGCTTCCTCCGGGCGAAATGGTGGCGGAGGCAACACCATTCGGGCACCTTTGGCGAAAAAGACAACACGAAAACCTGGCGAATCACCCCCGATTGGCAGTTATAATCTGTTCAGTAATTGAGGCCTATCGGGTAATCCCAGCCCAAGGTAAGCCAGCGCACGCGCGCAGGATTGCCAACTTCCCATGTCACAGGCCTAATACAACCCCTTTTCCTAGGAGGAACGCGTGGATTCCGGACGCCTGAAGGATGACGAAGACGCCATTCGCTCAGCACTGACCCAGCTGAAATCTGCGACGGGTATTCCCGTGACCATGTTTGCCGGCGTCCTGCCGGATGGTCGTCTACAGATTCACTCTTGGGTGGGGCTACGTACCCCCGCACTGCAAAACCTCATCATCGACACCGGCTGCGGTGTCGGTGGCCGCGTGATGTCGACCCGCCGCCCCGTCGGCGTGTCCGACTACTCCCGCGCCAACGTGATCAGCCACGAATACGACGACGCAGTCCTCGACGAGGGACTGTTCAGCATCGTTGCAGTCCCTGTCATCGTGGGCCGCGAAATTCGCGGTGTGCTGTACGTGGGTGTGCACTCCCCGGTTCGCCTGGGTGACAAGGTCATCGAAGAAGTCACCATGACCGCCCGGGTGCTTGAGCAAGAGTTTGCCGTCAACGCGGCCTTCCGCCGCAATGACATGGGCCGCCTGAACCCCATGAAGCAGGGGCGCATGATGAACGGTGCTGAATGGGAACAGATCCGCTCCGCGCATGGCAAACTTCGCATGGTCGTCAACCGGCTCGATGATGGTGAGCTGCGACAGGAACTTGAAGAAGTGTGTGACCAAATGGTTACCCCAGTCCGGGTCAAGCAGACCACCAAGCTGTCTGCCCGCGAACTCGACGTCCTCGCCTGCGTTGCCCTCGGCCACACCAACGTCGAAGCCGCCCAAGAAATGGGCATTGGTCCCGAAACCGTCAAGAGCTACCTGCGCAGCGTGATGCGCAAACTCGGTGCCCACACCCGCTACGAGGCCGTCAATGCAGCCCGTCGCATCGGCGCACTGCCCTGATTGCCCCACTACCGAAAAAGAACTGCCCCGCACCCGAATCTCCGAGGTGCGGGGCAGTTCAGCGTTTCAGCCGCTAAACCCTACTGCTTCTTCGCGGGCCCGTCGTTGCGGTCGCCACCCGGAACCCACTGCACATCGTCGCCCCCATTAGCGATACGGCACAAAATAAAAAGCAGATCGGACAGGCGATTGAGATACTTCGCCGGTGCCACACTCGTCGTCTCCGGATTGCTGCGCACAGCCGCCCACGCGGCACGCTCCGCACGACGCACGATGGCGCGGGCCGAATGCAACAACGCCGCCCCCGGCGTGCCGCCCGGCAAAATAAAGGAACTCAGCGGCTCCAGTCGCTCATTGAAACGGTCGCAGTCCGCCTCCAACCGGTCAATATAGTCCTGCTCAATCCGCAGCGGCGGATACTTCGGGTTCTCCTCCAGGGGAGTAGCCAAATCGGCACCCGCATCGAACAGCTCATTTTGCACCCGCAGCAAAACTTCCTTGACGTCCTCGTTAAGCTGACCAAGCGCTACCGCCACCCCGATAGCACAATTGGCCTCATCGCAGTCGGCATAAGCCACCAAGCGCGGATCGTCCTTAGGGACGCGAGAAAAATTCGCCAAGCCGGTGGTTCCATCGTCGCCGGTACGGGTGTAAATCTTGGTCAAGTGCACAGACATGCCTCCCAGCCTAGTTTCTTTCGCTAGGCTGGGTCGCGTGAAAGACCTATTTCTCGTCACTGGTGGAGCCCGACTCAACGGGGCAGTCAAAGTAAGCGGAGCCAAAAACAGCGTGCTGAAGCTGATGGCCGCAGCCCTCCTCGCCGAGGGCACCACGACGCTGCATAACTGTCCTGAAATTCTCGACGTCCCCCTCATGCGCGACGTACTCGTCGGCCTGGGATGCGAGGTAGAGATTGACGGGCAGACCGTTCACATCACCACCCCGGCAGAGCTCACCAGCGATGCGGATTTCGACGCAGTCCGTCAGTTCCGTGCCTCGGTGTGCGTCCTCGGTCCGCTTACCGCGCGTTGTGGCCGGGCGAAGGTGGCCCTTCCCGGAGGCGACGCCATCGGATCCCGCCCCCTCGACATGCACCAATCCGGCCTTGAAAAGATGGGCGCAACCACCATGATTGAGCACGGTTGCGTCGTTGCTCAGGCCGATAGTCTTAAAGGCGCGCACATTTCTCTGGGATTCCCGAGCGTGGGTGCCACCGAAAACATTCTCACCGCCGCAGTCCTGGCGGAAGGCGTGACCACCCTCGACAACGCAGCCCGCGAACCCGAGATCGTGGATCTGTGCGAACTGCTGATCCAAATGGGCGCCAAGATTGAGGGAGCAGGTTCCAACACCATCACCATTACTGGCGTTGACAAGCTGCACCCTGCAGAACACTCCGTTGTCGGCGATCGCATCGTGGCCGGAACCTGGGCCTATGCCGCAGCGATGACCCAAGGTGATATCACCGTCGGTGGTATCGCGCCGAAGAACCTGCACCTGCCGCTGGAAAAGCTGAAATACGCGGGCGCCGAGGTGGAAACCTATGAACAGGGCTTCCGGGTGCGCATGACTAAGCGGGCCAAGGCGGTCGACTACCAGACCCTGCCCTTCCCGGGATTCCCCACTGACCTGCAACCCATGTCTATTGGTTTGGCCGCAGTCGCTGAGGGCACATCCGTCATTACCGAGAACGTTTTCGAGTCCCGCTTCCGTTTCGTCGACGAGATGCAGCGCCTCGGCGCAGACGCCAGCGTCGACGGGCATCACGTGGTGCTGCGTGGCCGCGAAGGCCTGTCCTCCACTGACGTGTGGAGCTCAGACATCCGTGCCGGCGCCGGACTTGTCCTCGCCGCACTCTGCGCCGATGGCACTACCCGCGTGCATGACGTCTTCCACATCGACCGCGGATACCCAAACTTCGTTGAAGATCTCCGCAAGCTCGGTGCGGACATCGAAAGAATCCAAGAGTAGAAAACACATACAGGTTCTTGCCCTCGCTCACTGAAGCAGGGCAAGAACCTTTGTGCGTTGTTGGGGACAAACCCAACAGACAAGCAACCACATAAAGGACACAAACGGACCTGTTTGGGCATCAACCGGACCTAAAAACCCTTGGGTAGCAACATATCGCTTGTAAAAAACCTGTGTTGTGCTGGGGTTTTGTGTTCTGGTGTGGGGGTGTGTAACTTTATCCGGGTCAGCGCGACAGGTTCTGTTGCTTCTGAGGTCACGTTAAGTGGCTTTGGGGGTTGGGATTGTGGTTGTGTTGGCGGCCGGATTTGCAAGCTGTTTGTGGTTTGTGTAGTCTCGGTGGAACCGCCATGGTGCGGCAACGAGTTGGTGAACGTTTGTTTACGTTTTTTGCTTGTTGTTGTGTGTGGTGGGCACGATGTTTGAGAACTCAATAGTGTACCAATGTACTTGTTTTTTACAGTTGGTCTTTTCATGTGTGTGCTGTCGGGGGCTGCTTGTCCCTTTAACACCACTGTTTTTGTGGTGACAGTTTTTTCATGTGAACGGATTGACAGGTTTTGTAGAAAATTTGTTGCCGGGCCCCGCTTATCCCCGTCGGGATGGGGTCTGGTTTTTGTTCATGTAATTTTTGGATTCAACAACATTAGAACATGATGCGCAGTTTTTTGTGTGTTGTGTGCTGGTTGTTTGTTTTGTTCAGGTTTTGGACTCTTGCACTTTGATTAGTGGATTTTATGTCTGATTTTTTGTGGAGAGTTTGATCCTGGCTCAGGACGAACGCTGGCGGCGTGCTTAACACATGCAAGTCGAACGGAAAGGCCCAAGCTTGCTTGGGTACTCGAGTGGCGAACGGGTGAGTAACACGTGGGTGATCTACCCTGAACTCTGGGATAAGCCTGGGAAACTGGGTCTAATACCGGATAGGACCGCACTTTAGTGTGTGTGGTGGAAAGTTTTTTCGGTTCAGGATGAGCCCGCGGCCTATCAGCTTGTTGGTGGGGTAATGGCCTACCAAGGCGTCGACGGGTAGCCGGCCTGAGAGGGTGTACGGCCACATTGGGACTGAGACACGGCCCAGACTCCTACGGGAGGCAGCAGTGGGGAATATTGCACAATGGGCGCAAGCCTGATGCAGCGACGCCGCGTGAGGGATGACGGCCTTCGGGTTGTAAACCTCTTTCGCGAGGGACGAAGCTAGCTTGCTAGTGACTGTACCTTGATAAGAAGCACCGGCTAACTACGTGCCAGCAGCCGCGGTAATACGTAGGGTGCGAGCGTTGTCCGGAATTACTGGGCGTAAAGAGCTCGTAGGTGGTTTGTCGCGTCGTCTGTGAAATTCCGGGGCTTAACTCCGGGCGTGCAGGCGATACGGGCATAACTTGAGTGCTGTAGGGGAGACTGGAACTCCTGGTGTAGCGGTGAAATGCGCAGATATCAGGAAGAACACCGATGGCGAAGGCAGGTCTCTGGGCAGTAACTGACGCTGAGGAGCGAAAGCATGGGTAGCGAACAGGATTAGATACCCTGGTAGTCCATGCCGTAAACGGTGGGCGCTAGGTGTAGGGACCTTCCACGGTTTCTGTGCCGTAGCTAACGCATTAAGCGCCCCGCCTGGGGAGTACGGCCGCAAGGCTAAAACTCAAAGGAATTGACGGGGGCCCGCACAAGCGGCGGAGCATGTGGATTAATTCGATGCAACGCGAAGAACCTTACCTGGGCTTGACATATACAGGATCGCTGCAGAGATGTAGTTTCCCTTGTGGCTTGTATACAGGTGGTGCATGGTTGTCGTCAGCTCGTGTCGTGAGATGTTGGGTTAAGTCCCGCAACGAGCGCAACCCTTGTCTTATGTTGCCAGCACGTGATGGTGGGGACTCATGAGAGACTGCCGGGGTCAACTCGGAGGAAGGTGGGGATGACGTCAAATCATCATGCCCCTTATGTCCAGGGCTTCACACATGCTACAATGGTCGGTACAACGCGTCGCGAGCCTGTGAGGGTGAGCTAATCGCTGAAAGCCGGCCTCAGTTCGGATTGGGGTCTGCAACTCGACCCCATGAAGTCGGAGTCGCTAGTAATCGCAGATCAGCAACGCTGCGGTGAATACGTTCCCGGGCCTTGTACACACCGCCCGTCACGTCATGAAAGTTGGTAACACCCGAAGCCAGTGGCCCAACCCTTGTGGGGGGAGCTGTCGAAGGTGGGATCGGCGATTGGGACGAAGTCGTAACAAGGTAGCCGTACCGGAAGGTGCGGCTGGATCACCTCCTTTCTAAGGAGCATATTTTTTGCTGGTTGCACACCGGTTGCCATGCGTTTTGTGTGTGGTGGCTTGTTTGTTGTGTGTGACTGTTTGATTATTTTTTGACGTGGAAGCACACGTTTATTCATGATAAAGACGCTGTAGAAAACCTTTGTTTGTATGTTGGTGCACTGTTGGGTGTCTCGGGCATTTGTGCTCGTGTGTGACGCCTTGCTGGTGGCTGTTGTGGTGCAACGAATGTGTTGTGCTGTGGTGGTTGGTGGTGGGGTGTGTGTTGTTTGTGAACTGTATAGTGGACGCGAGCATCAAACGATTGATGCGCATGGCCTAATGGTTGTGTGTGTTGGTTGTTTTGTATGTAATTTCTTATATTCTTTTTGTTTGCTACCAGCACGCACTGATTTTTTGTTGGTGTGTGTTGGTGATTGTCAAGTATCTAGTGACCATTTTTTGTGTTGTGTGTTGTAAGGGCACACGGTGGATGCCTTGGCACACTAAGCCGATGAAGGACGTGGAAGGCTGCGTTAAGCCTCGGGGAGTTGTCAATCAAGCGTTGATCCGAGGATGTCCGAATGGGGAAACCCGGCCGTCGTTATGGGCGGTCACCTGCATCTGAATACATAGGGTGTGTGGAGGTTACGCGGGGAAGTGAAACATCTCAGTACCCGTAGGAAGAGAAAACAATAGTGATTCCGTTAGTAGTGGCGAGCGAACGCGGATGTTGGCTAAACCATGTGCGTGTGATACCCGGCAGGGGTTGCGTGCGTGGGGTTGTGGGAGCAATGTTTCTAAGGTCTGCCGGTCTTAGCTTCTGTGTGCGCGTGTTAGTGGAAGTGGTGTGGAGTCGCCTACCGGAGAGGGTGAGAGTCCCGTACATGAAAGCATGTCGCGATAGTTGTTGTTGTTTCCCGAGTAGCAGCGGGCCCGTGAAATCTGCTGTGAATCTGCCGGGACCACCCGGTAAGCCTGAATACTTAGTGTGACCGATAGCGGATTAGTACCGTGAGGGAATGGTGAAAAGTACCCCGGGAGGGGAGTGAAATAGTACCTGAAACCGTGTGCTTACAATCCGTCAGAGCCTCTTTGTGGGGTGATGGCGTGCCTTTTGAAGAATGAGCCTGCGAGTCAGCGGCATGTGGCGAGGTTAACACGTTGTGTGGTAGCCGTAGCGAAAGCGAATCCTAACGAGGGTGTTTTTTTAGTTGCATGTCCTGGACCCGAAGCGGGGTGATCTACCCATGGCCAGTGTGAAGCAGAGGTAAGACTCTGTGGAGGCGCGAACCCACTTAGGTTGAAAACTGAGGGGATGAGTTGTGGGTAGGGGTGAAAGGCCAATCAAACTCCGTGATAGCTGGTTCTCCCCGAAATGCATTTAGGTGCAGCGTCGTGTGTTTCTTGCCGGAGGTAGAGCTACTGGATGGTTTAGCGGGACCAACATCTTAGCGACATCAGCCAAACTCCGAATGCCGGTAAGTGAGAGCACGGCAGTGAGACTGCGGGGGATAAGCTTCGTAGTCGAGAGGGAAACAGCCCAGATCGCCGGCTAAGGCCCCTAAGCGTGTACTAAGTGGAAAAGGATGTGGGATCGCGAAGACAACCAGGAGGTTGGCTTAGAAGCAGCCACCCTTGAAAGAGTGCGTAATAGCTCACTGGTCGAGTGGTTCTGCGCCGACAATGTAGTGGGGCTCAAGTACACCGCCGAAGCCGCGGCACTCCAACAATTTTGTTGGGGTGGGTAGGGGAGCGTCGTGCAGCGTGTGAAGTCGCCGGGTGACCGAGTGGTGGACGCTGTGCGAGTGAGAATGCAGGCATGAGTAGCGAATGATGAGTGAAAAACTCATCCGCCGGATGACCAAGGGTTCCTGGGTTAAGCTAATCTTCCCAGGGTGAGTCGGGACCTAAGGCGAGGCCGACAGGCGTAGTCGATGGACAACGGGTTGATATTCCCGTACCCGTGCACATGCGCCCATGGTGAATCATTGATACTAACCGCCCATAATCATGATGATGCTTTCTTTGATTGTGTTGTTGTGTGCGTGCGTGGGACCTGATGTGGTAGTAGCCAAGCGATGGTGTGACGCAGAAAGGTAGTTGAGCCACTTATTGGATTGTGGTGTAAGCGTGTAGCCCGCAGACTAGGTAAATCCGGTCCTGCATTGTGGGTGAGGCGTGATGCGTAGCCCTTTTGGGTGAAGTTGATGATCCTCTGCTGCCGAGAAAAGCATCTAGCGATGTGTGTGTATGGCCCGTACCCCAAACCGACACAGGTGGTCAGGTAGAGAATACTAAGGCGATCGGGTGAACTGTGGTTAAGGAACTCGGCAAAATGCCCCCGTAACTTCGGGAGAAGGGGGGCCACGGCGGGTGCCATCCTTTTTGCGGGATGGTTGCGTGTTGTGGCCGCAGAGAATAGAGGGAAGCGACTGTTTACTAAAAACACAGGTCCGTGCGAAGACGATAAGTCGATGTATACGGACTGACGCCTGCCCGGTGCTGGAAGGTTAAGAGGACCTGTTAGACCCTTTGGGGTCGAAGCGGAGAATTTAAGCCCCAGTAAACGGCGGTGGTAACTATAACCATCCTAAGGTAGCGAAATTCCTTGTCGGGTAAGTTCCGACCTGCACGAATGGCGTAACGACTTCCCTGCTGTCTCAACCACAGGCCCGGCGAAATTGCAGTACGAGTAAAGATGCTCGTTACGCGCGGCAGGACGAAAAGACCCCGGGACCTTCACTATAGCTTGGTATTGGTGTCTGCTACGGTTTGTGTAGGATAGGTGGGAGACTGTGATCGCATCACGCCAGTGGTGTGGGAGTCGTTGTTGAAATACCACTCTGATCGTAGTGGGCATCTAACCTCGGCCCATGATCTGGGTTAGGGACAGTGCCTGGTGGGTAGTTTAACTGGGGCGGTTGCCTCCCAAAGAGTAACGGAGGCGCCCAAAGGTTTCCTCAGCCTGGTTGGCAATCAGGTGTTGAGTGTAAGTGCACAAGGGAGCTTGACTGTGAGACTGACAGGTCGAGCAGGTACGAAAGTAGGGACTAGTGATCCGGCACCGGCTTGTGGAAGCGGTGTCGCTCAACGGATAAAAGGTACCCCGGGGATAACAGGCTGATCTTCCCCAAGAGTCCATATCGACGGGATGGTTTGGCACCTCGATGTCGGCTCGTCGCATCCTGGGGCTGGAGTAGGTCCCAAGGGTTGGGCTGTTCGCCCATTAAAGCGGCACGCGAGCTGGGTTTAGAACGTCGTGAGACAGTTCGGTCTCTATCCGCCGTGCGCGTTGAAACTTGAGAAAGGCTGTCCCTAGTACGAGAGGACCGGGACGGACGTACCTCTAGTGTGCCAGTTGTCACGCCAGTGGCATGGCTGGTTGGCTACGTACGGAAGGGATAACCGCTGAAAGCATCTAAGCGGGAAGCCCGTTTCAAGATAAGGTTTCGTTATTAGGTGCCCTAGAGACTATGGGGTTGATAGGCCAGATCTGGAAGCACAGTAATGTGTGGAGGTGACTGGTACTAATTCACCGAACACACCACACAAAACACCCTGATTGTTGGGTGTGTGGTGGTTGTCTAGAACTGCTTGATAATCAACTTAAAAAGCGTAACAACAAAGAGAACATATAGGTTCGCGTCCACTATGCAGTGTTAGAAACAGCACACGTGTCACACAGTGTTGATTGTGTCGGTGGTTTTAGCGGTGGGGGAACGCCCGGTCCCATTCCGAACCCGGAAGCTAAGCTCACCTGCGCCGATGGTACTGCACACGGGAGTGTGTGGGAGAGTAGGACACTGCCGACCTAAACTTGAATAATGATGATGGAGCCCCCCAGGCTGTGACCACCGGTTGGTGGTGACAGTTTTGGGGGGCTTCACGCATACCCAAAAAGGGGATCAGGGCCTGGTTTCCAAGGGGGCGTTGCAGCTGCCGAGGGGTTATCGGGAGTCACCGATTGCCCGATACCACCAAGCAACGGCGGGGGATGGGGCCTGACGTCTTGATAAGGGTAATTCTAGGGTAGTGCTCGCACAGGGTAGGGGATAAGGCGCCTGGTGTGGTGTCTGGGATGCTTGAGCCCTATTCTTTGACCCATTCCCCACCGGGAGGGGTTTCTCCCAACCTCGCGCCGCTAGTGTCTCTGCTTGATATTGAAAGGTGCAGTGTTCTTTGGGGCGTTTCATAATCGGCGTAGTTAGTGCACTAAGGAGCCGAGTGCGCTTCCAAGGACAAACATGGCCATACCCGTTGTTACAGCGATCGACGCGTGGAGATAAGCAGTAGGGCGGTGCTGTTTAAAGTGTTGTCCCAACTCTTTTGCCAACGTCGACCACGTCGATAGGGCGCCTGCAAAGCCAACGCCTAAAAACACAGCCCACGGGGCGTGTGAGGCTATCGCTGTGACGATTCCCAGCACGATACAGGCGAACATGTTCGCCACGTGGGTTCCGTGCGGAAGTTTCGACAACGTATATCTGCTCACGCCGCCACAAAAGCCGCCGACGATGATCGGGATCAGAGTGTGCGTCAGGAGCGTCATGGTTTGCTCCCAGCACTTTTTTCTTCCCTTGTGTCCCCGATAAGCCACGCGGCCACGCACAAAAGAAGAGTGCCGAGTAGATAGCCGACTTGGGTGGTGATGCTTTGCGCGTGGGAGACAGCAATATAGCTGGAAAAGCTCGTAAATCCCCCGAGGAAACCCGTTGACCAAAATACCGGTGGCTTCAACCTTCCCATGGCGTAGCAGCCCAGAATATTGATGATGAGCAGGCCGGCAAGTCCCGGAATGACAATACCCACCGCATAGCGGGTGATCGCCCCCAAGGAGGCTCCTGCACCCGCAACAATGGCGGTGGGTATGTGTGTGCTTTTCACAAAAGCCACTGTATTCGAACTCCCCCTTCAAAGCAGGAGTAGGAACACAGTGGCTGGTTGTTTGGCTGGTTGTGTGGCTGCTTGTGTGGCTGGTTGGGTGCAGCCTAGTTAGTGCACCTGTGGTTCACGTTTAAGGTGTGGCCACCAGTGCTACTTCCAGTTCATGTTTTGGGATTCGATGAATGCCGCCACTTCCTCGGGGCTCTTGCGCAGCTGCGGGTCGAACTTGAGGTAGGCACGGGTTTCGCGGGCGACCAAGCCCGACAGAATCAGCAATCCGATGAGGTTCGGCAGCGCCATCAGGCCATTCATGATGTCGGCGATGGTCCACACGATAGTCAACGGGGTCGTGGCGCCGACCAGCACCACCAAGGTAAACGCCATGCGGTAGGGCTTGGTGCCTTTACGTCCAACGAGGGATTCGAGGCAGCGCTCACCGTAGTAGGACCAGCCGAGCATGGTGGAAAACGCGAAGAAGATCACAGACAGGCTGACCACGGTGTCACCCCAGGAGCCGGGCAGACCCTTGCTGAAAGCGGTGGCGGTGATGATGCCGGCGTTTTCCCTGCCGAGGTCCCAGCTGTTCGTGGTGACGATTGCTAGGCCGGTGAAGCTGACCACGACGATGGTGTCGATGAAGGTCTGGGTCATGGAGACCAGACCCTGGCGGACCGGGTGGGTGGTCTGCGCGGCGGCTGCAGCGATCGGGGCGGAACCCAGGCCAGACTCGTTGGAGAACAATCCGCGGGCCACACCCATCTGGATGGCCAAGGCGATACCGGAGCCGATGAAGCCGCCGACTGCGCTGGTACCGGTGAAAGCATCGGTGAAAATCAGCTCGATGGCGCCCGGAATATCCGCGGCGTTGCGGATGAGCACGATGATGGCGCCCACGATGTAGACGACGATCATTAGTGGCACGAAGGCGGCGGTCACTTTACCGATGGCCTGGATGCCACCCAGCAGCACGGTGCCAACGAGGATGAACAGGATGATGCCGGTGATCGCCGGATCGATGTTGAAGGAGTTGCTCAACCCTTCTGCGACGGCATTAGCCTGGGTCATGTTGCCGATACCGAAAGCCGCAATTACGGCGAAGACTGCGAAGGCGACGCCCAGCACCTTGCCGAGGCCACCCTTGATGCCGCGCTTGAGGTAGTACTGGGGGCCGCCGGATTGCTCGCCGGCGGCGTCAGTGACGCGGAAGCGGACACCCAGGTAGCACTCGACATACTTGGTGGCCATGCCGACGAGGCCGGTCATCCACATCCAGAACAGGGCACCCGGGCCACCAATCGACAGTGCGGAGGCCACGCCGACGATATTGCCCACACCCACCGTGGCGGCCAGGGCGGTAGTCAGCGCCTGGTAGTTGGAGATATCGCCCGCGCCGGAATCACTCCCGTCGATGAGGCCGTGTCGCAAACCGCGACCAAGGGCGCGGAACTGGATGCCGCCGAGACGGATCGTGAGGTACAGGCCCGCCCCCACGAGGAGGGGGATCAACAGGTACGGGCCCCAAATAAAGCCGGAAACAGTATCCAGCGTTGACTGTAGTGTCGCCATGGCGGACTCCTTGGGATGACAGCATCGACCATGTCCGTACCCACTAAGGGGGTGCAGTGCCGATGAAAACGAGGTCGGCGGTTGGCATTGTGCGCAACCAGCCGATCAGGGGTGGGGGAGACCACCTCTGCTGGTGAGTGTGACTACTATCTCATACTATGCGTTAACTGTCATTGTTTTAACCCATCATTCACCCCAATCGCTACCCCCGCCTATGTGACTTGAATTCTGTGAACCTGGCAAAACCTTGGCAACTCTACAGCGGAAAAGGCTCCCCACGCCTCCCATCCGCCCCGCCCGGGGACAGGAGACCACGCCAACTGCAGCGCAGGTGTCCCAACACGGGTGAAAACAACCGCCCCGCGCCACCATCGGTGGCATGGGTACTATTCAGCCCTAGTACCTCAGGGGGAAACAAAAGGGGGGTATATCGCCTGCGAAGCCACCGGGATTGGGGGAACAATGGAAGCGTTAGGTCTCACCCGAACCGCCACCCGCAGAACCTTGTGAACACCTCAAGTTTGGCGCGCAGGCGCACACCGCGGCTGGTGGCGGGCGGGAAAGCCCCAAAAGTTTTCACACACCACATTTCACTCCTAGGAGGAGCCATGGCTCACCCCCGCGCTGGTCAGCTTGCGCAAGACAGCGACCTGATCGACATTGCCGAGCTCGTAACCGCGTACTACACCCGCACCCCCGACGCCGACAACCCCGATCAGCAGGTCGTCTTCGGCACCTCCGGGCACCGCGGCTCCTCCCTCGACACCGCCTTCAACGAAAACCACATCCTGGCCACCACCCAAGCCATCGTTGAATACCGCGCCGCCAACGGCATCGGCGGCCCCGTCTACATCGGCCGGGACACCCACGCCTTGAGCGAGCCCGCCATGATCAGCGCCCTGGAAGTCCTCCTCGCGCACGATATCGACGTGCTGGTGGATGCCGCCGGTCGCTACACGCCTACCCCGGCGGTCTCCCACGCCATCCTCAGCCACAACGCCACCCTCACCGGCGGCGTCACCGGCACCGACCCCAAGCGGGCCGATGGCATCGTCATCACCCCCTCCCACAACCCGCCCCGCGACGGCGGCTTCAAATACAATCCCCCCAACGGCGGCCCCGCCGACACCGACGCCACCGACTGGATCGCCAACCGCGCCAACGAGATCCTGCGCGGCGGCATGAAAGACCTCCGGCGCACCAGCGTTGCCGGGGTCCTCGACCCCCGCTGCCAGCGCCACGACTACATGCACCACTACATCGGCGACCTCAACAACGTCGTCGACATGGACGCCATCAAAAAAGCCGGCATCCACATCGGTGCGGACCCCATGGGTGGAGCCAGCGTCGACTACTGGGGCGCCATCGGCGAGCACTACGGCCTCAACCTCGACGTCGTCAACCCCCGCGTCGACGCCACCTGGCGATTCATGACCCTCGACACCGACGGCAAAATCCGCATGGACTGCTCCTCCCCGAACTCCATGGCCTCCCTCGTCGGCAACCGTGAACACTTCGACATCGCCACCGGCAACGACGCCGACGCGGACCGCCACGGCATCGTCACCCCAGACGCCGGCCTGATGAACCCGAACCACTACCTCGCCGTCGCCATCGACTACCTCTACACCAACCGTCCCGACTGGGCGCCCGGCACCGCCGTCGGCAAAACCCTGGTGTCCTCCTCCATGATCGACCGCGTCGTCAACAACCTCGGCCGCACCCTGATCGAGGTCCCCGTCGGATTCAAATGGTTCGTCCCCGGCCTGATCGACGGCGGAATCGGCTTCGGCGGCGAAGAATCCGCCGGCGCCTCCTTCCTACGCCGTGGTGGCACCGTCTGGTCCACCGACAAAGACGGCCTCATCCTCGACCTGCTGGCCTCCGAAATCCTGGCAGTCACCGGCAAAACCCCCTCCCAGCGCTACGCGGAACTCGCCGAACAATTCGGCGCCCCCGTCTACGCGCGCACCGACGCCGCCGCCAACCGCGAGCAAAAAGCCATCCTGAAAAAGCTATCCCCGGAAGACGTCACCGCCACCACCCTGGCCGGCGAAGACATCACCGCAAAGCTCACCAAAGCCCCCGGCAACGGCGCAGCCATCGGCGGACTCAAAGTCACCACCGAAAACGCGTGGTTCGCCGCCCGCCCCTCCGGCACCGAAGACAAATACAAGATCTACGCCGAATCCTTCAAGGGTGCAGACCACCTCGCCCGCGTCCAAGCAGAAGCCCAAGAACTGGTCTCCAGCGTCCTCGGTTCCTAAAACCCGACGGCGCACCCCGCACGGCCCCACATCAACCCAACGATGTGGGGCCTAGCCCTGTGCGCCCAGCGGCTCACCACCAACCCAAAGCTGCAAGAATGCTGTGAAAAACCGGCCGGGAAGCCCCACCAATACCCCCGCAATGTGCCGGTGAACTAGGGTTTAAAGCATGCCGCACGATACCGCAAGCGCACGCGCCACCAGCTGGCGCGACTGGCTGTCCATGGCCTGTCGATTCGGTCTCGCCCTGGTCTGGATCATCAGTGGCGCCACCAAAATCACGGAGCCCGTCGCCACCAAACAATCCGTCGCCGCCTACGAGCTGTTCAGCCAAAACGTCTCCGACCTGATCGCCACCGTGCTCCCGCCCGTGGAAATCGCCCTCGGAGTGCTGATCCTGCTCGGCATCGCCCTGCGCTGGCTGGGCGGACTATCCGCCCTGATTTTCCTTGGCTTCATCGCCGGCATCGCCTCCGCATGGGCGCGCGGCCTCACCATCGACTGCGGCTGCTTCGGCGCCGGCGGCTACAACGAAGACGTCACCTGGTGGACATACGCCAGCGAAATTCTGCGCGACACCATCTTCGTGGCCATGGCCGTCATCACCGCGCGACGCCCCTGGACCAAACTCGCCGTATGGCCCTGACCCACAGTGACCCACGGCACCGCCCCAGCCAGGCATTCCCCCCGGCTACACACAACCAGGCCAACTCCTTTAAGGTTGACCTAGGTTAAGCGTTCACCCCTCGCTAATTTTCCGCGAAACCCCGGTGAACCGCACCCCCCCTTTTTCTTCAACACATTCAAGCGAAGGCTGAAACGACGCGTGAGTAACAAAATTAAGTCCCCCAACGAAAAGAGCCACGGTTTTATCTGGGCTCTCGTCATCGTGGCCATGGTCATCGCCGCGGTGCTCGCCTACATTGTCACCAACGGTGAAAAGGCCGAATCGGAGAAACTGACCGAAGGAAACGTCGACAAGGTCAACATGTCCGTCAAGGTTCACGACGGCATGATCACCCTGTCCAAGGACGGCGGCGACGCCGCCGGCACCCCGGTCGCAGACCTCTACGAGGACTACTCCTGCCCTCACTGCGCGGAACTGGCTGAAGCCACCGACGACGACATGCGTGCCGCAGTGGAAGCCGGCAAGATGATCGTCAACATCCACCCCCTGAACTTCCTCGACCGCAATGAGCCGGACGGCCACTCCACCAAGGCCGGCGCCGCCGCCCTCGCCGTCGCTAACAGCGGCAACGCCACCGACTACTGGAACTACCGCGCAATGCTGATGCGCGACCAGGCCAAGATCTACAACAAGTGGAGCAACGAGGACTTCGCCAACGCTGCACAGTCCTTCGGCATGGATTCCGCAACCGTCGACGCCATCCGCGACGGCAAGGATGCTGACGAGATGCGCGAGATGGCCAAGAAGGACGCCGAGAAGCTCAACCAGCTGACCGGCAAGGTTTCTTCCCCGCGTGTCCTGGTCGACGGCAAGGACGTCGAAGACATCTCCAACTGGGTTTCCGAGGTCACCAAAGCGAAATAAGTAAACTCGCTGAGATCGCAGGAACCTTTCTACGCTAAACCCGCCGCAACGCCATCGTCCGCGGCGGGTCTTTCGCTGTGATGGGGGCCATTGAGCAGGTGATTTGTTCGCCTGGTTTGGGGCGTGTAAATTATTCACAGTCGAATGACCAACCCATAATGGGTTGTTACCGTCATCGGCGCAACCATTTTATGGGGCTATGGCGCAGCTGGTAGCGCACCACACTGGCAGTGTGGGGGTCACGGGTTCGAGTCCCGTTAGCTCCACAGCGAAACTCGCACCGCGAGGGACGCTACAACTAAACACCACAAAAAGCTCCAGCTTCGGCTGGATAACTTTTGAGGGGCTATGGCGCAGCTGGTAGCGCACCACACTGGCAGTGTGGGGGTCACGGGTTCGAGTCCCGTTAGCTCCACTGACACAAGGTGTCGGCATGGATTTTTATCCACGCCGGCACCTTTTTCGTTGCCATGGCTCACCCCGGGTGAGGTGTGCCTGACAGCCCACTAATTGAGCGTCAAACTATTGATTTGGTCTCATTCTGGTGAGGTTTTCTCCTATTTCCCACACATGGCACCCGGTTAATGGGACAATGGGGGCATGTCGAACCACGAAGCAATCACTGTCCTGGACCGCACTGACGCTCTGAACCGAATGAGTGAAGTCTCGTTGGGGCGCATTGTTGTCCGCCGTAAAGATGACATGGATATTTTTCCGGTCAACTACGTCATCGATAACGAAATCATCTACCTGCGCACCGCGGAAGGCAATAAGCTGTTCAGCCTCGCGTTGAACAACGATGTGTTGTTTGAGGCCGACCACGTCGATAATGGCCACGCCTGGTCTGTGGTGGTCAAGGGGCGCGCCGAGGTGCTCAAGGACGCGGAAGCCATTCACCATGCGGATTCCTTGCCGCTGAAGCCGTGGGTGCCGACGCTGAAATACAACTACGTCACCATTACCCCCACCGAGGTCTCCGGTCGTGAGTTTGACCTCGGGGAGGAGCCGGA
This sequence comes from Corynebacterium aquilae DSM 44791, assembly GCF_001941445.1. NCBI lineage: Bacteria > Bacillati > Actinomycetota > Actinomycetes > Mycobacteriales > Corynebacteriaceae > Corynebacterium > Corynebacterium aquilae. The sequence continues at coordinate 2,334,968 of NZ_CP009245.1, read as the reverse complement.
GCGCTACTAGCGCCACCAGGTGTCTGCCGGGGTGACCGGCAGGTGGCGCTTGTGTTCACCGATGCGCCACAAATGTTCGAGCCTGTCGACAGCTTCCGCTGCGATGGGCTTTTGCGTTTCCAGGTAGGTGTCGATCTGCTGGTAGGTGACGCCGAGCGCTTCCTCATCGGGCAGTGCGGGGCGATCGTCTTCCAGGTCGGCGGTGGGGACCTTCTTCCAGGCCCGCTCGGGGGCGCCTAGTTCCTGCAGCAGGGCCGCGCCCTGACGCTTGCTCAGCCCCGCCAGGGGAAGAATGTCCGCCGCCCCGTCGCCGAACTTGGTGAAAAAGCCGGTGATGTTTTCGGCGGCGTGATCCGTGCCGATGACCAGGCTGCCGGTCTCCCCGGCGAGGGCATACTGTGCGAGCATGCGGGCGCGGGCCTTGACGTTGCCCTTATTGAAATCGCTCAAGTCTTGCGCATCGATGCTTAAGGCCACCGCCTGGCTCATCGCATCAACGGAGTCCTTGATATTGATGGTGTGGGTGTTATCGGGCTGGATGAAGCGTAACGCCATCTGGGCGTCGTCCTCATCGGCCTGCACGCCGTAGGGCAGGCGTACCGCGTGGAAGTGCGCCTCATAGCCGTCAGCGCGTAGCTTCTCCACTGCCAGCTGGGCCAGGCGGCCTGCCAGGGTGGAGTCCTGCCCGCCGCTGATGCCGAGCACATAGCCACGGGCGTGGGCATTTTTCAGGTAATCGGCCAGGAAGTCCACGCGTGCGGCGATTTCCTGCGCAGCATCGATGGTGGGCTTGACCTCGAGGCGCTGCTGAATGTGGCGGCGCAAGTTTAAGTGTTGTTCTGGGGTGGGGGAGGAAGTCATGTGCACGAGTGTAGTTCTCGGGCGCTTGTGCGGTGTGTCGCCCGCGCTGTGCTGGGGGTGCTAGCGCCTAGGATGGGTGGCACTATGACCGTGGGGTGGTTGCGGGTTTGGATAAAACCGACATATGGGGCTAGTATGTTCTTTCGTGTCGCATCCGGATGCCTAAATTCGGGTGTGTTATGGAAATGCCATAGACCGGGCACCAACATGTGCAGTTGCCCGGCCGCACGGTAAGAGCTTTACCTCTCAGTAACGATCCTTGCGGTCGTGTGGTTTTCTTGCCGGTGGTGGTAGTCGCGCAACGAAGAGAAAGGAGCGCCCGATGAAGGTCCGTAAGTCCCTTCGGTCGCTGAAGAACAAGCCGGGCGCCCAGGTCGTGCGTCGTCGTGGCAAGGTCTACGTGATCAACAAGAAGGATCCCCGTTTCAAGGCTCGCCAGGGCTAAGAAAACCGCCTGCGGTTACGCGGGCTCGGGTACACCCCACCGGTTTTTGCCGGTGGGGTTTCCTTATGCGTTCGGTGTGAATGCAGTGCGCCCAGGAGTCAGGGCGGGGTTTCACACACACTTGTTGTGGCTTGCCCACGGGGTGCGGACACACTTTTTGTCCTATAGGACGCCTCTGTGGTGGGTGTGGTGGGATGTTGGGGCGCCGTTTTGTGCCCGCTGAGTTCCGGGGCTTCCTGGTAGGGGAGGGGGCTGGCGGAACGGGTTTGTGGCGGGTTCGGCGCGTGAGTGCGTGGGTGGCTTGCTGTGGTGTGCGGGGCGGGGCGGGGCAAGGTGCTGGCTTGGGTGGTTGTGGGGCCTGTGTGGCCTTTAGGGCGGTGGTGGCGGTGTTGTCGGTTGTGAGGGGTGGGGGAGTGGCTGTGGTGTGTTCGTCGGCAGCTGCGGCCGTTGCGTGCGTTGCTTGGTGGTGTGTGCGGGTAAGGGGGAGAGGGCTGGTGCCGGTGGTGGAATCACATGGGGGTAATTATTGGGGGATCCTGCCAATAATATGTGTGATGTGCGTCATATCTAATCGGGGGCGGGAAGGGGCGAACTGGCAAAATGACATCCGTGAGGTTTCGCTCGCGGCAAGCTATGCCCGAGATGTTGATGGGTGGTCGCTAGATGTTGTGGCTGTACCGGCTGTCATCCTGGGAATTCCCCCGATGTAACTACTATATGTTGTGCTGGTTGCACTATTTAACCACTACGTATAGTGTCTCTCCATGTCGCAAGGGGAACCCGAAACGTTCGCCCAGACGTGGCACGCACCCCACCTGGGGTGACGTTTGAACGACCTCGTGTCTTCCCAGAATTTGTGAATTTGAAGCGTTAGGAAACCGCATGGCTATCACCGTCTACAGCAAGCCCGCTTGCGTTCAGTGCACCGCTACCAAGAAGGCTCTCGACCGCGCAGGTCTGGAATACGAGCTCATTGATATCAGCACCAACGATGAGGCTCGCGAGTACGTGATGGCTCTCGGTCACCTGCAAGCCCCGGTCGTCGTCGCCGGCTCCGAGCACTGGAGCGGCTTCCGCCCCGAGCGCATCCGCGGCCTGGCTGCCGCACAGGTCGCCTAAAAGCTCCCTGGGCCGCCCGCCATGCCCTCAACCCGCCCCAGCCGGAACTGGACACCATCACCCATCAACCGGCATCCTGGGCGGGTTTTTCTGTGGCTGCCTTCGTGCGGTCGCACCCGCAAACCCACCATTGACCCTCCGAGGAAGCGTCTGCATATGCTCGTCGTCTATTTCTCGAGTGCGACGGAAAACACCCACCGCTTCGTCAAGAAATTAGGGCTGCCCGCCCAGCGCATCCCCTTAAAGAAGACCGACCCGCCCCTGCGGGTGGATGAGCCCTATGTGCTGATCTGCCCAACTTACGGGGGAGGAGCCTCAATCACCGGCGAGAACTCCCGCCCGGTGCCGTTGCAGGTCATCAAATTTCTCAACGACGAACACAATCGCAGCTTCATCCGCGCAGTGATCGCCTCCGGCAACACCAACTTCGGCAGCGACTACGGCAAAGCAGGTGAGGTGATCTCCAAAAAATGCCAAGTGCCCTACGTGTACCGCTTTGAACTTTTGGGAACCCCAGAAGACGTCGACGCGGTGCGCCAAGGCCTCTTGGACAATGCGCAGCAGCTGGGTTTAGAAGCTGCGTGACCAGCACCGCTGCGCATCCCGAATTTTTTCGGAATACTGGGGCGCAGCACCCCGCCCCTTTTAAGCCCCTCATCGGGAAAGGGGGCGCACCTCATCACAGCGCGCCACGTGCGCACATGACGAGCAAAATTTTTAAAGCATCCAGTCTCGCGCTGCCGCTTTTACGCGGTCAGGCAAAAGGCTGTGAAACAACTTCACTACTGACACACTAAGGGACCTCTACCGCCGTGACCGACCTGGGAAAAACCGTAGCCGAGCCAGTAAACGCTTCCGAGCAGCTCGACTACCATGCGCTCAACGCACTGCTGAACCTGTACTCCGACGACGGAAAGATCCAATTCGACAAGGATCGTGAAGCTGCTAACCAGTTCTTCCTGCAGCACGTCAACCAGAACACGGTTTTCTTCCACGATTTGGAAGAAAAATTCGACTACCTGCTGAGCAACAATTACTACGAGCCCGAAGTGGTCGATCAGTACGAGTTCGCCTTCATTAAGAGCCTGTTTAAGCGGGCCTACGCCAAGAAGTTCCGCTTCCCCACCTTCCTGGGCGCTTACAAGTACTACACCTCCTACACCCTGAAAACCTTCGATGGTCGCCGCTACCTGGAGCGCTACGAGGATCGGGTGTGCATGGTCGCTTTGACGCTGGCCGCCGGTGACACGAAGCTGGCTGAGTCCCTCGTGGACGAGATCATGGAGGGCCGCTTCCAGCCGGCTACCCCGACCTTCCTGAACTCCGGCAAGGCCCAGCGTGGCGAGCCGGTGTCCTGCTTCCTGTTGCGCATCGAAGACAACATGGAATCAATCGGTCGCGCCATCAACTCCGCGCTGCAGTTGTCCAAGCGCGGCGGCGGTGTCGCCCTGCTGCTGAGCAACCTGCGTGAATCCGGCGCCCCGATTAAGAAGATCGAGAACCAGTCCAGTGGCGTCATTCCCGTGATGAAGCTGCTGGAAGACTCCTTCTCTTACGCCAACCAGCTCGGGGCACGCCAGGGCGCGGGCGCCGTCTACCTGCACGCGCACCACCCGGACATCATGAAGTTCCTGGACACCAAGCGCGAAAATGCCGACGAGAAGATCCGCATCAAGACCCTGTCTTTGGGTGTGGTGATCCCGGATATCACCTTCGAGCTCGCCAAGCGCAACGACGACATGTACCTGTTCTCCCCGTACGACGTGGAACGCATCTACGGCAAGCCCTTCGCCGACGTGCCGATCTCCGAGCACTACGAGGAGATGGTGGAGGATCCGCGGATCCGGAAGCAAAAGATTAACGCCCGCCAGTTCTTCCAGACTCTCGCCGAAATCCAATTCGAATCCGGCTACCCCTACATCATGTTCGAGGACACGGTGAACAAAGCGAACCCGATCCAGGGCCGCATCACCCACTCCAACCTGTGCAGCGAGATCCTCCAGGTGTCGACCCCTTCGACCTACCACGCCGACCTCACCTACGACCACATCGGCGAAGACATCTCCTGCAACCTCGGCTCCCTGAACATCGCCAAGGCCTTCGACTCCCCGGACTTCTCCGCCACCATCGAAACCGCCATCCGCGGGCTGACCGCCGTCAGTGAACAAACCAGCATCGATTCCGTCCCCTCTGTGCGCAAAGGCAACGACGCCGCACACGCCATCGGCCTGGGCCAGATGAACCTGCACGGCTTCTTCGGTCGCGAGTGCATCCACTACGGCAGCGAGGAAGGCCTCGACTTCACCAACGCCTACTTCGCAGCCGTGATGTACGAATGCATCAAGGCGTCCTGCCAGATCGCCAAGGAGCGGGGCCAGAAGTTCGACAACTTCGAAAACTCCACCTACGCCACCGGCGAATTCTTCGACTCCTACGACCCGGCGGACTTCCAGCCGCGCACCCAGCGCATCAAGGATCTGTTCGCGAAGTCCTCCATCCACACGCCCACCGAGCAGGACTGGGCGGCACTGAAAAAGGACGTCGCCACCTACGGCATGTTCAACCGCAACCTGCAGGCCGTGCCGCCGACCGGTTCCATCTCCTACATCAATAACTCGACGTCGTCGATCCACCCGATCGCATCCCGCATCGAGATCCGCAAGGAAGGCAAGATTGGTCGCGTCTACTACCCGGCGCCCTACATGACCAACGAGAACCTGGACTACTACCAGGACGCCTACGAAATCGGCTTCGAAGCCATCATCGACACCTACGCGGAAGCCACCAAATACGTCGACCAGGGCCTGTCGCTGACGCTGTTCTTCAAAGACACCGCCACCACCCGTGATATCAACCGGGCCCAAATTTACGCTTGGCGTAAAGGCATTAAAACCATCTACTACATCCGCCTGCGCCAAACCGCGCTCGAAGGAACCGAAGTCCAGGGCTGCGTGAGTTGCATGCTCTAAGCCCACCCGGTGAGGCGTACTCCCCGGCACCGAAAACCGCAACTGCGGCCCCGGTGCCGGGGAGTTGTCTATATGCGCAGCAAAAAGCCGCCTCCCACAAAGGTTGGGAAGCGGCTTACAACAGCTGCCTTAGGTCAAGTCCAGCGCGTCACGCACTTCATCCAGCAACATCCGTGCGCACCGTTCCGCACGATCGGGATTGCGCACCGCAATCGCGTGCGCCAGCGCATCATGGCCAGTCAGCACGGTCTCAGGAAGATGATGCGGCTGGATACCCAATTCGGTTCGGCCGATAAGTACCGTCGTCACCGTCGGCGCCAGCGCCGCAAACATCTCATTTCCGCTACAGGTCAGAATCAAGGTGTGAAAATCCACATCGGCCTTGAGGAACTCCATAGAGTTCGCGCGACCGGCCGCACCTAAATTGTGCAAGCGATTAGACAACTCAAGCAGCTGCTCAATCTGCTCATCGGTACCGTGATGAGCCATGCCACGGGCGGCCTGAGGCTCCACCGCCAGGCGCAAACTGGTCAGGGAACGCAACTGGTGATCGCGTTCGCCGGGGGTGCGCAAACGCCACTCAATGATGGCCTCATCGAACACCGACCAGTGGCTGCGCGGCAACACCTTCAACCCAATACGGCGGGAAGACTTCACCAGGTTTAACTGCTCGAGGGCGCGCATCACCTCACGCGCGACAGTGCGCGAAATATCGAAGCGCTCGCAGATGGTGGCGAGAGTAAAGGTGGCACCAGCGGGTAGCACCCCGGAGACGATCTCGGTGCCCAGTTGATTGAGGGCGTAATCGAGCTTCGTCGTTTGATGTATGACAGCCACTGTTACCTCCCTTCCAGTGCGCAATATTGGCGTTGGCACGATATTGCCAGAAGCATGCATCTTACTATCGAAAACGAATGCATGCGCTTTGGGCTTATGGTAGTACGGACGGCCCCGCGGGTGGGGGCATAATCCGAAAACTTTCGAAAAGAAATCTCAGCCAATGAGCGTTCCTTGCGAAAGCGAAGTTCGCGGCGTCCGCCATGAGGCGGCGCTACCACGGAGCTCCTTCGGTTCCACGGTCCTTTTTGGGAAGACGACACAGTCGACAGCTGCCTTAGGGCAGATGCCAGACAGTGGCGTGCAGGTGGGCCGTCGATGGGCGCGATGAGCGCTGCACGACAACCTCCCAAAAACGGGGCCATAATCATATGTTAATACTCTTATGAATTTCCCGCCGTGATGGCGAGGGTTAGCACATGTGAAAACACCTCATTTTATGTGTTATTGCAAGATTATTCCAGTGGGGCACTGGGTGAGTTCATGGGGTTTTCGGTTCCTAAAAATTAAACAACGTATAGCGCGCTGCATAGTGGCAGCCACAATCTTTAGTGGGCCTGGCCATTGTTCCAGCGTGTGGCCTTATCTATGCGGTAAACGCGGTGGCTGGCAAGCGGGTGGGGGAGTTGTGTGTGGTTGATGGAGGCTGCTCGCGCAAAAGTGCCCCCACCGGAGGGCGGGGGCACTGCATGAAGCCTTTACATAAAGGCGCGCTCTTTAGTGAGCAATATCACTCAGCGTTGCGGGCGCCGAGCTCGGCGTCGATGCGCAGCAGGCCGGAGCCGTCGGAGCCGATGAGGCGAAGACGGTCGAGGATCTCGCCGACGGTGGACTCTTCCTCAATCTGCTCTGCCAGGAAGAAGTCGATCAGCGGACGGGAGTCGAAATCGCGCTCATCCTGGGTCAGTGCGGCCAGGTCGCGAATCATGCCGGAGATCTTCTGCTCGTGAGCCAGGGAGGCTTCGAAAGCGTCGACGGCATTGTTCACGGTCAGGGAGGGAGCCTCAATGGCGCCGATCTGCGGAACCGCGTCGCGGTTGAGCATGTGGTCCGCGAACATCTGGGCGTGGGTGAGCTCTTCGTCGGCCTGGAGCTTCATCCAGTCGCGCATGCCGACGAGGCCGAGATCGTCGAGAAGGAAGGAGAGCTGGCGGTAGACGAGGGATGCTTCGTACTCGGCAGTAACCTGCTTGTTGAAAGCCTGTGCAAGAGTGTCAGAAAGTTTCATGGGGCTCAGTCTACCGCCTGTTTTTCCAGTTCGCCTGCAAAGTTTCCCTATCCTTAACCGCCACACCTATCAATTAGATGAATAATTAAATGACTGTCGTAGCCCCAACGGAAACACTTGCCAACACCGAACGGGCTACAAATCACGAGATGTAGCCGAGCATTTCAGCGCCCAAGCCTTGCTACCGATCCAATTTTCTTGGATCTCCGCTTTGGCTTTCCAGGCGTTGATCCCTTTCCTGTAATCGAATCCGGCACAACCCGAGTGTCCGCACCGATTTCCTGTTTCCTGAGGGTCCACACTTCCCTTGCTGAGGCAGGGTACAAACCCGTATCGCTGCTCTCGGGCTGTGCGCCCTCAAGACGCCATTGCAAGGGATAAAAGTGGGCGGGAGATAATCTTCGAAGCCGTGCGGGGCGCACAAAACGGCACATCAGCGCAGGGTTTTTTCAGGAGTAGGGGAGATGGGTGGGGTGGGTGTCTCCCCGGCCGGCTGATATGACGTACCCTCGTTAGAAAGTGCGCCCTAGACAGGGCGCCACACAACGAGCTTTCTCGCGCACCGGCTGCCGTAAAAAGACATACCTCTATATAGGGGTGTGCTTCGGGTGGGGCGGTCGGTGAAGGCGAGAGTTGGAAGACGACCGTTCGAGGGCGTACGCGCCGCACCTTAAAAAGAGGCAAAAGGAATCCCCATGGCTAACGACAAGGCCGCCATTTCCCCGGCACAACACGAGTACCACCCGGAGGATCGCAACGCTCCGGTGTCTGCAATCAACTGGAACACCATCCCGGATGAAAAAGACCTCGAGGTGTGGGACCGTCTGACCGGTAACTTCTGGCTGCCCGAAAAGGTGCCGCTGTCTAACGACATCAAGTCCTGGAACACGCTGAACTCCCTGGAGCAGCAAACCACCATGCGAGTCTTCACAGGCTTGACCATGCTGGACACCATTCAGGGCACCGTGGGTGCGGTTTCGCTGATTCAGGACGCGAAGACCCCCCACGAGGAGGCAGTGCTCACCAACATTGCCTTCATGGAATCCGTGCACGCCAAGAGCTACAGCTCCATCTTCATGACCCTGGCTTCCACCCCGGAAATCAATGATGCTTTCCGCTGGTCTGAGGAAAACGACAACCTGCAGAAGAAAGCCAAGATCGTCTTGGACTACTACGAGGGTGGGGATCCGCTCAAGCGCAAGGTTGCCTCGACCTTGCTGGAATCCTTCCTGTTCTACTCCGGGTTCTACCTTCCGATGTACTGGTCCAGCCATGCGAAGCTGACCAACACCGCCGATGTCATTCGCCTCATCATTCGCGATGAGGCCGTCCACGGCTACTACATCGGCTACAAGTACCAAAAGGCGCTCGAGCAGCTGACCGAAGCGGAGCGTGAGGAACAGAAGGATTGGACCTTCGACCTGCTGTTCGACCTCTACGACAACGAGGCGCAGTACACCGAAGATCTGTACGACCCGCTGGGCTGGACCGAGGACGTCAAGCGCTTCCTGCGTTACAACGCGAATAAGGCGCTGAATAACCTCGGATACGAAGGGATGTTCCCGGCAGATGAATGCAAGGTCTCCCCGGCTATCTTGTCCGCACTGTCGCCCAACGCTGACGAGAACCACGACTTCTTCTCCGGTTCCGGTTCGTCGTACGTGATCGGTAAGACCGAAGCGACCGAAGACGACGACTGGGACTTCTAAGTTTTCCCTCCAAATCCCCATACCCCGCAGGGTATGGGGATTTTTTCGTCCAGAACTCCGCGCCCAAGCCGGTGGGGTGGGGTAGTAGTGAACCTCTGTGTGTTGAATATTGTTCGCGAGAGCTGGGCAGAAGCGAATTAGGGGGTGAACTAGACGAGGTTGGTCCCACAATGGTCGAAGCGACGCGCCCAAGGGTTAACTCTCCAACTTAAGGATGACTCAATAGGGGGCTATGGGTGACGGGTGTGACGCGTGCGATTTGCGCATTGGGTCACAGCGGGCAGTGGCATTTGTCACAGTAAATATTCGTTTGGTGAGTTGAAAGCCACTTTCCAGCCCTTATGTAGCCCTTATCCAGTTAGATCACAGGCGGTAAAGGCGGTAATCTCGACTGCGATATCTAACGAAAAGGCTAGATACCCGAGCGTGCCTTCGATACGATCTAAAGGCACCAAGAGGACGTCCCTGCAATTGTGCGGGGACGACCGCGTAGTCAGGAGGAACCTATGACCGCTGTCGCGCCAAAGGGCGACCACCAGGTCGCACCGGCCCGGCCTGCCCCCACGGGCAACGCCCGCAAGGGCACTTTCGCCTGGAAGATGCTGACATCCACCGACCATAAGACGCTGGGCATCATGTACATCATCATGTCCTTCATGTTCTTCTTCCTCGGTGGCTTTATGGCGCTGCTCATCCGCGCCGAGCTCTACCACCCGGGCCTGCAGTTCTTGTCGAACGAGCAGTTCAACCAGCTGTTCACCATGCACGGCACCGTGATGCTGCTGCTGTACGGAACCCCCGTTGTGTGGGGCTTCGCAAACTACATCATGCCCCTTCAGATCGGCGCTCCCGACGTGGCTTTCCCCCGTCTTAACGCCCTGGGCTTCTGGTTCACCGGCGCCGGCGGCGTCATGATGCTTTCCGGCTTCGCCACCCCCGGTGGTGCCGCAGACTTCGGCTGGACCATGTACTCCCCGCTGTCTGACGCTATCCACTCCCCGAACGTCGGTTCTGACATGTGGATCCTCGGCGTCGGCGTCGGTGGTATCGGCACCATTGCATCCGCAATCAACATGATCACCACCATCGTGTGCCTCCGTGCACCGGGTATGACCATGTTCCGCCTGCCGATCTTCACCTGGAACATCTTCATCACCTCTCTGCTGGTGCTGCTGATCTTCCCGATGCTGACCGCAGCTGCTCTGGGTATCCTCTACGACCGCAAGCTCGGCGGCCACATCTACGACCCGGCCAACGGTGGCTCCATCCTGTGGCAGCACCTGTTCTGGTTCTTCGGCCACCCCGAGGTCTACGTCCTCGCACTGCCGTTCTTCGGCATCGTGTCTGAGATCTTCCCGGTCTTCTCCCGCAAGCCGATGTTCGGCTACGCAGGTCTGGTCTTCGCGACCATCTCCATCGCCGCCCTGTCCATGGCCGTGTGGGCTCACCACATGTTCGTGACCGGCGCCATCCTGCTGCCGTTCTTCTCCTTCATGACCTTCCTGATCTCCGTGCCTACCGGCGTGAAGTTCTTCAACTGGGTTGGCACCATGTGGAAGGGTCACCTGACCTGGGAGACCCCGATGATCTTCGCCTTCGGCTTCATCGCAACCTTCCTCTTCGGTGGTCTGACCGGCATTATGCTGGCCTCCCCGCCGCTGGACTTCCACGTCTCTGACACCTACTTCGTGGTTGCTCACTTCCACTACACCCTGTTCGGCACCATCGTGTTCGCTTCCTTCGCTGGCGTGTACTTCTGGTTCCCGAAGATGACCGGCCGCATGCTGGACGAGAAGCTGGGCAAGATCCACTTCTGGCTCATGTTCATCGGCTTCCACGGCACCTTCCTGGTCCAGCACTGGCTGGGCAACATGGGTATGCCCCGTCGTTACGCCGACTACCTGGACTCCGACGGCTTCACCACCCTGAACCAGGTGTCCACCGTCTTCTCCTTCATCCTGGGTATCTCCTTCATCCCGTTCATCTGGAACGCTTGGAAGTCCTGGCGCTACGGTGAGGTCGTCACCGTCGACGACCCGTGGGGTTACGGTAACTCCCTCGAGTGGGCAACCTCCTGCCCGCCGCCGCGCCACAACTTCACCTCCCTGCCGCGTATCCGCTCCGAGCGCCCCGCGTTCGAGCTGCACTACCCGCACATGGTTGAGCGTTTCCGCGCTGAGGCTCACATCGGCCACAAGTCCGATGCGATGCTCGGCCGCGACGCTGGCGACATGAAGCGCGACGAAGCTACCGTCTCCAAGGCTTAAAGCCTCCGGTCGATACCGACCACTACGCACCACTTACCCCCGACCTGCTCTCCGAGAGTGGGCCGGGGGTAGTGGTGTATTTAGGCACTTTTCCTCCGGAGTGAAAGAATAAAACGCGTGAACGAAAACGCCGTAGACCCCGATATCACAGTCGCCCTCGAAGATGGCCTCACACCCGCCGTGATCACCGTGCACGGATCCGACCGCCCCGGTGTGTCCGCAGCTTTCTTCCGGGTGTTGGCATCCCACCGAGTACAAATCCTCGACGTCGAACAGTCCCAGTTCCGGGGCCGGCTCAACCTCGCAGCTTTCGTCGGGCTCGAAGCAGACCGCTTGGAGGTTCTATCCGAGGGACTAGAGATCACCATGCAGGCCTACGGCCAGGAAGTTACCGTCGAGCTGAAAGACCACCTCGACCAAAATCGCCCGCTATCCACCCACGCCGTCGTTGTTCTCGGCGATCCGGTGACCGCCAGCCATATCTCCCGCATCGGCCAAACCCTGGCCGACTACGGCGCGAACATCGACACCATTCGGGGAATCGCTGACTACCCCCTGACCGGCTTGGAGCTGAAGATCACCGTCGCCAACCCACGTCCCGGTGGCGGCGTTGGAATGCGTAAAGCGCTAGCTGCGCTGACACGCGAAATCGGTGTCGACATCGCCATCGAGCGCGCCGGCCTGCTGCGACGCTCGAAGCGTTTGATCTGCTTCGACTGCGACTCGACTCTGATCACCGGTGAAGTGATTGAGATGCTGGCCGCACATGCCGGCCGCGAAGCCGAGGTTGCCGAGGTTACCGAACGCGCCATGCGGGGCGAACTCGATTTTGAGGAATCTCTCCGTGAGCGCGTCGCTGCGCTGAAAGGCTTGGACGCCAGCGTCATTGATGAGGTGGCGAAGAGCATTGAGCTCACCCCGGGTGCCCGCACCACGATTCGTACCCTTAAGCGGATGGGATACCGCGCGGCTGTCGTGTCCGGTGGCTTCATTCAGGTCCTCGAAGACCTCGCGGAAGAACTTGAGCTGGACTACGTGCGAGCCAACACCCTGGAAATCGAGGACGGCAAACTCACCGGTCGGGTCATCGGCAAGGTGGTGGATCGGGCAGCCAAGGCGGAGTTCCTTAAGGAGTTCGCCGAGGATTCCGGTCTGCACATGCACCAGACCGTGGCTGTCGGCGACGGCGCCAACGACATCGACATGCTCTCCTCGGCCGGCCTCGGTATTGCCTTTAACGCCAAGCCTGCGCTGAAGGAGGTCGCCGACGCTAGCGTGAACCACCCCTTCCTGGACGAGGTCCTTTACATTCTCGGTATCTCCCGTGAGGAAATCGACGAGGCGGATCGTGGCGACGGTACTTATCGTCGAGTCCCCCTCCCGGAGCGGGAACCCGTACTCGAAGACACCGTGCCTTCTGGAGAAAATAACTAGCCTGATCTGACCCTGCAGCCTTTCCCTGCGGGGTCTTTTCATGCCCTCAAAGCCCCTCAAAACCCCAAAGCCCCTACGCATTTTTTGGAGAGCCCATGAGCAGTCGAACCCCTCACATCGATGCGCCCGAGCAGTTTTTCACCGTGCCCCTTGGTGAGGTGGAAAGTTTAGTCACGGTGAGTGCCAGTGAGGCTTCCATTGCCCGGGCCCACACCCACCTGGTCGAACGTCAGCCGCGTCGGGAAGAAGAAACCCCAGCGACAGCCCGGGCGATGCAGATCGTGTTGCATATTGAAAAGTCCCAGCCACCGGCGCGCAGCGAAATTCTCGCCGCCGCGGCCAGGGCCTGCGTTGCGGCCTGCCTCGTCGGGGATGCGGGGGATGAGGAATCGTTGTTTTATCGCCGTTTGGATCAGTGGTACGGGTTGAAGATCAGGAAGGTGGCGCGGCGGGCGCATGGTGCCGGATGGCGGCGGTGCCACAGCGTGGAAGGGATCACCGTAGCGCAAGGGCAGGCCCAGGCGCGGGCGTTTATTCCGGGGCTGGTCTCTGAAGTCGACAAGGATGTGGCGCGCCTGCAGATCAAGGGCACCGATTTGGAAGATGATGCTCCGGGGCCCGCCTCTAGTGATGGGGTGCTCATTGCGATCGACCAGAGCTTGAAGATGAGCACTGGTAAGGCAGCTGCCCAGGTTGGTCATGGTTCCATGCTGCTTGCCGCGAGCATGTCCCTGGCTGAGGTGACCCGCTGGGCTCGCGAAGGTTTTCCTCTGTCGGTGCGCGATGTTGAGCACGAGGATTTTGTTGATTTGTGCGCCCGGCCCGGGGCAGTAGTGGTTCAGGATGCCGGGTATACGGAGGTCTCACCTGGGGCGTATACGGTGGTTGCTGTTCCGGCGGGGTGGGCAAGTGCTGAGGCAAACACCTAAAACGGGTATTGTTAATGCATATTAAGTGTGGGTGTTGACCGCATCCGCACCATGCAATACATCGTCGCTCAAGGGGGCGTTTGTGTCTCGTCGAAAAAATACCGGCTGGGTACCCGACCAGCACGGCGCCTGGGTCATGGTTATCGTGCCTATCCTGCTGGGCATCATCATCACCCGCCCGCACCTGGTGCATCTTCCCCTGGCCTTGGCCTGGTTTAGCGGCTATTTCGCATTTTTTGCACTGGGCTTGTGGCTGAAGGTTCCCCCGTCCCGGAAGAAAACGTTTCAGCCTGCCTGCCTCACCTACGGGCTGCTGTGCATTGTTTCTAGTGCTGTGGTGATTGCCATGGCACCTCGGGTGCTATTGTCGGCGCTGTGGTTTGCCCCGCTCGTTGTCATTGCGGTGGTGGAGGCCTATAGGAAAAGGCCGCGCTCTGTGGCATCTGGGCTGTCCACGACCCTGGCTAGTGCCGGGCTGATTCCCGCGTGTGGCTTGGCGACGGGGGCCGATTCGGCCACGATGTCATCGTTGTGGGTGGTGGCGTTGGTGATTGCTTTGTATCAGTGCGGAACTATCTTTTTTGTGAAGACGATGATCCGTCATCGGGGTCAGGAGTCGTGGTTGACGGCTTCGGTGGTGTATCACCTTTTGGCTGCGGCGGTGGTGGCGTGGTTGTGGCAGGCCGGTCTGTGCACGGTGTGGCCGTTTGTGGTGATGGTTGCGGTGGCGGTCCGCGCCTGGGCGATGCCTTTTATTAGTGCGCGGATGCAACGCCCGATGACTCCGAAGTTGGTGGGCATGATTGAGGGCATTTGGGTGATCGCGGTGGTGGATGCGGTGTTGGTGTCCTTGGTTTAGGCTGCTGCCCCGTGCGGTGCCGCAGGTGGCTGGGAAAAGTGTGGCTTGCTTTGCCTGCACGCCTGGCGGGTGGGGTCTAGACTCATCTTTCGTGTCCACTTCAGCTTTTGCTCGCATTCACCTGTCCGATGCGATTGTGCGGGGCGCTTCGTCCTTTGTGATGAGTTGGCCCAAATGGATTGCTTTTAGCTTCGTGTATGGGGTCACGTTTGGCACCTTGGTGGCGCAGGCGGTGACCAAGTTGAGCCACCAGTGTGTGGTTACGCCCAGCAACAATGTTGCTTGCGATAATTGGTGGTGGGTGGGGATCATTGCGTTGATGCTGGTGGTGGGGGTTGCGGGTTTTGTGACGGTGTCTGCGGTGTGGACGCAGCGCCGCACCACCGATCGGCCCCGCTGGTTTTCTACGTTTTTCGCGTCCCTTTTGCCTTCGGCGCTGGGGGTGGTGGGCACTTTGGCGGTGGCTGGCATTTCTCAGCATGTGTGGGGCGGCACGATGCTGGAGGCCGCTGAGGGGCGCCCGGCGATTGTGTGGTCGACTGTGGTGGTCGCGATGGTGGGTTCCTTGTTGCTTTTGATCCCGTTGTCTTTTGTGCCGGTCGCTGTTGCCGATGGCCATAGTTTTGCCTTCGGTGTTGCTTTTTTCCGTCAGCATCGCATGGCCACGGTGGGTTTGGTGGCGGTTACCTTGGCGGTGGTGGGTGCGGCCTTGGGGGTTGCCCGTTTCGCTTTGTACCTGTTGCCGTTGTTTGCCCCGCTGGTGCCCATTATTGCGTTGATGTGGATTGAGGCGTATTGGCAGGGGATGGAGCCCGTGGATGAGCGCAGTGGGGTGTTTGGTGACGCGGATCGAGATGGGGATGCTGATGAGGTGGACGCAGTGCGCTTCTTTGAGGATGATGCCGCGGATTTGCAGGGGTAGTTCCCCGGCCGGGGTGGGGGTGGTCTTGCCCCACCACAGCCGGTGTGCGGGGGTGGGGTTTAGGCGGCTGCCGTGGCGCCGATGACGTCGGGGAGTTTGGTGCGCAGGATTTTGCCGGAGGCACTGCGGGGGATTGCGTCGACCGCGTAGGCGGCGCGGGGGCATTCGTAGCGGGTGAGGACCTGCCGGCTGTGGGCGAGGACTTCCTCGGGGGTTAGCTGCCCGGTGTAGGCGACCAGGGGGCATTCTTCCCCGCGGCTGGTGGTGCCACGGAACACCGCAACGTCGGTGATGTCAGGGTGTTCGATGAGTCTTTGTTCCACCTTGGAGGGGCTGACCTGTACGCCGTGGGACTTGATGATGTCCTTGATGCGTCCGGATAGCACGATGGAGCCGTCGGCGAGCTGCTGGCCGATATCGCCGGTGTGCAGCCACCCGTGTTGTAGTGCGGCGGCGGTGGCGGTGTCGTTGTTGAGGTAGCCGAGCATGACTTGTGGTCCGCGCACGCACAGCTCACCAGCTTTACCGGTGGCAGTGATGTCTTCACCGGTGATGGTGTCGATGATTTTGTGCTCGGTGTCGACCAGCGGGGTGCCGATGGATTCTAGGGGGGTGGAGTCCAGGCGGCTGAGGTGGGTGACGGGGGAAGCTTCCGTCATGCCGTAGCCCTGCAAGATTTTCGCCCCGGTGCGTTCCTCGACTGCGCGGCCGGCGGTTTCGGAAAGTGCTGCGGCGCCACTGATGATGTGGTGGAGGTGTTCGAAGCGGGTCGATTCCGGTGCCCCCGCCAGCAGCGGTGCGACCGGTGGGGCGATAAAGAGCACCGAGATGTCGTGGTCGGCGAATGCTTGCAGGAAGGCTTTGGGGTCGAATTGCATCACCACCACGTGTGCCCCGATCGCTAAGGGCACATTCATCGTCGCTGTGAGGCCATAAATGTGGCTCAATGGCAGCGGCGCGAGCACCGTGTCCTCGGGGGTGATGGGTACCGCCTCGGCGAATTGGCGGATGTTCGCGCTGAGGTTGGCGTGAGTCAGCTGCACTACCTTCGGGGTGCCCGTCGTCCCGGAGGATAGCGGCATGCTGGCCACCGCCTGTTCGGCGACCTGGGGCAGTTGTACTTGTGTACCGGCGGGCAGGCTAGTGGTGCCACCAGCCGCTGCGAGTGCGTGCGCGTCACCACCGATGACCGCGGCAGCCACTTGCTCGTCGATGACGACTTTGGCTCCGGTGGCGGTCACCGCCTCATTGACATCGCGAGCGGTGGCGTACACGGGGATTGGGACGGAGGCCATCCCGGCGGCGGCGATGGCGTGAAACATCACCACATAGTCAATGCTGTTCGGCAGCCATAGGGCCACCACATCGCCGGGGTAGAGGCCTGCGCGTAGCAGTGTTTCGGCGGCGCGCACCACGTTTTCGTGCAGTTGGCCATACGTCAACGTGGTGTCCCCGCAGGTCACCGCGGGGTGCTCGGCGCGGTCGGGCAGGTTGGTGGTGAAAATATCGGCGTACATCATGGGATAAAAACCTCCTCTTCGTCGCCGAGAGTGTGCATCTAGCGGAAAACAACAGGGGTTGATAGACAGCTAGTCCCACCTGGAGTAGCCCTCACCCCAACAAAACGTGGTGTGGAACACATATTAGCGGGAAATCAGCCTCTTTATGGCGGAAATCACAGTCTTTTTGTCGGTGGTAGGCCAAAACGCCGGCATACTCGCCCGCAAAAAGCCCCCATAACGCTTGCTCACCAAGCGGGTATCCAACACCGCCACCACTCCACGATCATCCACATGGCGCAACAAACGACCCGCGCCCTGCGCCATCAACAACGCAGCGTGCGTCGCCGCGACCTCCATAAAACCATTACGCCCCGCAGCATCCGCCGCCTCCTTGCGGGCCTGCAACAACGGATCATCCGGGCGTGGGAAAGGAATCCGGTCCATGATCACCACGGAACAACTCTTGCCCGGCACATCCACGCCCTGCCACAACGTCAACGTGCCCACCAACACCGCATTCTCATTGGCCGCAAAACGCTTAATCAAATTCGGCGTGGAATCCTCCCCCTGGCACAACACATCCATCGGAATCCGCGGCCGCAAAAACTCCGCCGCCTGCTCCGCCGCGCGCCGCGAAGAAAACAGCCCCAAAGTGCGACCACCCGCGGCCATGATCAAATCCTTGATCTCCGCGAGCGCTTCCGGGGACAAACCATCCCGACCCGGCTCCGGCAAATGCACCGGCACATACAAAATGCCAGACTTGGCCGGATCAAACGGGGTGCCCGCATCCAGGTGGTCATAGGAGCCCTTCGCCAAACCCCACGACGCCGCCATCGCCTGAAAATTCCCGCCCACAGTCAACGTCGCCGACGTGAGCACCACCGTTTTCTCCGCAAACAAGCGCGTCGCCAACAACCCCGACACACTCAACGGCGCGACCCGCAACGTCGCACCACGGCGCGGCTCATCACTCAACCACACCACATCGACCTGCTTGGCGGGATCTTCCTGCTCAAACACGCCCAAAATGCGCACACAGGTGTCATGCAATTCCACCAAATGCTGCGACAAGTGATGGCGCTCCGCATTCTTTTCCGGATCACTGGCGGCCTCACCATCGGGGGCGGTATGAATCGCGGTCCGCACCGACCACAAGGTATCCCGCAGTTTCACCAGCGGGCCCGCCACTTCCTCCGGCAGGGTGGTCCACCGGCCCCGCGGGGCGGAGTCCAACACGATAGGCCAATCGTCGGCCAGGCCAACCAGTTCGTCATCCTTACCGTCGGCACCGAGCTTTTTGGCGCGCCGGGCGGCCAGCACGAGCGCATTAGCGGTGAGTTCGTTGGTGGCGACTCCGGTGATTCGGCCGTCGAGTTCGTGGGCCTCATCGATGATGACCGCGTCGTGCTGGGGCAGCACATCGACTTCGGCAAGCGCATCGATGGCCAAAAGGGCGTGGTTGGTGACAATGATGTCGGCTTCGCGGGCTTTTTTACGGGCGGCTTCCGCGAAGCATTCTTCCGCCTGGGGGCAGCGGGATGCGCCGAGGCATTCGTTGGCGGTGACTGACAGTTGGCGCCACGCCAGGTTGGATACGCCTTCTTCGAGATCATCGCGGTCGCCGGTGTCGGTGTCTTGTGCCCAGTCGGACAGGTGCCTGACTTCTTTGCCGATGCCGGAAAGTTCTTCTTCTGACAGCAGGCCGTCTTCGGCGGCTTGGCCGGTGGCCAGCTTGTTGAGGCAAATGTAGTTGGAGCGGCCTTTGAGGATTGCGAAGGTTAGGGGTCGGTCGAGGTGCGGTTCGAGGGCTTTCGCGAGGCGGGGAAGATCACGGCCGACGAGCTGGCGTTGCAGCGCGATGGTGGCGGTGGAGACGACGACGGATTGTTCTGAGGCGATGGCGTGGGCGGCGGCGGGCACCAGGTATGCGAGGGATTTACCGGTGCCGGTGCCGGCTTGGACTGCCAGGTGTCGTTCGTTGGCCAGCGCCCGGGCGACAGCGCAGGACATCAGCACTTGGCCATCACGACGCGCACCACCTAGGGCGGTGACGGCGTGCCCCAAAAGTTCCGTGGTGGCTTTGTCGATCTCCGAAGTCGCCATGGTTTGTGTCCTGTCGAAGCTGGTGAAAAAGTACGTGTTCACCCTAGGGGCAGTGGTGGGATTGTGCCAAGACACCCGGCAGGGCAGATGGGTGTGGGCGCCGCAGGATTCCTGCGACGCCCATCCGGTTCTGTTGGTGTGGGGAAGTGGCTAGTCGCTGAAGCCGACGAAGCGGGTGGACAGGGCCGGCTCGTCGCGGGATAGGGCGAGGCCTTCCCAGGGCAGCGACACGAGCTGTTTCGCAAGGTGCATGCGGGACTGATGAATATCGGGCAAACCGTCAACGGTGCGGCCGTCGCGCATCAGCGGCACGCTGAGTTCGCGTTGTTCCAACGAGCCGGTGTCGGGGGCGGGAGCGTTGAAGGGGCGCACGACTTCTTCAACTGCGGTGCCGGTTGCGCGGTGCACGCGCATGCCACGCTTGGCGCCGCCAATGCTCTTTTTGTTGCGGGAGCGTTTGGCGACGGGGTTGCCGTCGACCTCGACGAGCTTGTACACCATGCCGGCGGTGGGAACCCCGGAGCCGGTGACCAGGGAAGTGCCGACGCCGAAAACGTCTACTGGGTCGCCGCGCAATCCGGCGATGGTGAATTCGTCCAGGTCGCTAGACACGACGATTTTCGCGTTGGTGGCACCGAGGCTGTCGAGCTGTTTGCGCACCTGGCGGGTGAGGACGCCAAGATCGCCGGAGTCGATGCGCACGCCACCGAGTTCCGTGCCGGCCACCTTCACGGCGGTCTCTACACCTTTGGTGATGTCGTAGGTGTCGACCAGCAGGATGGTGTCTTTGCCGAGGGCTTCCACCTGGGAGCGGAAGGCGGCCTCCTCATTGGGGCTGCCGTCCGGGTTGACGTGGGCCAGCGTCCAGGCGTGTGCGGCCGTGCCGGATGCAGGGATGCCATAGCGGTGGGCGGCTTCCAAGTTGGAGGTGGCGTCGAAGCCCGCGAGATAAGCGGCGCGGGAGGCGGTCACCGCGGCGTATTCGTGGGTGCGGCGCGAGCCCATTTCGATGATCTGGCGACCATCGGCGGCAGTGACCATGCGGGCGGCCGCGGAAGCGATCGCGGAATCCGCGTTCATGATTGACAAAATCACGGTTTCCAGGATCACGCACTCCGCGAAGGTGCCGCGCACCGTCAACACAGGGGAGTAGGGGAAATACAACTCGCCCTCCGCATAACCATCGACCTGGCCGCGGAAACGGTAGTTGCGGAGAAACTCGCGGGTCCGGTCGTCAAGGAAATCCATGCCGGCGAGCTGCTCGTCGGTGAACACGAAGTCCTCGATGGCGCGCAGGACGCGGGCGGTGCCGGCGACCACGCCATAGCGGCGTTCGCCGGCCAGGCGGCGGGTAAAGACCTCAAAGGTGCACTCCCTATCGGCGGTGCCGTCGGCGAGGGAGGCCATGAGCATGGTCAGCTCATACTTGTCGGTCAAAAGGGCTGTAGAGCGGTGACGTTCATTCACGGGAACCATCGTAGGGCTTGAACACCACTTGGTGCACGAAAGCACCCGGTTTTCACCACCCCCGCGCCGTAGCTACGGGCCTCGCCGTGGGGGTGCCCGCCCGGGGCGGGGGAGGGGCTGCGCAGGTGCGAGGTGGGGCAACAGAACAAACCATAAGAATCGGTTATCTTTTGCGCCGCAAAGCGGATTCGTGGCTAAGTGCCCATAACGCGGTTAGCATAGGGGTATGTATATGCACGCACACCTGCCGCGCCTTGTCGGCGGCGCGCCCATCACCGCCGGTGGTTCCCCGATGGCCACCCCCGACGTTGTGGAGGACGTAGCTGTGGAAGTCACCACAGCCGAAAACCTGCCCTGGTTGTGCATCGTCTGGGATGACCCCGTCAACCTCATGAGCTACGTGACCTACGTCTTCCACACGGTCTTGGGATACGACAAAAAACGCGCCCAAGAACTCATGATGAAAGTCCACGTCGAAGGAAAAGCCGTCGTGTCCTCCGGCGAGAAAGACAAAGTCGAAGCTGACGTGAAAAAGCTGCACACCGCCGGCCTGTGGGCCACCATGCAGCAAGGAGGCTAAAGACACACCATGAAAAGCTGGAAACGCAAACGCGGCCTGAGCCGCGCCGCCAAATACACCACCACCTTCGAACCCGTGGAACGGGAAGTCCTCGCCGACCTCGCCGCCACCGTCTCCGAGGCACTGATCCGGCGCTGCCAATCGGCCCCCAAAGACGAACTCGCCGAACTCACCGGCATGCCCTCCGGGCATAAAGAACCCCCCAAAGAAAAAGAACTCGCCCGCCTCCTGCCCAACTTCGAACGCGACGGCGACGAAGAATACGAAGGCGACAACCAGCTGCTGCGCAGCCTGCACGAAACCGACATTTGTGCCGCCAAGCTGGAACACCTCAACCTGATCATCTGGGCACTCGGCGAGCAAGGCTCCGAAACGGTAGTGATCACCGAAGACGAAGCCCACGGATGGTTACAAGCCCTCAACGACGTTCGCATCTACCTGGCCTCCAGCGACGTACAAGACGGGCCGGGCCCGCATTCGGCAGAAGACCGCGACGTCCTCGTCGACTGGTTGGGCTTCAACCAGGACAGCCTGCTGCAAGCCATGATGGGAGATCTCTGACGTGACAGCGCCCGCGCACAGTGACAACCACCGCCTCGGACTAGCCGCTGTGCCCGGCATCGGCGTCGGCCACACCAGCGCAGGCGACACCGGCTGCACCGTCGTCGTCGCACCGGCAGGCGCCTACGCCGCCGTCGACGTCCGTGGCGGCGGGCCCGGCACCCGCGAAACCGACCTGCTCGAAGCCCACAACACCGTCGCCCAAGTCCACGCCGTCCTCCTGTCCGGCGGCAGCGCCTACGGACTCGCCGCAGCCGACGGCGTCATGGCGCAACTCGAAAAAGCCGGCATCGGCTTTCCCGTCCTCGGCCCCGACAAACCCGGCCCCATCGTGCCCATCGTCCCCGGCGCAGTCATCTTCGACCTCCTCGTCGGCGACCCCCAACACCGGCCCACCCGCCACGACGGCGCCGCCGCCACCCGCCAAGCACTAGCCGACCTCGCCCAGCGCGACCCGCACACCACATCCCCCCACCCCGCAGCGCGCGGCAGCATCGGCGCCGGCTGCGGCGCCACCGCCGGAAAAATCCGCGGCGGCTACGGCACCGCCAACACCACCATCGGCGACTATGTGGTCGCCGCCGGAGTCGTCGCCAACCCCGTCGGCCACGTCGTCGACCCCCACACCGGCCAGCTCTACGGCGACCCCACCATTACAGTCGACCCCGCCGCCTACGCCGACCTAGAATCCCTCGCCACCAAACTCAACACCACCATCGGGGTGATCGCCACCAACGCCCCCGTCACCAAAGCACAAGCCCGCCGACTCGCACTCACCGGCCACGACGGACTCGCCCGCGCAATCCGCCCCGCCCACTCGCCACTCGACGGCGACACCCTCTTCGCGCTGTCCACCGGCGACGGCAGCGGAGTAGACGTAGACCTCCTGGGCCAGTTGTGCGCCGCAGCAGCCGACATGGTCGAAGCCGCCATCGTCGACGCCGTACTATCCGCCGAACCAGGCCTTAACACCGCCTGCCTGGCAGACATCCGCACCACCACCTAACACCCGCCCCGGGATAGCCGGGAACACCAGCGGGTGCCCGCAGCGTTAAACCCAGGACAAGGAAAAAGGGCACACAAAACGTGCCCCTACCCCAACCCACGAGGGAACACACCGTGACTTTTCAGCAGCCACCGTTGCCCACCACCCCCACCCGCCCCCAAAACCACAAACCCCAACGCCTCAAAAGCGCTGCCGCCATCGCCGTAGGCTACCTCGTCGTGCTGTGGGTGATCTACGGGCTGGAAATCCTCTTCGGGCAATCCGCCCTCAAATTCGGCGTCCACCCCCTCGACGTCACCAGCCTGCCCGACATCTTCACCGCCCCACTCCTGCACGGCAGCCTGCAACACCTAATCTCCAACAGCATCCCCGGCGCACTCTTTGCCTTCCTCATCGCCCTATCCGGCAAACGCGCCTTCTTCCAATCCACCCTCATCATCGCCATCATCTCCGGGCTGGGCGTGTGGCTCATCGGCGGACCCAACAGCGTGCACATCGGCGCCTCCGGAGTGATCTACGGGTGGCTTGCCTACCTCGTGGTGCGTGGCTGGTTCAACAGCAACCTACTGCAGCTCATCCTCGGCGTCGTCCTCGGACTGTCCTACACCGGCTGGATCTGGGCACTACTGCCCACAACCCCAGGAGTGAGCTGGCAATACCACCTCTGCGGCGCAATCGGCGGCATCATCGCAGCCCGCCTCATGGGAACCCGACCAAAGAAAACAACCCCCGACACCACCACCCCCGCC
This sequence comes from Corynebacterium aquilae DSM 44791, assembly GCF_001941445.1. Taxonomy (NCBI): domain Bacteria; kingdom Bacillati; phylum Actinomycetota; class Actinomycetes; order Mycobacteriales; family Corynebacteriaceae; genus Corynebacterium; species Corynebacterium aquilae. The sequence goes on along the minus strand of NZ_CP009245.1, from coordinate 2,311,418 downwards.
CAACCCGCCTGGTAACCGCCAAACAAAAACAACCAGCCGGCAAGAAAGCCGACAGGCAAGCCGACTAGCGTGGTGAGCAACACCACCAGCGCCACCACCAGCGCAGCCAAAAACACACAACACGTGGGAAGCGACGCAAGCGAAGTGAACACACCCGAAGACAAAAAAGTCACCGCACCAGGGCCGATCGGGCCCAACTCACCCATCGGAGTATTCGACTCCGGCGTCGGCGGACTCACCGTAGCCCGCACCCTCGTCGACCAACTACCCCACGAATCCATCATCTACATCGGAGACACCGCCCACGGCCCCTACGGCCCACTGAGCATCTCCCAAGTACGCCAACACTCCCAAGACGTCGCCGATGAACTCGTCGCCCGCGGCTGCAAAATGATCGTCATCGCCTGCAACACCGCAACCGCAGCATTTCTCCGCGACGCCCGCGAACGCTACGACGTGCCCGTCATCGGAGTGATCCTCCCCGCCGTGCGCCGCGCAGCAGCCACCACCCGCAACGGCAAAGTCGGAGTCATCGGCACCCAAGGCACCGTCAACTCCGGGGCCTACCAAGAACTCTTCGAAGCCATCCCAGCCGTCGAATGCTACGCCCAGCCCTGCCCCCGCTTCGTCGACTTCGTCGAACGAGGAATCACCTCCGGCCGACAAATCCTCGGCGTCGCCGAAGCCTACGTAGAACCACTCCAAGCCGCCGGAGTAGACACCCTCGTGCTCGGCTGCACCCACTACCCACTCCTATCCGGCGTCATCCAACTCGCCATGGGCGACCACGTCACCCTGGTCTCCAGCGCAGAAGAAACCGCCAAAGACGTCGTACGGATCCTGTCCACCACCGACATGCTGGCAGAACCCACCGACACCCCACCCACGCGCAGCTTCGAATCCACCGGAGACCCCGAACTCTTCGCCGCACTCGCCGGCCGCTTCCTCGGCCCCCACATCACCTCAGTCAGCCAAGTCTCACCCAACCCAGCCAACTAAAACCACCCACCCCAACCCCACTACCGACCCGCTCAGCAGGGCAGTTCCCACCACCACCCCAGCCAATGTCGCCCAGCCCACGAAGCCAAGATCAGCGTCATCTGCGCCATAGTCCAGGCGGTTAGTTAGCGAAAAGAGCAGTTGCCGTGGCACGATAGCCGCATGAAAGTACGGATCCTCGGATGCTCTGGCAGCGTGGCGCGCCGGGGCAATCCCGCATCCGGTTACCTGGTGACCTCTGAGGGAATGTCTGATGTGGTCATGGATTTAGGGCCTGGTGCGTTCGCGGAATTGGCCAGCGTGGCTAATCCTTCCGATGTGCATGTGCTGTTTTCCCATTTGCACCCGGATCACTGCATGGACTTCCCATCTTTGCTGGTGTGGCGCCGATTCCACCCGCAGCGCCCCAGCACCGGCCGGAATCTGTGTTACGGCCCGGAAGCCACCTTTCGTCATCTGGGCCGCCTGAGCGCGGATCACCCCGACGAGATTGACGACATGTCGGACACTTTCGCTTTCACCCCGTGGCGACATGGGGAAAAAGTCATGGTGGATCGCCTGTTTGCCACTCCTTTCCGGGTAGTGCACCCGATTGAAACCTTTGCGTTGCGGCTAGAGGAACCCAAAACCGGCAAAGTGCTGGCGTTTTCGGGGGATTCCGCGGTGACGGATGCGTTGGTCGATGCGGCGCGTGGCGCGGACGTATTCCTGTGCGAGGCCACCTGGGGAGATTCCAGCGCAGGAAAACCGCCGGCGATGCACCTTTCCGGCGCGGAAGCAGGAGCTATCGCCCAGGAGGCCGGTGTGAAAACGCTGGTGCTGGTGCACATTCCGCCGTGGACCGACCCGGCCGATGCGGTCAACGCTGCCCGTTCCACCTTCGATGGGGAGATCATCGTTGGCGAATCTGGCACCGTGATCGAGTTTTAGATCACCTGTTCGCCGTGAAGCCCTGCCCCGTTAAAAATGGGGCAGGGCTTTCGGTGTTTCAGGGCAGTTCAGCGCAACGCAACGGTGGCTGCTGGGCTAACACTTGGCGGGGGTGGGGTGGTGCAAGGGGTGCGCTGTGACGTGGGTTTTTATGCGGGGAATTTTTCTTATTCGTGATGGGTGTGTTTGGCCATTACGATGAGGGGCATGACTGATTCTTCTTCCTTTGTTCGCGCCGATGGTCGCCACGGCCTCGAGATGCGCCCCGTGCGCATTACCCGTGGTTTCACGACGAATCCGGCTGGCAGTGTGCTGGTGGAGTTCGGCAACACTCGCGTGATGTGCACCGCGAGCGTGGAGGAACGCATTCCGCGTTTCAAGCTGGGCAGCGGCGAGGGCTGGCTGACCGCTGAGTACTCCATGCTTCCGGCGGCCACCCACGAGCGCATGCCGCGCGAGTCGATGCGGGGAAAGGTCAAGGGTCGCACCCACGAGATTTCACGTCTGGTGGGGCGCAGCTTGCGCGCCGCCATTGATTTGAGCCAGCTGGGCGAGAACACCATTGCGATTGACTGCGATGTGCTGCAGGCCGATGGCGGTACCCGCACGGCCGCCATCACGGGCGCCTATGTGGCTTTGGCTGACGCGGTTGCCGAACTCAAGCGCCGCGGGGTTCTCACCGGTCAACCCTTGCGCCAGCCGGTCGCTGCGGTCAGCGTCGGCCTGATTGACGGGCGGGTGTGCTTGGATCTGCCTTATGAGGAGGATTCCCGCGCCGAGGTCGACATGAACGTCATCATGACTGATTCTGGCCAGTTCGTGGAGGTTCAGGGCACCGGTGAGGCTGGCACGTTTAGCCGGGAGCAAATGAATGAGCTTCTGGATGCGGCTGAGATTGGTTGCCGACAACTATTTGAGGCGCAGGCTGCTGCGCTGGCTGAATAAGGGGAGTTGTTTTTTCAGACATGTTGCTGCATGTTGCAACGCACAATGTAAAAAAGCTCAAGGAGCTCAACCGCGTCATCAAGGATGCCGGCATTGAGGGCATTGAGCTGGTGTCCAGCGAGGATTTGCTGGGCTACCCGGAGCCGGTCGAGGACGGCCGTACTTTTGCCGATAACGCGCTGATTAAGGCCCGGGCGGGTGCGAAGGAAACGCACCTGGTGACCTTGGCTGATGATTCCGGTTTGGCGGTCGACGAGTTGGGTGGCATGCCGGGCGTGCTGTCTGCCCGGTGGTCGGGCAAGCACGGTGATGATGAGGCCAACAATGAGCTGTTGTTGGCGCAGATGGAGCATGTTCCGCTGAAGCGCCGCAGCGCTCAGTTTGTTTCCGTGTGCGCGGTGGTCACCCCTGATGGGGATGAGTACTTGGAAAAGGGCGTGTGGGAGGGCCGCCTGGTGCGCACCCCGGTCGGTGACAATGGGTTTGGCTATGATCCGTTGTTTATCCCGGCGGAGGAGGATGCACGCGTGGCGGATCTGGACGAGCGTCCCCGTACCTCCGCGGAGCTTTCCGCTGCGGAAAAGGATGCCTTGTCCCATCGTGGCAAGGCATTGCAGGCGCTGGTTCCGGTGTTGCGGGAGCTGGCCGAGAAGTACACGGAGGACGGATCGGCGGTGAGCGCTCGCGCTGATGAGGAAGATCAGGAGGAGGAGCAGTCTCCGATTGAGGTTGTCTCACCAGAGCAAGCCGAAGAAGAAAAGGCCTCCAAGCAGGCCGAGGAAGCTGCCGCGGATGCGGATTCCGCGCCGGTATCTTCACCCGACACCACCGTGGAAGGGATCACCGCGGCGGGGGAGGACAAGGCTTAAGCCTGAAGCAGCCCGTTTGCGAGCTTTTCGAGCCGGGGTCGAAGCGTTGACAGTGTGCAACGGTTCGACCCCGGCTGCGTTAGTTTTTCTCCCCGGTGTTGAGCCAGTGGATGAAGCGGTCGTTGCCGACGAAGGCGAGGTAGATGATGAAGGGTATGGCCAGGGCGACCAGCGAAAGCCCGCCGTCGCGCCAGGAGATCGCCCACAGGAAGTAGGCGATAAACAGGGCGTCGTAGGAGTCTTTGAGCAAGGTGGACGCTGGGGTGGTGCGGGCTGCGGAACCGTAGCGGATGAGCATGAAGCCGGTGACCAGTGCGGCGAGTGCTGCGCAGAGTTTTTCCCACCAGCTGCTGGCTGTGAACAGGGATTGGCCGGCGGCGCTAAAGATGGCGAGGCTGTGTCCGCTAAACCAGATGGCGCAAAAGACTTTTTCGCGAAGGGTGATGGGGGAGGTGGCTTGCATGTTCGTCCTCGAAGGCACTGGTGGCCGGGCGGGTGCTCGGCAACAACACATCATTTGATAGTCATACTAACACTTAACAGGTAGGTTTACTGTCACTTTGGGGGTGTGGATCCCATCGCCCGTGCGGCTTAAGGCTTGCAGTGGAGAGAGGGTATGAAAAAACCGGCCTGTGCGGGTGGACGCAGGCCGGTCACGGTGGTGTTGGAGATTAGGGCAGCTGGAAGGCGGCTTTTACTTCCTTGGTGCGGACGTGCTCAGCCCAGAAGGAGAGGAAGGGGATGGTGCCGGCCAGTGCGGTCAAAATCCACTTGGTGGGCTCCCAGCGGGCCTTAGTGCCCAGGTTCACGGTGGCCGCCAGGTAGAGCACGTAGAACAGTCCGTGAACCTGGCCGATGTAGAACGCCCACTGGGGCAGATCCATCTTGAATCCGTAGTCCAGGATGAGGCGACCGGTAAGAACCAGCAGCCACACACCGGTAACCCAGGCAGCGATGCGGAACAGTTTCAGGGCGTCAGCGACGCGCTTTTGGCGGGCGGGAGTAACGGTGGGGGTGCTCATGCGGTGGGATGTCCTTGAGTTTTTGCAGGATGCGGGGTGGGAAGAGAAAACGGGTAAACGAACTGCTGGGCTAGCCAATATCGTCGGCCGCGGGCCCGCGACGGCGAGTCGGCCTATTCATGGCATTGAATTCCTCCACGCTGACAGCCTTGCGCTGTGGGAGAAAATCCTCATCAATCTGGGTGATCTCGCCTTTGGCTTTCATCTCGCGGGTCACCGGGGCTTCATCGCTTTCCTCCAGATCGTCCTCGTAGGCGAGAACCTTGCGGTAAGCGATGATGGCAACCACGCCATAGACCGGCCACTGTAGGGCGTATCCCAGGTTTTGGAAGGAGCCGTTTCCGGATTCGAAGCGGGTCCATTGCCACCATGACAGGCCAAGGCAGGCTGCAAAGACCAGCGCCAGCAAGACCAGGTGTGCTGGCTTGGGTTTGCGGCGGGTCTTTGATGTGGTGCTGCCTGAGGTGTCGTTTACTGTCACATCGGTTGAGTCTACCTGGCGCTCCCGGTGGTCGTAAGCGGGGATTGACATGAATTGATGTGCTTCTTTGGCGCATGAGTTATCTTCCGGCTAAAGTGAATCAACGCATGCGCCTGTGGCGGAATTGGCAGACGCGCTGGATTTAGGTTCCAGTGTCTTATGACGTGGGAGTTCAAGTCTCCCCAGGCGCACCACTAAAAACCCCCCTTGACCGGGGGTTTTTATTTTGTCACCCGCCCCCAGGGCTCGCTAGGGGCGCTTATCTAATTCTCAGGTTGCTTTTTAGCTACCCCCGCTTCCCAGGAAAAAGTGTATCTAGCGCGGCGCAAACTTCATCTAGATCCCCATCAAAAAGGTCTGAATACACATCAAGAGTCATAGCCGCAGACTTATGCCCTAACTGTCGCTGCACAGCCTTCACGGAAGCCCCGGCACCCACCAGAAGCCCCGCCGCCACGTGCCGAAGCCCGTGCGGGGTAATCGTTTCCGGAATCGTCTTGGCCGTCCGGCAATTCTTAACCGCGGTCTTAAACCACCTCGCGGAGGACGAACCACTCAACGGGCGGCCCTTCGCGTTGTCTCCGAACAACCACCCTTCCAGCGGAAGCTCCCGCGCCTTCGCCACAAGCGAATCAAACACAATCGCCGGGGCCGTCACTACGCGGGACTCATGCCCCTTCAACGGCCCTACCGTGAATTGCCCGCCCTGCCACGTCACAGCCCGCCGGACGTGAAGCCTTCGGCGGTCTACTAGAACGTCCCTAGCCTGTAGTCCGGCTAGCTCGCCCCAACGAAGCCCCACAGTGCCTAGTGTGAGGACGATAAGCTTCCGGCTTCCGGCCGCGTCCGCAAGGGCCTGTAGCTGTTGTGGGGTGAAATACACTTTCTTCGGTTCCGGCTTGCGGGGAAGGGACACGCCCCGCGATACGTTCGAAGCTATTCGTTGGTCATAGACCGCAATGTCCAGAATCCCGGCTAGGACTCCATGAGCGCGCCGCGCTATGACGGGTTGATCCTTCATGCCGCTTACCCATGTTTGAACCTCCGTGCGGCGAATGGACGCGACGGGGCGCGCACCCCACTTAGGGGACACGTGGGTTCGGTAGGACGAATCAAGCGCACGGACCGTAGCCGGTGAAAGGTGTGCTTTTGACGCTTCGAATAGGGGCCATAGTTCCGCGACGGTTATCCGCCCGGCGTTCGGGTCGATCCATGTTGACGTGTCTTGGCCGGGGGCGTGTTGTTCCGCCCATGCTTTTGCCGCGTCTTTCGTTCGGAAGCCGGCTTTAAAGCGGCGTTCCCCGGTGGGGGTTACGTAGGACACTCGCCATGAAAAGCCGTTTTTTAGTTGTTTTTTGTGTATGCCAACCATAGTTGTTTGGCCCCGCCTTGATATGCTTGCGGGGCGCGCTCCTTCGTAGCTAGGGGGAGTGTGTAGGGTTGCCCCGCGGTTGTCGATTGCCGCGGGGCTTTTGGGTTTTAGCGGGTGCGGACTGTGGCCCGGAAGGTGTCGATTAGGTGGGGTGATACGTCTAGTTCGCGGGCAAGGGTGAATGTGTCCGCGCCGTAGGCGGCTTCCGCGACGGCAAGTTCCGCGGGGTCGATTAGTAGGCGGGCGGCGAACTCATTGGCGCGCCGTTCTTGACGTGCGTGGAGCACTGGATCGGGTGTTGGGGTGTCGCCGTGGAGGGCGTGCCCTAGTTCGTGGGCGAGGGTTGAGCGGGCTTCCCTGTCGCTCATTCCGTTGCGGAGGGAAATCACACGGCGTTCGTTGTCGTAGTAGCCGCGGGCGTGGCCGTTGTGCCAGATGATTCGAATGCCGGCGGAGTATGCCAGGTTTTCAAGCGCGGTGAAGGTGTGCAAGGTTTTGGCCTTCCGTGTGAAGGGTGGGGGATTATTTTGACACCCACCCCGCAAACGTGTGTTCACCTGTGGTTATGGGGTGTTGTCCAGTTCGTCCGGATCGTTGGGGGATTCGTCCGCGACGGCGTGGAGGTGGGGTTCGTAGCCGTCTAGGTCGCTTGTGTCCGGTGGGGCACTAAAAGGTATGGGGGTGATAGAGCCATCTTCTTGGCTGTCATATACATGGAGGTTGGGGGTTATTCCAGATTGGAAAACCATTGTTGCTTGAGGGTCGATACGCCTAAGGATTTCCCGAAGGATGTCTTCGTTTGGCAATCGGGTAAGAGATGCCCCGGAACCGCGTTCGGCTTCTGCGTCCGTGAAATATCCAAGGGCTGCTAAGCCATCGGCGGGGTGTACTTGATAGGCGCGGCAAATGCGAATACAAGTTTCGGCCGTAATTTTTCCCCGATCTACCTGGCGAATAATCGTTGATGGAGCAATCCCGATCTTTCGCGCAATCGAAGTCAGGGAATCGCCGTTGCACGCATGGTTAAGCCATTCTTCCGGTTTCATGTTTTGCACTATAGCAAACGCCCATAGCGGTTGCGCAACATTTCCCCAGCTTACAGGCTTGTAACTACCCACATTTGGGGGTGCTTGGCCGGCCTTCAGTTTGCTAAATGTAATCAACTGGGTACATTTGTATTTGCCGAAAGGCGAAAGTTGATTACATAACGCGAAAGGTCAAATCCGTGCTTCCTCTCAAGCTTCGTGAAGGGGCGTTAGAGCGAATTGCGGAAGAACGTCATATTGCAAGCGATACGCAACTAGCAGCCGTGTTGGCAATCACAACGAAACAACTTTCAAAACTGCGTTCGGGCGCACGGATATCGCCCGCAATGGCGCTTCATATCGCGACTGTCCAGGGAACTACCGACGTAGGGGAATACGTGGAGTTCCTGACCTAACGACTCCCACAACTTCACAGCCGCTACCGCTAGCGGAGATGAGCAAATAAGCGGCGCGCCACTACCCGGGGAAACCAACCGGGGAAGCCGCGACGGGACGAACTGAACAGAGCACAGCACTAAGCGCAACTTACCGCGATCCACAAGGGCGAAGCCCTCCGTCCGCAATGGGAAGGACGGGGACGCGGGCGACGGAACTAGCGGAGGGTGGCACCCCGCTAAGGCAAGCGCTTAGGGCGAATAAAAAAAACTATGCTTCGCGTTCACTAACAGACAGTGACGGGCGCACCCACCCCGCAAGGCTCACTACCTTCGCGAAGCTCCGGCGGCTCCTTCTCCGGCTCACTCATTAGGGGAGCCGCCTTCAAACATCACACCCCTACACACGCTAAGGAGCGCGCTATGAACTGGTACCTCATTGAGGACTTGCTAGGCGACAACAAAACCACTTGCCGCGGGGCGGACTTCCGCGAAGCAACGAAGGAGTGGTTCCCCGCGGACAACGAAGAAGTTCGCGACGTTGTTGATTGCGTTGCGGAATCCCTTGAAAGTGGCGACCTCGCCCCCGCCCTCAACGAATGGGAGTCCTACCTAGGAATCCGAATCACCCCGATTGAAAAGTAACCCCCTACACACTCTAAGGAGCACACAACATGAGTAAGTTTTCCGACTGCACGGACGCGGAACTAGAGCGCATAAGCATTGCCACCGAACAGGCAATCATGTATACGTTTACCCACTTTTTTAAGGTGCTCGCGGAGAAGGTTCCCGGCATTAACTCGCACGTTGAAACCGTGCTTGATTGCCAAGACGATTACCGCGAAGTCCTCAAGGAACGGTATTCCCGCGCTCACCGCCGCGTAATTCAGGGCGAAGGGGTGGAACCGGACGAAGGCACCAGCACGGAGGAATCTCCGGAGCTCACCAACATCTGCAATCTTCTTCTTGAAGCCCGCAATCTGTATCGTTCTTACACCGCGGAAGGTGCCGGGGATAATCTCACCGCCCCCGAAGCATTCGGCGCAATCTTCACCTTCAAGCAGACACAAGACGAACTGATTGCCGCCGTGAACGCCTTCATTCGGGACGAAGGTGACGAAGATGTTGACTAGCCCCAAACACCGCGAAGCCCTCGCCCGCCTTCAAGAACAACTAGGGGACGTGCTCGCCGCCTATGTCGAAGATTGCGGAGCGGCCCGCAACGCCGCAACCCACGTAGGGCAAACACTCGCCTTGCGAACCGTGGACGAACTCGCGAAGCGGGCGGACATGCTCGCCCTATACGTCAAGACGGAATCCCCCGAACTCATGGAGGGGTGGGAAATCGCACCATGAGCACCGGGCAACAACTCAAACTTCAGGGCATGGATAACGTTCTCGCCGCCGCGACTTCCCCGGTTCGCCCGTGGAAGGACTACGCGGAAGAAGCCCTCAACGCACTTATTGCGGACGGCGACACCTTCACGATTGACGACCTCCGCGACCGTGTTCCCGAAGGAATCGAACCGCACCATTGCAACGCGTGGGGGGCGTTGCTGTCGAATGCCGCACGTGACGGATTGATTCAGCGTGTGGGGTTCGCTCAAGCCCGCCGGAAGCAAGCGCACGCAAGGGAGGTCAAAACATGGGCACCCGCTACCTAACCGTGAAGGCATTCGCGGAGCGGGCGGATATGAACCCGGAAGTAGTTCGCCGGTTATGCCGGCGCGGGGACATTAAGGCCCGCCGGATCAGCAACGCACGGAACTCGCCGTACCGAATCCCCGAAGCGGAACTTGACCAGCTAGGGGTGCCCGCGTGATTACGTCCCTAACGACTGTGGAAGCCGCCCGGCAACTCAAGGTAGCTCCGCACCTATTCACCCCGGAAATGCTCCGCATGTTAGGCGGGTACGCCGCTTCCCGGAGCGGACGTGTTCCGGTGGAGGTTGTCACCCACATTTTGCAGTTGCGCAAAAAGCACCCCACGGCCCCCGGTTGTTGCCACGCACACTGTTTCCTTCCCGGAACGGTAGCGCTTCCGGAGGGCCATTTTTGCGAAGCACACGCGACGAATTGCCGGCGGGTGCTGTCATTGCGGGGAAAAACGGCGGGGCTTAGACCGTCTATCTGGTACCTACCTCCGCACATTAGGGCGGTTGTCATTGCAGATGTTCGCCGGGGCGCGGAACACCCTCCGGCGAAATATCTTCCGGCGCTTCGGCAAGCCGCGTTAGCGGGCGTGAAGTGGTCAACAACGTGCTACCGCGACGACATTCGCGACTGCATTCCCCCTCACCTACTCAAAGGAAGAAAGAAAAAACATGGTTGATAAGCAACTGAAAGAACGCCTTGTTATGCAAGCAGCGGTACTCAAGGCCGCGAAGGAAATCCATGACCAGGAAAAGAAGCTCCTTCTAGAAGAACTTGAGGAAGGGGAACGCGTAATCGCGAAGAACTCCGAAGGCGTGAAGCTAGGCACCCTGTCCAAAACAGCCCCCGAACCGAAGGCCGTTGTTGAGGACATGGCCGCCGTGTGTGCCACGCTCACCCCGGACGACTTCGATTATTCGATTCCGTCCCGCAACATGGTTCAGGCGCTCGCCGTCATTGGTGAGCACGCCCCGGAGCTTCTGGACTTCGAACCGAAGGCGCACATTCTCGCGGAGCAAGAACGCGCCGCACTCGCCGCGCATAAGGCAGGGGAGGAACTTCCCGCCGGGTGGGGCATTCATAAGAAGGCCGGCTATCTCACCATTCGCCCCACGGAGGACGCGAAGCTCGCGGGGCGGGGTGTCCTTGAAGCCGCGCACCTGGCAAAGGAGCTTGAGCAATGACAACCACCCTTCAAGCGATCAACGCCGTGATGAAGTCCGTTCGTGCTGTTGGCAAGGACGGAACCAACAAACAACAGGGCTACAACTTCCGCGGGATTGACGGGGTGCTCAACGCTGTTGGCCCCGCGTTCCGTGAACACGGGCTTATTGCCACCCCGCATGTTGTGGAAGCCAACACGGAGCGGTTCAACAACAACCGGGGCACCCTCGCAACGGTTGCCACCCTCACGGTTGACTACTTCTTCCGGGCTGTTGACGCGGACCCGGACGATATTGTTTCCACCCGTGTGAGCGCGCAAGCGATTGACTATTCCGACAAGGCGCACACGAAGGCGATGAGCGTTGCGTATCGAACGGCGCTTATTCAACTGTTGTGCCTTCCCACGGACGAACCCGATCCGGACGAAGTATCGCCGGGTGTGGAGCACATGCAGCCCTCACAGCAACCGCAACAGCCCGCACCACCACAGTCCCCACAGCAACCGCAACAGCCCGCACCACCACAGTCCCCACAGCAACCGCAACAGCCCGCTTCAAGCGACCCCGCGGAACTCGCCCGGCAAGACCTCCTAGACGTTGCGAACTCCGCCGGAATCGCCCCGGCTGTTGTGAGCGACTTCGCCCGCTCCGCCGTGGGTGGCGGATTCGACGTTGCTACCGCGTCCGGCATGGAAGGCGCGCAACGGATCGCAGCACTCGCCCAACAGATTGCAACGTCCGCGAACCTTCAAGCCATGCTTCGCGGGCAAGGTAGGCCGCAATGACCACCCCGCAAAACGAAGTTCTAAACCCGGTAGATGTTGAAAAGCGACTCCGGTTCTTATCGAACGAAATTGCCCGGTTCGTGAAAATCAGTTCGGACGCGTTCGCGGAGTTCAAGCGCACGCAACGGGAGCACGAAAGGGCTTTTGCACAAGCTATGCTTGACGCGACCGGGGCGGTGGAGGTTCGGAAACAAAAAGCCCGCCTTGAAGTGTACGAATACCGCGAAGCGCTGGACGTTGCGGAAGTTGCGCACGAATATGCGAAGGCCCGCGCACAGGCGCTTAGGGACGAATTGCGCGCAACTCAATCTGTGGGGGCTTCGGTTCGTGGCATGTACTCCGTCGCCGGGCGGGGGGAGTGGTGAAGCCCCGCGTCCCGCCGGAGGTGGCTACGGCGGTTGAAGTCCGCGCCGGCGGCAATTGCGAAGCAATGATCCCGCGGGTGTGCAACCTCCGGGCGGAGCACCTGCACCACAGGAAGTTGCGTTCGCAGGGCGGGGAGCACACCCCGGAAAACCTTGTTCATATCTGCCACCTGTGTCACGACTTTATTCATAAGAATCCCGCGAAGGCGACGCGGAGGGGCTTTATTGTCCCTTCTACAAAACAGCCGGAGAATGTTCCGGTTTATCGCCGTCTTGCGTGGGTTGCGCTTCACGGGGACGGCACTTTAGGAAAGGTAAAAAAATGAGTCTTAGGGCTATTTTATGGGCTATTTATGACGCGCCGGTAAAAGACGCGACCGAAAAGAATATCCTCATTGTTCTTGCGGATCATGCCCGTGATGACGGTTCCGCGGCATGGCCCGCGAAGTCCACAATTGCGGAAGCCGCGCAAGTGTCAATCCCCACGGTGAAGCGAAGGTTGCGGGCACTCAAGGAACGGGGAGTGATTAGGCCGGGGGATTCCCGCTTAGTGGAGCATTATCGGAAGGATCGCCGCCCTTCCGTGTGGGACTTGAACTTATCTCTCACCCGAACTACCACGGGGGGTCAAACTGAACCCCCGCAACAGGAAAACACGGGGGGTCACAGTGAGCCCCCGCTCACACACGGGGGGTCAAAACAGGGCGAACGGGGGGTCAAAAACAGCCCCACGGGGGGTCACAGCTATGACCCCCAAACCGTCCATAACCCCCCTATAACCGTCCATACCCCCTATAGTCCCCCACCGGGGGACGCGAACGCGCTCGCCCTCATTGACGCTCCGGAGACTCCGGCACCCCGCCGGAGCGACTACCCGGAAGCGTTCGAAGCGTGGTGGGCCCTGTACCCGAAGAAGGCCGGCAAGGGGGCAGCGCTCAAGGCTTGGCGAAAAGCCACCGGCGGCAAAAAGCCGCTTGTGACTCACGAAGAACTCGCCGCCGCCACCCTCGCCTATGCGAAGTCCCGCAACGGGGCGGACCCGCGATACACGAAGCACCCCGCCGGGTGGCTCAACGAACGCCGGTGGGAGGACGACCTCGCCGCAATGGCCCCGGCAAGCACCAACACCGCGCTTGCCATGCTGCAAAGCATGGGGGGCACCCCATGAGCAGCCAGCAATACCCGGACGTGTTCCGGGACACGTTGAAGCTTCTCGCGATTCTCACCCCGCTTGACTCCCGCCTACAGGGGGCAACACCGGAGGACGTGAACCAAAAAGCGCAAGTGTGGGCCGCAACGATCCTTGACGCGCAAATCACCTTCGATTGGCTCAACGCGGCGGTGAAAAAGGTCTATGCGCAGGCGGAACGCCCCTTGAACCCGCTAGGCGCAATCATTGCCGAAGCGAAAAGACTCCGCTCGCAATCCTCGCGGTTCAGTGCCGCCGCGCTCCCGCCACCGCGAAGGGCTTCGGAGCCTGTGGCCGGAGCCTATTCCGCGCATGGGGCGATTGACCGGCGGTGTTTTGAGTGTGGGGCGCAGGCGGGGGAGCCGTGTACGGCCCGCAATTCGGACGGTTCGCTCCGGCCCCGTGTGGCTCCGCACGTCTCACGCCTTCAAAACCACGCCCCACACGCCGCGTAGCGGACTGAAACCACCAACCCCACACAAGGACACCAACCCGCACCCCCAACCCGTTAAACGGGCTTACAGACAGGAAAACCCAAACATGGCCCAAACAATCATTGTTGGCAACCTAGGCAAAACCCCCGAACTCAAAACCTCGCAAGCCGGAAAACCCTACGCCACCTTCTCCGTCGCCTGGACAGAATCCACCCGCGACAGCGCAGGTCAATGGGTAGACGGCCCCGTCACATGGGTACACGTCACCTGCTTCGGACGAACCGCCCAAAACGTCGCCAACTGCCTAACCAAAGGCGACCGCGTTCTAGTGACGGGCGACATGAAACTAGAGACCTGGCACTCCGACCAGGGCGCGAACAACATCGTCACCCTCCGGGCGGACAACGTCGCCCCGGACTTAACGTTCGCAACTGTCCAGATCAACCGCAACGCCCCAACAGGCGGCGGCTACGGCGGACAACAGTCCGGCGGATTCAACCAACAGCCAGCGCAAAACACGGGCGGATTCAGCAACCAGCAACCGCAAGCGGACGCGTGGAACTCACAGCCCCAACCCTTCGCGACCGCCGGCGAACAACCCCCGTTCTAACCACCACAACGGGCACCCTTACCGCCCCCAACACAGCACAAGGCCGCACACCCGGCACCCTTACCGCCGGGACGTGCGGCTTTTTGCGTGGAAAGAACCCCCATGCCCTACACCGACCCCAATTTTCGCCGCGCTCAAATTGCCTACGAAAACCAACTTCCCCCCGAATATTGGGACGACACAATTCATTGCCCGGAATGCGGAATATCGCAGGTTTATAACCCATTTTGTGATAACTGCCAACGCTGCAAAGAATGCGCGGAAGAAAACCCGGAAAAGTGCGACGAATGCGGCGAAAAACTCAACCAAGAAAAGGACACCAAAAAATGACCACACACAACACCAACGACATTGCCGCGGCAATTGTGGACGCGTACAACCAGCAACCAACCTTCCGTGAAGCCCTCGCACAGGCCGTCAACCAGCAACTAGGCACGGAGGTGGACAACCTCCACAAACACCTAACCATTGTGATGGAGGATCTAACCGGCTTCGACATTCGCGCCTACGTCGCCACGGCATGAGCTCACCGGCGCGTAGCTTCACCAACATCGAACTATTCGCCGGAGCCGGGGGACTAGCACTAGGGCTAGAGCAAGCCGGCTTCACCTCCCTTGCCCTTGTGGAGCAAGACAAACACGCAGCAAACACCCTTCGCCACAACCGCCCGGAGTGGAACGTGATCGAAGCGGACGTTAACGAAGTGGACTTCACCCCCTTCGCCGGACACGTTGACCTAGTAAGTGGCGGCCCGCCGTGCCAGTCATTCAGCTACGCCGGCAAACGCGAAGGCTTCGGAGACACACGCGGAACACTGTTTTCACAGTTCGCAAGGTGCGTTCAAGAAGTACAGCCCCGCATGTTTCTGTTTGAGAACGTGCGGGGCCTTCTCAATCACGATCAAGGCCGAACCCTCGCCACCATTAAGCACGCGTTCGAAGAATTGGGCTACACAGTCCAACACCGCGTGTTGACAGCTTCGGAACACGGGGTAGGGCAAAAAAGGCAACGTCTAATCATGGTTGGCTCCCTTGAAAACCTCCCCTTCACCTACCCGGAACCGGACGGGCACATCACCACCCTTCGCGAAGCCCTAGACGGTGTTCCGGACTCACCCTTCACCCCCTACAGCGAACGCAAGCGGAAAGTGATGGAACAGGTCCCGCCGGGTGGCTGTTGGGTTGACCTCCCGGACGAAGTAGCCCGCGAATACATGGGGAAAAGCTACTTCAACGGGGGAGGGAAAAGGGGAGTCGCCCGCCGGCTCGCATGGGACGCGCCATCACTCACGCTCACTACCTCGCCGTCCCAAATGATGACGGAAAGGTGCCACCCCGAAGCGACACGTCCGCTCACGGTCCGCGAATACGCAAGGGTGCAAGCGTTCCCCGATTCGTGGGAGTTCACCGGCCCCCTAGGACAGCAATACAAGCAGATAGGCAACGCGGTTCCGGTTGAACTCGCCCGCCGGGTGGGGTTCCAGCTAATCAACGCACTAGAAGATTGGAAAAAAGAATGATCGACTTCGAACTCCTTCGAATCCTCGCCGGCATTGCCGCCGCACTCCCCGGAGCGCCCCACGAACTCATTAACTACGTTGTGGACGCGCTCATTGCCTTCTACCCCGCGGAAGTGATGTTCCCATGAGCGGTCACAGCTACCCCGGCGTGTACTGGGAACGCGCAATCGACACGGGGCAAAAGGCGGTACTAATGGGGCTAATTGCCTGTTCGGGTTTAGGAGTTAGCTTCATCGGCAACGTTGAAGCGGCCCGTTGCATCAACTCCGAATGGTGCAAACAGGCGCACATCATTCAGGGGATCGGCGGATACATTTTTAGCTTCGCGCTCGTATTCGCCGCCTTCCTGTTCGTGGACATGGTGAAAAACATTCGCCGTGCCCGCCACGCGGAAAAACTTCGCGAAGCGGGGTTCTTCCTGTGATCACCTTCTTCGTCCCCGGAATCCCCCGGGCGCAAGGTTCTAAGCGGCACGTTGGCGGGGGAAGATTGATTGAACAATCCAAACACCTCCCCGCATGGCGCGCCGCAATCACCCGCGAAGCGAAAAAACACATCACACAGCCACTACCACCCCCGGTAGTGGCTTCATTCGTTTTCGTGTTCCCCCGCACCAAAAAGGACGCGAAAAAAGACCCACAGCCCCCCATGATTCAGCGCCCGGACGTGGACAAACTCGCCCGCGCCGTAATGGACGCGCTCACCCCCACAGCCTTCACAGACGATTCCCACGCCGCAACAATGTTCGCGCATAAGCGCCGCGCACAGGTGGGGGAGGAGCCGGGGGCCTACATCACCCTATTGGAGCCACAATCATGCCCCACAGCACTTCAACTACTTACCGAATCTTTGTTGCCGTCGCCGCCGCCCTCACCCTTGCGTGGGGCCTGTTCAACGTCCCGCTAAACCTGTTGGGCCTTGCGCTCATGGGGATAGCCTTCGCCGGCGGTCTTGCCGCGGTGGACGGAATCTTCACCACACGAAGGAGCTAACACACATGAACCCCCGGAACGCGCTAACAACTTTCAGGCCGTCAATAAAAGGAGATGAAGTTCGTATAGAGCTAGGAACCTATGACGGGAAGCCGCTTCTAGACGTTTTGTTCCATACATACCAGTTTGAAACGAACCCCACCCCGGACATGTGGAAAGCATTCGCGGAAACAATTCGCGAACTTCTGCAAAAACTTGACGCACATGAGAAGGGCTATGAAGGAGAACTTCAAGCAGTTCGCCGTGTAAGGGGGCTGTATGACCCCCACGAATGGGAGTTCGTCGCATGGTGTTCGGGAGGTATTGCGGCTATTAGTTTTGCCACGAATCCAGGTGAGTTCTACTTCGACGTGACACGCAAAGACCTTGAACGCCTTGCGGACGCGTTCGAACAGTGCGCACAACACGGGCGGAGCCTGCAATGAGAATCACCCTAGAAAAGGATCTAATCAACCAGATTCACGGACAACCGCAACGCGAACGAATGGCGAAGGACGTGTTCCTCGCGAACGTGCTGTCCATCGCCTTCACCGCCTATATCGCGATTCGCCTGGACGAACATATCCCGCTTCTTATATCTACCGCCGCGCTATGGCTCGCCGCGTGGCACGTCTACCAAAACCGGCAAGACAACCAGCTACAAAAGATTGGGCTTCTAGTGGTGATCGGGAAGATCCTCGCTATCGCCGGCGGGCGCGACATATCCATAACTCTCAAGGACGAAGAAGAATGACCACGATTAACTATGAACTCATGGAAGCGCTAGAAGGCGCCTTCTACCGGGGCCGCTACAGCTTCGACACCATATCCCCGGGAATGCGGAAAACAGTCGCGATAGACTACATTCAGCACGGCCCAAAGCTTGCAACGCTCGCGGTATGGGGACATGACGGGGAGGAAGCGGAAATTGAACTCACCCCGCAACACCTCGCGGAACTGATCGGAATCGCCGCACACCACCTGAAGGGCTTCGTTGCACCTGCACGCGAACCGGCGGAGGTTGAGCACTTCGAAGCGTGGCCGGACGGCTACACACTCACTTTTGAGAACGCCCCCCGCACAGGGGAGGACACCATCTTCGAAGTCTCCGGCACCACGAACGAACTAGAGCTTTCCCTATGCAACTACACGCGCAAGGACTCCCCGGACTATCACCCCGCGCTCAACGGTCCGGTTGAAGAACTCCGCTCAACCCTCCGCGGGGAACAGCTTCAAGAGTTCCGCGCCATTGTTGACCACATCACCGCGCCTTCGTGGGACGAATCCAAAAGTCCCGTTCCCACTGTGAACAACGAACGCGCCGCGAAGCTTCTTGGCGAAGTCCTTCAAGACGACTACGGGCGGATCGTAAGCGTTCGCATAACGGGCGAAAAGAACAGCTATCCGGTTATCACAGTCAGAACCGCGGACGGAGTAACCGCAACCGGAGCAGTTGACCACGATATTCCCCCGCTTCTCATGCTCAACCCGAACCACTTCCGGAGGGGCAACCAGTGGTAGACGAAATCTTAAACATTCTCGCCGTCGCGACATTGATCGCCGCGGCGATTCTTTTTTGCCGCCACTATGACGGCCGCTTCGAAGAAAAGGACAACGATCAGTGACCGAACCACAGCCCCTAACCTTCACCGTGTTTAGCACCCCCCACTGCCAAAAATGCCGGGCTACTAAACAACGACTCCTTCGCAACAACGCCCCCATCATTGAGGAAACAATCACCCCGGAACTAGCGGACGAACTCCGCGCAAAAGGGATCACAGTCGCCCCCTACGTACAAGTACATGACGCGTCCGGCGACCTCCTAGACGAATGGGGCGACCTCCGCCTAGAAAAAATCGCCTACTGGGTGGGGGTGCTCAATGGTAGGAGCGCTTGAACTCCAACAGGCCGCACACAGACTAGCCAGGGCATACCGGGCACTAGACCGCGCCAAATACACACGCACACCCCCCGAAGTGCACACCACACCCCCACCCCCCGGCCCTAGACCCCCCGCTACAGGGTGGGCCCTCCACCTAGACGCAGACCTATCGCTCCAACTCCTAGAGATAGTCCGCGACCTCGCCACCACAATCAACCCGCAACAACTGTTCCTTCCCCGCGGTTCATCACTCGCGGAATGGATTGCAGCACACGCCCAACGAATCGCGGACTCTATCGACTGGCTAGCAGACCTTATAGACGAACTGCACGAACAAGCCCGGGAGATTGAGCACTACACAGGCGCACCAACAATGAGCGAAGGAGAAAAACCACAACGCTCCGAAGTCGTAATCCAACAAGCAGCGCAACAAGGCTTCACACTCACACGCCAACAGCTTCGGCAATGGGCAAAACGCGGACACATTGACTCAACACTCATTGACGGGCGCGCACACTACATAGTGGGGCAAGTCGTAGCGCACGCCGCAACCCGCGCACCCAACACCTAAACCCACACTAACCAGCAAAAACAACCAAACTGTCACAGGGTCTGATATACTACGTCACAACGCAACCCCCATGTTCACCACAAGGTGAACGCGGGGGTTTTTGCGTTGTGAGTTAGCAGCACTCACGGATCAGGATCAGGGGGCCGCAGGTGCCTAGGGTAAAAAACGCACACCGTGGAAAGCGCCCTTAAACGAGTGGGAGCGGGGAACATCTTTCGCCCTAAGCGCCAATACCACCGTTGCCCGCGGCCCCCAACACAAACCACCCCCAACAAACAGGGGAGAACACAATTCCATTCACCGAAACACACGCCGCAAAACAACTACGCAAACAAACACGCCGCGAATACCGCGAACAAAACCTCCCATGCTGGCTATGCGCCCAACCAATCGACTACCTAGCGCCACCAAACACCCCAAACGCGCTAGATATCGATCACGCAATCAGCACAAAACAGCGACCAGACCTAGAACTAGACCCCACAAACTTCCGGCCCGCGCACGTTTCATGCAACCGGGCGAGAAAAGACAACCCACCACACCCACCACTAGGGCAAAACTCCCGAAGATGGTGACACAAACCACACCCAAAACCCGCAAAACACAAAACCCCAGGTCAAAAGGGTGGGGAGGGGGCCTAAAAATCACGGGCCCGAAACCAGCCCCAGGACAAGGAGGGCCGGAGCTGTCTTTTCTCCCCACACAAAAAACCACCACCCATAGCGGGAGGGCACGGAGCTAACCGAAGGAACAAACTATGAGCGATTTAGACCACGTTGGACACCTGGAAACAGCCGTCATTGAGTCCATCGAAGCCCGCGGGGACGCGATTACCCCGGCGGATAACGCGGCGGTAGTCATGGCGCGCTCAATCGCTCAAACCATTGACGAAACGCTTGAGGATTACGAAGCGGACAGGGCGGAAAAAACTAAGGTCATGTACCTTATGCCGCACCTTCTTAAACAGTTGACGGTGTTGGGTTGCACTCCGGAAGCTCGCGGCGAGATTAAACAGGCGGCGGAAGAATCGAAGGCGGAAGCCCGCACAGCTTCGAAGCAGCCGGCGAACGTGATCCAGCTTCTTCGCGCCGCTAGTAGCAATGAGTGAGCCGCGCAAGGGCAATACGGAACCGCGTATTTTTACGCCGCCACTTCGGGAACTCACCCCGGAGACTTCGGCGGGCTTCGCCGCGTGTGAGTTCGCTCGCCTTATCGGCGTGGACTTGTATCCCTGGCAAGAGTGGCTACTCAAGCACGGTTTAGAACTCACCCCGGAGGGGGAGTTCCGCTTCAAGACGGTGCTTGTGCTTGTGGCTAGGCAGAACGGCAAAACAACCGTGATGAAGGTCTTGGGCCTGTGGCGGTTGTTCGTTTATGGCGCGGGCGAAATTGTTTCAACCGCACAGACTCTAGGCGTGGCTGTTGCCACCCTTGAGGAAGCGTTCAAACTCGCCGCGTTCAATCCGGTGCTTCGTCAGTTCCTCAAGGACAATCCCCGCGACGATTCCGGCGCGTTCAACGGGGCATGGATTAGCCGCGTGAATGGCGCGAACCACTTCGCGTTGAAAATGGCCCCGGTTCCCGAAGCCCTAGACAAACTGAAAAGCAACCTCCCCACATGGCGCGTCGCGGTGAACGACCGTGGCGGCGGGCGCTCCCTATCGGCGGACATGGTGTTCCTAGACGAACTCCGTGAACATCTCACCTATGAAGGGTGGAAGGCCGCCGTTCCTACGTCGATTGCCCGGCCCCGCTCCCAGGTGTGGGGCTTTTCGAACGCGGGCGATAAACGCTCCGTTGTGCTCCGCGATCAACGCACGAAGGCAATCGCCCGCATTGAAGCCGGGAACACGGCGGACACTCAAACAGCCTTGTTTGAATGGTCAGCACTTCCGGAACGGGACATTCACGATGTTGACGGTTACGCGGAAGCTAACCCGTCAATGGGGTACGGGGCGATTAGCGAAAGCACGCTCCGCGCTACCGCGGCGGACACCTCCGACCCGGACGGATTCCGAACGGAACACCTATGTCAATGGGTGGAACACACGGAGCAAGGCAAGATTCACCCCGGCCTGTGGGAAAAGAACATAGATGAAGCGTCCGCCATTGCGGAGGACTCGCCCCTTGCCGTAGGCATTGACGTTGCCCCGGACGGCACTTTTACGTCTATCGCTGTTGCCGGTGAACGTGAGGACGGGCGCACACACGTTGAAGTGGTTGCGGTTCGCGCCGGTTTTAGGTGGGTTGCGGATTGGCTTAACGCTCGCCGTGGCTCATGGTTCAACGGGGAGGTTGCCCTACAGGTCAAGGGCGCGCCTTCGGCAACACTTGCCCCGCTTCTTGAGGACGCGGGAATCACGGTTATTCCGTGGCAAGGTTCCGACATGTCGAAGGCGGTTATCGGGTTTTATGACTCGCTTCGCGAAGGGACGATTCACTATCTCAAACAGCCGGCGTTGACGGAATCAGCGCTAGGCATTCGGGAACGTCGCTACGGCGACTTGTTCTTTTGGGATCGCGGGAAGTCTATGGCCGATCCTTCGCCGCTTATCGCCGTCAATATCGCGTGGTGGCTTCTCCGCTACCCGCCGGAGGACGGCTTCGTGAGCGCGTATTCGGCGGAGGACTTCGACACACCACTAGAGGAAGTGGACTCCGAAGATTCCGGAGTTCTTATCGTTTAAACCACCCCGAAGGAAAGGGGGCCGCATGGGATTGCTTGAAAAGTTGGGGCTTCGCCCTGCCACCCTTGAACCCCCGCCGGCGGATTATCTCGCCGCGCCTATTTATGGCGCACTCGCGGACAACGTCAACAACATGAGCGTTGAACAACTGTGGCGGGAACAGCCGTACTTGCGGACCGTCACGGACTTTATCGCCCGCAATATCGCTAGTGTGTCGCTGCACGCGTACAAGCGGGAAGCGGACGGGGGAAGAACACGCCTTCGCGAAGGCGACCTTCCCCGCCTGTTGAAGCGGGCTAATTCCTCGCAACTCATGTTCGACGTGATCTATTCAGCCGTTCTTGACCTGTGTCTTTATGACGAATGTTTCCTAGCGGTTCAAGACGGCCCCGGCACCCCGGAAGTTTTGCCTATTCCCCCTACATGGATTCAGGCGAAGAAGTGGCGGGATAGGTGGACGTTGAAATCCGTCATTGTCGCGGACGATAACGGGCAACGCGTGGAGCTTCCCGCGGAGCGCCTTATCCATCTTCACGGTTATGCGCCGGGCACGTTTAAGCGGGGGACTTCCCCGGTTGACGCGCTCAAGGCAACACTTCGCGAACAGTTGAACGCGGCTAGGTATCGCGGACAGTTGTGGGATAAGGGGCCGCGTATCTCCGGCGTGATTGAACGTCCGCAAGGCGCGAATTGGGATCAGGTAGCCCGGCAACGGTTTAAACAATCGTGGGCAACTGTTTACGCTTCGACCGGCTCCGGCGCGGGTGGCACACCCGTTCTTGAGGACGGCATGACGTTCAAGCCCATGCACCTTAAGGCTAACGACGAACAGTTCGTTGACGTGGCGAAGCTGTCGCTTGCGACTGTGGCGAGTGTGTATCACGTCAATCCGACAATGGTTGGCTTGCTGGATAACGCGAATTATTCGAACGTTCGTGAGTTCCGCAAGATGTTGTACGGCGATTCACTAGGCCCGTTGATTAAGAAGCTTGAGGACGCGTTCAACGTGTTCCTTCTTCCCATGATTGGCGCTCCCTCCGGCGTGTACGTGGAGTTCAACCTAGACGAAAAGCTCCGCGCAAGCTTCGAAGAAAAAGCCGCGGTGACTTCGGCGGCTGTTGGCGCTCCGTGGATGACTCCTAACGAAGCACGCGCCATGAATAACCTAACCGCGATTGACGGCGGGGATCGTCTTCTTCGCCCGTTGAACATGGATAACAGTGGCGACGAACGCGACACGCTTCCGGAAGTGGAGGGGCCTAAATGATTCTTATTACATCTAGCGCAAAAGGTCACGCCACCCCGGCGGACGCGGTTGTTGATTGCGGTTCGCTACAGCCCGCCCCGGAATCGCTTCGGGAGTTCAACGGCACACACCCCCACGTTGCGGATTATGTGCTCAACTACCACCCCGGAACGATTCGTTGGCTAACGCACATTGTGCGGGACGTGCAACGCCGCGCTTGCCGGTCTATGGGTAGCGCTCCCCTAACTGTCGCGTGTGTGTCCCCGGAGGGCCGTAACCGCGCCGTTGCTGTCGCGGACTTCCTCGCGGAACGTCTTGCGGAACGTGGACTTGAAACAACGGTAGTTCACGAAGGTTTGGGCGCATGATTCATCTAGTTATTGGCCCCCCGTGCTCCGGCAAATCAAGCTTCGTTGAGCAGAACGCGCCGCCGGGCGTTCCCCGCTTCGACTTCGATCACATTGCCGCCACCCTCGCCGGCGTGGAGCGCGGGGAGCGGGACTTCAACCCGGACGTGACCGGCCTTGCGCTCGCCATGCGGCGCGCTATGACCGGCTACCTACTAGACCCGGCAACACCTGTCGCGGACGCGTGGGTAGTGAACACGGCTCCCCCGCCGGGGATTCTCAAGGCATTCGCCGCAATAGGCGCGAAGCTTCACGTCCTTGACCCGGGGGAGGACGAATGTGTTCGCCGGGCTATGGCGGAGGGCCGTTCGGCGGAAACGATTGACAACATTCGCGGGTGGTACAAGAACCCTCCCGAAGTTGAAGAAATTACGAAGGGAGGAACACCCATGAGAACAAAGAACGCACACGCGAAGGTGAAGGCCGTCGCGGACGGCGATACGGAGCTAGGGGACGGCGAGTTCGTCGCCTACGCGTCCGTGTTCGGAAATAGGGACAGCTACGGCGACGTGATGGTAGCCGGGGCCTTCGCGAACACTCTCGCGGAGTGGGAACAGCGTAAAGAAACTTCCGGCGACGTGCTCCCCGTGCTGTATGGGCATGACTTCGGAGATCCGTTTTCCAACATTGGAACGGTTCTTCACGCGGAAGAAGATGAACATGGACTTAAGGTTCGTGCCCGTCTTGATCTAGATAACCCGAAGGCCGCACAGGTCTACCGGCTTATGAAGGACGGGCGACTCACTCAAATGAGCTTCGCCTTCGACGTGGTGAAGGGCGCACACGCCGGCGACGAACCCGGCGACCCGTTCCTAATCTCCGAAGTGAAACTCTACGAAGTTTCCGTTGTGCCTATCGGCGCAAACCAGGCGACGGAAATCCTTGACGTGAAACAGGATCGCCGCCTTCGTCTAGAGCTCCCCACAAAGGACGCGTATACGAAGGCGGACGTTCTGAACCTGTTGCGGCAAATGGAAGCCGCCGGAGTGGAAGTTCACGTCACAGACAACACGGTTCAGCACGAACCGGACAGCGGGGAACCCGTTGACGAAACAACCGCGAACGCGTTGAAGGCGCGCTTCGCACTCCTAGAAAGGAATCAAGAATGAACTTGAAGGAACAGCGCGCCGCGGCAATGAAGGCCGCACGCGACTTGCAGGAAAGCTACGGCGACAACATGACCGCGGATCAGCTCGCGGAGGTTAAATCCGCCCTGGATAGGGTGGACGCGATTGACCTTGAAATCAAGGAAGCGCGGGAGCGTAACGCGGTTGTTAACCGCTTGAAGAACCTTGGCGGCGGCGACGAAGCCCCGAAGGAGAAGGAAGCGGAAGCCCCGGCCCGTTCCCTTGGTGAGCACTTCGTGAAGGCCGCCGGCGAGAACCTGGTGAAGCAGGCCGCCGGAAACCAGATGAGCATTGCCGCCCCGGAGTTCAGCAAGAACGCGGACGATCCGGCAAAAACCCCGGCGAACCTGGTTGACGGTTGGGGAACCACCTACGAACGCGCCATTGTGAACGCTCGCCGGGAGCGCCTTATCGTTGCGGACCTTATGGGTTCCGCGAACGTGACTTCCGCGAACATCAAATACCTGGTGGAGAAGGCGAACCGCATTGCGGAGGGAGCCGCGAACACCGTGAAGGAGGGCGAGAAAAAGCCCTACATCAAATTTGCGGACTTCGATATTGTGTCCGAATCCCTGTCTAAGGTCGCGGCACTCACGAAGCTTACGGACGAAATGATTGCCGATTACGGCTTCGTGGCGGACTGGATTAACAATCAGCTGATCTACGAACTTTCCGTCCTTGAGGAAAAGCAGCTTCTTAACGGCGACGGTTCGAACGCGAACCTCAAGGGACTTCTTGAGCGCGACGGCGTGCAGACTGTGGAAGCCGCTTCTAAAGATGAGTGGTTCGACAAAATCTATGAAGCGAACGCGAAGATTCCGCTCGCAACGAACCTCACCGGCGACGGTCTTGTAATCAACCCGGCGGACTACCAGAACCTGCGACTCACCAAGGACGGCAACGGCCAGTACCTCGCCGGCGGCCCGTTCACCGGCCAATACGGCAACGGCGGAATTATGGTTGATCCGCCCGTGTGGGGCCTTCGAACCGTTGTGTCTAACGCAGTCCCGAAGGGCACCGCCGTTGTTGGCGCGTTCCGACAGGGCGCAACGATTCTCCGCCGTGGCGGCCTTCGTGTGGACAGCACCAACACCAACGACAAGGACTTCGAAAACAACCTTGTGACCTTGCGTGCGGAAGAACGACTTGGCCTTATGGTTCCCGTTCCCGCCGCGTTCGTGAAGGTCACTCTCACGGAGTGATCCACATGAATGAGTACGAAGTTCAGCTTCCCGGCGGGTGGGTAACCACTATGCAAATGACCCCGGAGTACATGGAACGCCATTGGCCGGACGCGGTTCCGGTAGGCACTCCGAAGGCTCCGGCGCATACCCCGGAAACGAAGGCCCGCCGCCCTCGCAAGAAAGCGGAATAACCCACAAGGGGGAGAACACCATGAGTAACGACCACGGGTTAACCCCCACCGAAAAAATCACGGCGGAAGCCATTGAAACAGCAGTAGAAGCCGTGCGCATGCTCGCGGGTTGGCACGTATGGCCCGTGCGGAGGGAGACAATCACCCTCCGCGCCGCCGGGGATCGTCTTATCCTGTTGCCCACAAAACGGGTTGAGGAGGTTCATGCGGTTACGGTAGACGGCGTTGACGTAACCGACAGTGCGGACGCGTGGGAGGACGGAGAACTATGGCTCCGTGATTGCCCCCGCGAAGGCGCTCGCGTAGTTGTGGACTTTTCGCACGGGTTCCCCGAAGCCCCGCCACTTATGGGTGTGTGCATGGCTATGGCGGAACGCTCCGCGGATACGTCTAGCTCCTATCAGGTTGGCGGGATTAGCGTAGGCCCTCCGGGTTCGGCGCTTACCCCACAGTCAACGGAATGGGTTGTCCTTGACCGATACAAGTTGGGGCCGATTCCATGAGCGCGCCGCGGATCATTTTCAATCAACGCCTTGAAATTGTGAAGCCGCGGGAAGTCCGAAGTCGGTATTCAACGGAGACTAAGGTCTCATGGGATCAACCCACATATGAGCCTGTGGACTTCCTAGTTTCCGTGCAACCTTCTTCTTCGTCCGAAGGGCCGGTTGAGCGCCCGCAAGCTTCGCAAACGCTACAACTTTTCACCCCGCCGGGTACGGACATTCCGGAGCTTTCCGAAGCGTCCCGTGTTCGTATCGGCGGGGTGTTGGTGTGTGCCGTTTTGGGCCCGCCCGCTAGGTGGCCCGACCCGTGGAAAGACGGACAGGTGCACCACCTGGAAGCACAGTTAGGGGTGATTCATGGCTAGCAAAGTAGACGAACAACGTTGGCGGAACGCCAACAAAACGGGGAGCTTGCGGAAGCACCTTCTTAAGGTTGCGGAAGAACGCCGCAAGCGGGCGGAGCAACTTTCACGCGAATCCGGCGGGGAAGCCCGCTACACCGTGGAGGAAGATATTCGCCCGCAAGGCCGCGCCGTGGTGCGTGTTGTGTCCTCCTCACAGGCGGAGGAGTTTGGCACGGACGATACCCGCCGCACTAATGCGCTTCGAAGGGCGATCCGTGGCGAATGACGTTCTTCTTTTCTTGGTGGACACCCTCGCGGAAACAAAACTCCCCGTGTACGCGGAAGAACTTCCGCACAGCTTCGAACTAACGAAGCTCCCCGCGCTTCACGTGCACGAGATTGGGCCGGCGGCGCGTTCGCCCGCCCTCAACACGCTAGGCGTGGACGTGCAAGACGTTGATCTAGAAATCTTCGTCACCCCGGAGATGTGGGACTCCGGGGAAGCGCATGACCTCGCCCATAGGCTCCGCTCATGGCTAATGCACCGTAGCCGCGGAGCTTTTCGCATTCAAGACATTGGCCGGCCTATTCGCCGGCCGGACATTAACGAAGCCGTTCGGCGCTACGCGTTTACCATTCGCATAGCGTTGCCGGCTTGACTTTTCCTAGAAGGGGAAAAACATGGCAGATATTGTTGCTCACGAGCATAAAAACTATGACGAAAACCTTGTTTTCATGGGTTCGACGGGTGCGGCCCGTTACATGCCCCTAACCGCTAACGCCCCCGCCGCGAACATGGGAGCGTACCCGGCGGAAGCGGTAATTCTTGGCTGGATCGAGGAATCCGGCGTTGTGGAGACTCTGGAACAAGAGTTCGCGGAGGTTAAGCCCTTCAACGCTAACGGAACCATTTTGTCCCGTTGCACGAAGGAGGAAGTGACCTTCAAGGTTGGCTTCCTGTCTAGTACGGGTATTGCCGCGGCACTGCACTACAACGTGCCGGAGTCCGAGATGAGCTTCGACGATTCTTCCGGCGTTGTGACCTTCAAGAAGGGTGCGGAGCTTCCGAAGCCCATGAAGTTCCGGCTTGGTATCGACGTGCTGGACGGCGATAAGGCTCGCCGCTTCTTCCTTCCGAACGCGGAGATTACCGCCCGTGAGGACCTGAACTTCAAGAAGGGCGAGCCGGTGAAGTATGGCTTCACCATCAAGGCGACCATTGACCGCAAGCTTGGTTACGCGATTCAGCGCGAGATCAAAGAGGGTTGGCAGCCGGGCAAGGTTGGCACGAAGAACGAAGGCACTTCCGGAGTTCGCGACGCGGGCGCTTGGCACGAAGAAATTGACGGCTAACACCTAGCCAATAAGCGGCGGGAACCACACACAACGGTTCCCGCCGTTTTCGCATATCCCTAACACACACTCTCTCTACACAGGAGGAAACCACATGGCTACTAAAGCCAACGAAACCAACGTTCCCGGCGCAATCGACTTGAACGCGCTTCTTGCGAAGCGTGAAGAAGAATTGGGCATTCGCGACACGATCCCGGTGAAGGTAGGCGCGGAAACCTTCAACATCACCCACCCCGCATACCAGGGCGCGGAGTGGAACGACCGCATGAAGCAGCTTTCCGACGATTCCGCGGAGGGTATTATCACCCAGTCCGAATACCGCGACGAATACCTAGAAATGGTGTTCGGAGAACAGGCGGAAGCCTTCGTCGAAGCCGCGGCGAAAATCACTCCGATTGACCCGCTCACCCTCGCCGTCATTCTCATTGAGGAGGAGACGAAGCGACAGGGAAAAATCCAGTCCCGGAAGCGCTCGCCCGGTGGCCGGAAGCGGTAGAAGCCGCACTCATAGCCAACTACGGCTATGACTACGTTGCCGCGTGGTGGCGCGGTGAAATCACCTCCCGGAAGCTCCGTGTTCTTATCGACAACCTTCCGGAGGACTCCGCGCTTCACCGCGTAGTGGAGCCGGAAACGAAAAACACCGCGTGGACTATGGAGCGCGCCCTTCTGTGGTCATGTGTGCAGCAGTTACAAACAGTGTCCGCACTGTTGCAGGTATCGAACAACCCAACGAAGGCCCGCGAAGTTCACTTCCCGAAGTTCAAGCCGTATCCGTGGACCCCGGACGACGCGAACGGCAACGCCTACGGGCACGTCAACGAAGGCGACGAAGAAGCCGCCTTCGAATATCTTCTTAATCTCTAACCCCGCCGGAGGTGGCCCCTATGGAAACTGATTCTTATTTTGTCTCAATCCTCCCGGACTTCAAGAACTTCTTCGGCAAGCTTGATAGCACGGCGAAGAAGGCCGGAGCGGACGCGGGCAAAACCCTAGGGGACTCCCTCGCGGCGGCGGTTGAGAAATCTTCGAAGGCAGTTGAGTCCGCAAGCAAGCGGATCGAAGTCGCCCGCGACAAAGAGAAGAACCTCGCGGATAAGGTTCGCGTTGCCCAAATCAAACTGAACGAAGTCCTTGAGAAAGAAAACGCAACCGCCACGCAGGTAGCGAAGGCGAAGGCGGATCTTGCGAAGGCTCAACGTGACCACAAGCGCGCAACGAACGACACGGAGCGCGCTTCGAAGTCACTTGCCACCCGTCAAAACGAATTAAAAGTTGCCCAGCAACAGGCGAACGAAGCCTTCAAGACGGGCGAAAAAAACCTTGACTCCTACAGTTCGAAGGCGGACGGGGTAGCGGGTTCCATTGCCGGTATCGCGAAGAAGGCCGGCGGAATTGGTCTAGCCTTCGCCGGGCTTACGGGTGTTGGCGGATTCATGTCCGGGGCAATTAGCAACGGCATGGAGCTAGATAAGGTCATGGGTTCGTTGAAGGCCGTGACGGGTTCTTCCGCGGAAACCATGAAGCAAGTTTCCGACCGGGCTAAGCAGCTTGGTCAGGATACGGAGCTTGCGGGCACTTCGGCGGCTTCCGCAACGGACGCTATGCTCGCCCTTGCAAAAGGCGGCATGTCTGTTGAAGAATCAATGGACGCGGCTAAAGGTTCAATCCAGTTGGCGGGCGCTGCACAGATTGACGCGGGCCAGGCGGCGGAACTCCAAATCGCCGCAATCAACGCCTTCGGATTGTCCGCCGGGGACGCGGCGCACATTGCGGACGTTCTCACGAACACCGCGAACAGCGCGGCAACGGACGTAACAGACCTAGGCGAAGCGCTTAAGTACGGCGCGCCTATGGCCGCTTCGTTGGGTGTGTCCCTTGAGGACACGAACACAATGTTGGGTATCTTCGCCAACAACGGTCTTAAGGGTTCCGGAGCCGGTAC
Organism: Corynebacterium aquilae DSM 44791; assembly: GCF_001941445.1. Taxonomy (NCBI): domain Bacteria; kingdom Bacillati; phylum Actinomycetota; class Actinomycetes; order Mycobacteriales; family Corynebacteriaceae; genus Corynebacterium; species Corynebacterium aquilae. The sequence continues at coordinate 2,281,252 of NZ_CP009245.1, read as the reverse complement.
AACCCTTGCCGCCGCAATGACGGCTATGGCGAACCCTTCGGACGCAGCGGCGAAGGCGTTCAAAGAACTAGGCGTTGAAGCGTTCGACGCTCAAGGCAAGTTCAAGGGCTTCGCGGACGTGTCCGAACAGCTTAAGGACGCGCAAGGCCGCATGAGCGAACAGGCGTTCACCGCCGCGGCACAAACAGCCTTCGGCGCACAGGGCTTGAAGTTCGCAACAGCCGCCGCTGCCGGAGGTGCGGACGCGTTCAATGAACTTCGCGGAGCGATGGACAAACAGGGTTCCGCGGGCGAAACAGCCGCCGCCGGTCTTGCCGGACTCAACGGCGCGATGGATCGTATGGGCAACGCTATTGCAGCCGCGCAACAAGCGCTTTATGAATGGCTTGCCCCCACAGTCACACAGGGGATTGACAAGTTCGCCGTTATCGTTGGCGAACTCCCGAAGCACCTTGAAACAGTCCGGGCGAAGCTCGCGGAGAATAAAGACCTTCTTACCGTCCTTGCGGGTGCCGCCGGAGGTGTTGCAGCTTCCTACGCCGCGATTAAGACGGCACAGGCCGGCATGTTCATTGCGGGCAAGCTTAAGACAATGGTCACGTTGTTTAAGGCGTGGAGGTTGGGCACCCTACAGCAAACAGCCGCCCAAATGGGGTTGAACACCGCAATGTTCGCGAACCCTATGGGAGCGATTGTTTTGGCAATTGGCGCGGTTGTTGGAGCTATCGCCGTTTTCGTCACTAAGACGGAAACAGGCCGGAAGATGTGGGAATCCTTCACCGGAGCATTCTCCGGAGTGGGGGACTTCTTCGCGGGAATTGGCTCCGCAATCGCCGGAGTGTGGGATTCCATCACTAGCGTTGACCTATCCAGTTTCTTCGCGTGGTTCACTCCGGACGCGCACCCGGAAATTATGGGATTCATGCTCAACGTCCGGGACACCTTCGTTGCCGTGAAGGACTCTATCGCCGGCGGCTTCGAATGGCTTAAGGACAAACTCGCCGCGGCGTGGGGCCTAATCCGTGATGGTGTAGTTTTCGCCTTCAAAACGGAAATTGAAGGCTTGCGGATCATTTTCGAAGCCGTGACTTCCGCTTTAGGGTTCGCGTGGGACAAACTCACCGGCGCTTTACAGTCCGGTTATAACATTGTCCGCGACGCGGTTCTATGGGCGTGGAACAAAGAAGTTGAAGGTTGGCGGATTATCTTCGAAAAAGCAACTTCTTTTGTCTCCGATACTTGGTCTAAACTCACCTCCGCACTAGAAGCCGGATACAACTTCGTCCGAGACGCGGTTCTTTGGGCCTGGAATAAGGAGGTTGAAGGGTGGCGGATTATCTGGGACTCCGTTACCTCCGCAATCTCCGGAACCTGGGATTGGCTGAAAAACCAACTCCATTCCGGCTACGAGTGGATCAAAACCAACGTTTTCGACTCGCTCGCAATCGCGCTAGATGTGGTGAAGTCCGCGTTCGGCACAGCCGTGGACGGAATCACCTCCTTGTGGGATAAGGTTCGCGCCGCCGCCGCGAAGCCAATCAAGTTTGTGATTGACCAGGTATTCAATAACGGCATTGTTGCCGCGTGGAATAAGGTTGCCGGTTGGGTGGGGCTTGACGAAGTTCAGGCATACACCCCCGGGTGGCTAGGAAGCTTCCACACGGGCGGCGTGCTTCCCGGCTACACCCCCGGACGCGATCCCTATACGTTCGTGGAACCGCGCACGGGTATGACTATTGGCCTATCTGGTGGCGAAGCGGTTATTCGCCCCGAAGCAACTCGCGTGTTGGGTTCGCATTGGGTTGACGGCGTGAACGCCGCCGCCCGTATGGGTGGAGTTGAAGGCGTTCGCAAGCACCTAGGCGGATACGCGAACGGCGGTGTTGTTGACTCCATTGTTGGTGTTGTGAACCGTTACTTCCCCATGATGACAATCACGGACACCTACAGGCCGGGCGCGAACGATTATCACGGGGCCGGCCTTGCCGTTGACTTCTCTAACGGCGGGGACGCGGGAACACCGGAGATGAAGCAGGCCGCCCAATTCATGTTTGAGAATTACGGCAAGGGCCTTCTTGAACTCATTCACCACCCCTTCCCGCACAACGTCAAGCACGGCCGCGACGAAGGCGACGGCATGGGGTGGTACAAATATCCGCTTATGATGGAGCACCGCAACCACGTGCACATTGCTTCAGCGGCCCCGCTAGGCGACCCCACAACAATGGTTGAACAGTTGAAGGGATTCATTGGCGGCGTGTTCGTGTCGCTTCGTCAACGCGTCGCGGAAGCTGTTGGCGGATTGCTGGACCCGATTGGGGAGAAAATCCCGAACTTCGGCGGACTCATTGGAGGGTTGCCCCGTGCAGCCTTCGACAAAATGAAGGACGCTGTTGTTACCTTCCTAGGTGGTCAAGCAGATAAGTACCAGCCCGCCGGCGGTGTATCCGGCAACGCAGAATCCTGGCGAGATATGGCGATTGCAGCCATGCGCCGCAACGGATTCGACGCGGATAACCCCGCGCAGGTCAATGCGATGATTGCGCAGATTCAATCCGAATCCGCGGGCATTCCGAACCGTGCTCAAGAAATTGTGGACATTAACGGTACCGGCCCGTCCGCGGGTATGGGCCTTCTGCAAATTATCCCGGGCACGTTCGCGGATCACCGTGACCCCACCCTCCCGAATGACCGAACCGACCCGTGGGCAAACATGAACGCCGCGCTTCGCTATTACAAGTGGCGGTACGGTTCAGACCTCACAACAATGTGGGGGCACGGGCACGGCTATTCACGTGGCGGTGTCATTGACCTTGTAAAGGCCGGTATTGCGAAGCTTTACGATTCCGGCGGGTGGCTTCCCCATAACGGCATTGCCGTGAACCAGTCCGGCGAACCGGAGCCGGTGTTCACGGGCGGACAGTGGCGCAAACTGGGACGAATCACGGATCTTATCGACGCGATTCACGAAGTTGTTGTTGCGTTCCGTGGTGGCGATTGGGGCTATGGGGCACTTGAAGAAGTGCTCAATAACAGCTACCTTGCCCGCCGCGTTGTCGATATTGCGGACGTGTTGGGCACGAACGGCATTGCCGAAGCCGTTGAAGAAATTGCCGTCGCTTACCGCGGCGGGGATTGGGGTTATGGCCGCCTTGAACAAATCTTGGACGACGGCGAACTAGCCCGGCGTGTTGTGAACCTCGCGGACAGTTTCGGCAATGGTGACGTTGCCGCGGCAATCGTGGAGATTAAAACGGCGCTTGAGGATCGGGACGGCGGTTACGCCGCACTCGCAAACGTCCTTGAGGACGATAAGCTCGCGGAGCACATTGTGAACCGCGCCGGCGGATTGTCCTTGAAGAACCTTGAAGCAGCCCTTGAAGAAGTCAAGGTTGCGTTCAAGGGTGGCGACTTCGGTTACGCCGCACTCTCGGACGCGCTGGACGATTCCCGCCTAGCTCAACGCGTAGTGACCATTGCGGACGTTTTGGGCAACGGCGGTATTGAAGTTGCGCTAGGCGAGATTCGGGACGCGTTCGACGGCAAGGACTCCGGCTTCGCCCGGCTTGCGGACGTGCTTGGCGACGATCAGCTAGCGAAGAACGTTGTGAACCGCGCCTACGGCTTTTCCCGCGAAAATATTGACGCGGCAATTGCCGAGGTTCGCCGCGCCTTCGAAGGCGGGGATTACGGTTACGCCGCGCTAGGGAATCTGTTGGGAGATGAGCAATTCGCGAATTGGATTGTGAATCGTGTCTACAGTGTTTCCGAACGCAACTTCCGGGACGCGTGGACGGAAATCACTCGCGCCTTCGAAGGCAAGGACATGGGTTATGCAGCCCTTGCGGACTTGCTCCGGAATGACGAACTCGCCCGGCAAATTGTCGCCGCCGCGGACAGGATTGGCCCGCAAACTGTGTCCGCCGCTATGGGTGAGATTCGCCGCGCCTTCGACGGTGGCGACTTCGGTTATGCTGCCCTGGGACAGTTGATCGGCAACGATGAACTTGCGAATCGCATTGTCAACGCCGCCGCGGACTTCGGCGCAACCAACGTTGGCAAGTGGGTTGGCGCGACCGCTCCCCGCGACCTTCTTTCTACTGTCTCCGAACTCCCCGGATTGTCCGTTCTGAACTCCACATTCGGCGGAATTATGGACGGCGTTGACGGGGTGAACACGGCCTACGCAAACCAGCGGAAGGCCGCGGAGGAGGTCACGAAGGCGGAACAGGCGCTTAGCGAAGCTCGCGGGAAGGACGATAAGGACGCGGTGACCGCCGCGGAACAGGCCCTTGCGACCGCTCGCGATGGTGTAGCAACCGCCGCGGTTGCCGCCGGGCACGCGGAGGTAGCCCTCGCCATTAAGGCGATCAACCTTATCTGGGATATGGCGAACCACTTCGTCAACGCCGCACTTCGCGCACGCTCCGCGGTTATGGAAGCGTTCGCCGCGAATAAGGCGATCATGCGGGAATTGGCGGTTGCGACGGAGAAGCAATTCTTCGCCGTGGAGAACCTTCGATACTCCGTGATGAACGCTGTTCGCGAACAGGAAGCGGCGGCCCGGAATATCCGTATCGCTCACCTGGACGTTGCCCGCGCACAGCTTGCGGGCGCGCTTACTGTGGCACAGGCGGAAGAAGCCCTCGCCGCGGAACGCGAAAAGGTGGCGAAGTCCGCACGCCGGGACTTCGACGATCTTTCCGGAGCCTATGACCGCTATAGGTGGGCCGAACGGAACGCTATGGCCGATAGGCTTCGCGGAGTCGCGGAGATTACCCCGGAAATCATGGCGCTTGAGCACGAAGTCAACGCCGCGAAGCTTCTTGCCGCGAAGCAGGAACGCGAAGCGGTTCGTGAGCAAATTAAGGCGGTTTACGCCCATAGGCTCGCCGTGATTGACGCGGCCGCGCTACAGCGCAAGTTGACGGCGGAGCAGCGTCGCCTAGCCGGGTTGGAAGCAACTTCGAATGGCATGGATTCCCGTGAAGCGCTCGCAATTGAACGCTTGACTTCGCTCATGGCGGAGAACGCGAAGGTTCAGGGCGAACGGGACGCGCTAGGTTCCACAATCCGCAACGGTCTAGGCCGCCTGTTGGATTGGGACGGCGACGGCAAGATGTTCTTCGGAGCCG